>JAIXWZ010000114.1 GCA_027491035.1 Comamonadaceae bacterium | reverse complement strand
GGCGCGTGCGCCAGCCCCGCCCGCTGGCCCAGCGGCTGGTGATCTATTGGGCCGCGATCACGATCGGCCCCTTGCTCTTGGCCGGCAGCCTGGCGGCGACCTCGGCGGTGCTGCCCTGGTTGGGTGGTGCCAAGGCCGGCTCCGGCCTGGTGGGCGCGCTCGTCAATGTGCTCGAGTTCATTTTGCTCTCAGGCGCGATGGCGACGATGTACCGCACCATGCCCAACACCCATGTGAAGTGGAGCCATGCCTGGGCCGGCGGCCTGTGCGTGGCCGTCGGCATTGCCCTGGCCAAGCAGTTGCTTGCGCTCTACCTCAAAAGCGTGCCGACCTATTCGTTGGTTTACGGCGCATTTGCCACCGTGCCCATCTTGCTGGTGTGGATCTACCTGGCCTGGCTGATCGTGTTGGCCGGCGCGGTGGTCACCGCCCATCTGCCCCATCTGCTGGCCGGGCGGCTGCGGCGCAGCCCAGGCGCCGGCTGGGGTTTTGAGCTCGCGCTCGAGAGCCTGCGCCTGCTGCGCCGCGCCCGCAGCCAGCCGCCGCACGGCATGACGGCCGAGGCGATGGCGCGCGAGCTTCAAGTCGACCCGCTGCAGCTAGAGGCCTTGCTGCAGACGCTGCGTCAGTTGCAGTGGCTCGGCCCCATGGCCGCACCGGCCGGCGGCGACGAGCCGGTGTGGGTGCTGCTGATCGATCCCGAGCACACCCCAATCGCACCCTTAGCCGCCCGCCTGCTGATCGATCGCAGCGCAGCGACCGAGCGGTTTTGGCAGGCGGGCGGGTGGGAGAAGGTGCGCTTGTCGCAGATCTTGTGAGTGGTGCGCGGCCTTGGCCGTCGGCTCACGACATCTTCAGCGGTGCGGCGTAGCCGGTCATCTCGAGGTAGCCGCGTCCGACGCGCCGGCCCTGGGCGTCGAGCAGGTCGCTCAGGCCTTCCCAGTAGATCGTGCCGGTGGAGCTGCGGCTGTCGAGCTCTTGGTCGTCGAGCAGGGTTTTGACGCTGTGGCGGCCTGCGGGCGTGTCGACTTGCCACTCGACCGGGTAGCGGGCCTTCGAGCGCGGGCTTGGCCAGTGGCGCAGTGGCGTCATCTTGACCTCGTGGGGCTCGAAGCTGCGGCTGGCGCCGCCCGCTGTTCGGTAGGAGCCGCCCGCCCACAGCGCGCTGCCATCGGCGCGGCGCAGCACGAAGGCGGTCAGGGCGCTGCCGTCGTCCAGGTTCATGCCGATCCAGTCCCAGCCTTGGGCCTGCGGGTGCAGCAGCTCCTCGCTCCATTCGTGGTCGAGCCAGGCGCGGCCCTGCACCTCAAAGCTCTGGCCCTTCAGGCCAATGCGCCCTTGCGCGGCCAGTTGCGGCTGGCTGTAGTAGTAGCTGGCCTGGGCTGCCTGAGGGCCTTTGCGCGACAGGCCTTGCTGGCCCTGCAGCAACAGCGGCTGCGTGGTGCGAAATTGCAGCTCCAGCGCCAGGTCTTGGGCTGGTAGGCTGGCGCTGTAGAGGCTGGCCTGCACCGGTCCCTGGCGCTGCAGGCTCCAGCGATCGAGGCGCACGTCGGTGTCTTCCTTGCTGGCCTGCGCCAGCCCAAAGCCCTGGCGGGCGATGCGCTGGTCGTGCCAAAGCTTGCGGCCTTGCACGTCGGTGACCGCCGCATGGGCAAAGATCAGTTGGCGTGCGGCAAAGCGCGATTGCAGGCTTTGCGCGACATCGACCCGCGTGCGGAAAAACGTCAGCTGAAAGCCGAACAAGCGCCCTGACCGGTCTTGCGCATGGCCGGTGATGTACCACCACTCGGTGCGCAAATCGGGGTGGGCGCCGAAGTCGCGCGGAAAGTCCAGCGGCCGCGCGCTCAGGGCCGTGGCCGCCTGCGGCCAGGCGGCAGCGGCCAGCGTCAGCGAGGGCACTTGGCTGGCCAGCCACTGCAAATACCGGCGGCGCGCCAGCAGGGCGCGCGGTGCCATCACCAGTCCTCCTTGACGGCCAGCACCGCGTCGCGACCGGCCGCTGCCCGGCCGGCCAGCCAGGCGGTGAGGGTGCCGGCCAGCATCACCGCCAGCGCCAGCCACAGCAGGCGCAGCAGCGGGATGTGCAGCTCCATCGTCCAGCGAAAGCTCTGCGGGTTGATCACATGCACCAGCACCACCGACACCCCCAGGCCCAGCAGCAGGCCGGCCAGGGCGCCGACGGCCGTCCAGGCCAGGCCTTCGCCGGCAACCACGGCCAGCACCTGGCCGCGCGTCAGGCCCAGATGGGCCAGCAGACCGAACTCTTTGCGCCGGGCCAGCACCTGCGCGCTGAAGCTGGCGGCCACGCCAAACAGGCCGATGCCGATGGCCACCGCCTGCAGCCAGTAGGTCACGGCAAAGCTGCGGTCAAAAATGCGCAGCGAGAGGGCGCGAATTTGCGCGCTGGAGGCCATCTCGACCGACTGCGCATTGCCTTGCCCTTGTGGTTGCAGCAACTGTCCCAGGCCTTGCTGCACCGCCGCTGCATCCTGGCCGGGGGCAAGCCATACGGCCAGGTCGTTGATGCGTGTGTCGCCGCTCGTGCGTTGGTGGTCACGCTGATCCATCATGATGGCGCCAAACTGGCGCGCGTAGTCGCGCCAGATGCCGGCCACGAAGAATTGGGGCGCTTGGGCCGCGCCCGCACCCAGTGCGGTGTTCAGGCGCTCGAAGGGCTCGCCCACGCGCGCGCCGTAGAGCTCGACCACGGCTTCGCTGACATACACCGCCATCTGCCCGGGCGGCGCCGGCACGGGCTCGCCAATCAGCGGCAGACTCAGCCGGGGCTCGCTGAGGTCGCGCGCGATCAGGCTGATGGGCGGCAGGGCAGGGTCAAGGCCGAGCTGGCTCACGCGCAGGGTGTCGATGCGGGCCACGCCGGGCAGTTGGCGCATCGCATCGATGAGCGCGGGCTCAAAGTAAACGGTGTCGGCCGCGGCGGTGCTGGCGCTGCTGCGCAGGTACAGGTCGGCCGGCAGCACGTTGTCCAACCACTGGCTCACCGAGATCCGAAAGCTGCTGACCATGACCGTCAAAGCCACCGCCAGGCTGAGCGCGGCCACCACGCCGCTGACGGCCACGCTGGCGCTCTCGCGCACCCGGCCGGCCCGCTCGATCGCCAGCAGCGGCAGCAGGCGCTGGCCCAGCAGGCGTTTGCCTGCGGGGTAGAGCAGCTCGATCAGGCCGGGCAGCGCAGCAATGCCGCCGATGAGCATCAGCGCCACGGCGGCATAGGCGGCCAGCGCCATGCCGGCAATGGGTGGCAGGGCGGCCAGCAAGCCGCTGGTGGCCAGCAGGCCCAGGGCCCAGCCCAGGTGGTGTTTGCCGCCGCTGGCCAGCCCCAGCCCCTTGAGCGTCTGCGCCGGCGGCAGCGTTTGGGCCGCACGCGCCGGCCACCAGCCGCCCACGCCGGCAGCCAGCACGCCCAGCGCCCCATAGGCCAGCGCGGCTGCAGTGCTCCACTGCAGGCGCGGCTCGGTGCCGGGAAAGTAGCCGCCGCCCAGGTCGCCGCCGAGCAGCTGCAAACCCAGCGCGGCCAGGCCGGTGCCCAGAGCGATGCCGGCGATGCTGCCCACCAGCCCCAGGACGAGCGATTCGGCCAGCACCCAGCGCAGGCGCTCGCCCCCGCTCAAGCCCAGCACGCCCAGCAGCGCCAGTTGCGGCGCCCGCTTGGCCACGCTCAGCCAGAGCACGGAAAACACCAAAAAGGCGCCGGTAAAAAGCGCCACCAGAGCCAGCACGGTGAGGTTGACGCGGTAGGCGCGCGAGAGCTGGCTCACGCGCGAGGCGGCATCGGCCGGCTCGGCCACCAGCAACTGCGCCGGCCAGGGTCCGCTGGCTTGCCATTGGGCCAAGGCCTGGCTGCGGTCGCTGCCAGGCTGCAGCCGCACATCGACGCGGCTCAGGCCGGGGCCAAACAGGTCCTGCGCCGCGCCCAGGTCCATCACCGCCAGTGGCGGTCCGCCGCCGGCAATGCTGCCGGCCACGCGCACCTCGAACAGCTGCGAGCCACTTTGCAGGCGCACGGTGCCGCTGCCCAGCCGCTGGCGGGCGCTGGCATTGAGAAACACCTGGGCTGGCGCGAACAGCGCAAAGCGGCTGGCTTGTGTGTCGGGTTGGGGCATCAGCGCCGGTGTGGTGTGCACCAGCCGCAGCGCGTCCATGCCCAGCACGCGCAGATTGACTTTCTGCCCGTCGACGAGGGCGTGGGTGGCCAG
The DNA here is from genome assembly GCA_027491035.1 of Comamonadaceae bacterium. Taxonomy (GTDB): domain Bacteria; phylum Pseudomonadota; class Gammaproteobacteria; order Burkholderiales; family Burkholderiaceae_C; genus Polaromonas. The sequence continues at coordinate 30,031 of JAIXWZ010000114.1, read as the reverse complement.
CTCGAGCACGGGGCTGGCCGCCGCCACGGCCGGCGCCTGGGCAATCAAGGTGTAGAGGTTCTCGTCCATGCGGCCCTGTGGTGCGCGCACTTCCAGATCGCTTTGCCCTCCCACGGTGCGCGCGGCCTGGGCAAACTCGCTGAGCGCCGAGGCGTTGATCAGGTGCACCGAAAAAGCCAGCGCCACGCCCAGCATCACCGCCAGCACCGCCGCGCCGTGGCGCCAGGGATGGTGGCGCAGCTCCTGCCAGGAACAGGTGCGCAGCAGTTGCAGCACGCTCATGGGCGGCAGATGCGAGGGCGGGCGCGCGCTATCGCGTTCATGCCGGCTCCAGGCCTTGCGCGGTCAGGCGCAGCACGCGGTCGGCACGCGCGGCCGCCTGTTCGGAATGGGTCACCAGCACCAGGGCCGAGCCTTGCGAGCGCGTCTGCTCGATCAGCGCGTCCATCACCAAGGTGGCGGTGCGCGGGTCGAGGTTGCCGGTGGGCTCGTCGGCCAGCAGCAGGGCGGGGCGGTGCACCAGCGCGCGTGCGATCGCGACGCGTTGCAGCTGCCCGCCCGAGAGCTGCTGCGGCAAGCGCCGCTCCAGACCTTGCAGCCCGACCGCCTCGAGCATGGCGCTCACGCGCGGGCCATCGTGCTGGCCCAGCAGCATCAGGGGCAGGGCGACGTTTTGCGCCACATCCAGATGGGGCAGCACATGAAAGGCCTGGAACACAAAGCCCACATGCTGGCGGCGCAGCACCGCCCGGGCCTGATCGTCCAGCGTGTCGAGCCGCTGGCCGCACAGCGTGACACTGCCTTCGCTCCAGTGATCGAGCCCGGCCATGCAATTGAGCAGGGTGGACTTGCCCACGCCCGAGTCGCCCACGATGGCCACAAACTCGCCGGCTGCCACGGTGACGCTGGCCTGCGTGAACACCGCGGCGGCCCCATAGTGCTTGCCCAGGGCGCTGACCTGCAGCGCCGTCATGCCCGCTCCCACAGCGCAGCCACCTGGCGCAGCAGTTGGTCTTGCGCATCGGGCGCGTCACAGGCGATCGAGCGGCGCGCCGGCATGCTGCGCAGCCAGGTCAGTTGCCGCTTGGCCAACTGGCGCGTGGCGGCGATACCGCTGGCCTTGAGGGCTTGCAGTTGGGCGCTGCTCAAGGGCGGCGGTGCATCGGGCTGGGCGGTGTGTGCGGTCTTTTTTGTCTGCGCGTCTTGCAGCGCCTGCCAACTTTGGCGGTAGCCGACGCAGCGCATCGAGGGCAGATCGGGGTGCAGGTCGCCGCGGCCCATGAGTGTCCAGACTTCTTTGAGCAGGCCGTCGGCGAGCATGTCCTCAAAGCGCTGCGCGATGCGCGCATGCAGCCAGGCGCGATCGAGCGGCTCCAGGCTGAACAGCTCGATCGCAAGGCCCTGGCCGGCCCGCTGCTGAAACGCCGAAAGCGGCCGGCCTGCGACCTGCCAGACTTCCAGCGCACGGGCGATGCGCTGGCTGTCTGCAGGCGGCAATCGTGCGGCGGTGACCGGATCGACCTCGGCCAGGCGGGCATGCAAGGCCGGCCAGCCTTGCTCGGCGGCCTGGCGGGCGATGAGCTCGCGCACCGCCGCATCGGCCGGCGGCATGTCGTCCAGGCCATCGATCAGGGCCTTGAAGTACAGCATGGTCCCGCCCACCAGCAGGGGGTGGCGGCCGCGCGCGCGGATGTCATCGATCAGGCGCAGCGCATCGCGGCGAAACTGCGCGGCGCTGTAGGGCTCAAGCGGGTCGCACAGGTCGATCAGGTGGTGGGCGGCGACCGCGCGCTCCTGGGCGCTGGGCTTGGCGGTGCCGATGTCCATGCCGCGGTAGACCAGGGCCGAGTCGACGCTGATGATCTCGACCGGCCAGCGCTGCGCAAGTGCCAGGGCGGCGGCGGTCTTGCCCGAAGCGGTGGGGCCGGCGATGGCGATCAGAGGTGGCGTCTGCATGAGGGCCGAAAGCGTAGCAGATGGGCTGCGTGCGCCGGCGTGTGTGGGCATGGCGCGGCTGTCGGCGGGGATGGCTGAGGCACTGGGTCAGGCCCTGGCTCTTCTACACTGCAGCCTCTGGAGTTCAAGCATGCCACGCCAACACCCTGAGTTTGCACAAATGCACGGCGCCGATCCGATTGCGCCGGCGGCCGCTTTGAGGCCCGGCGCCCTGGCCTGGGGCCTGGGCCTGGCCGGTTTGATTCCCTTCGTGCTGGCCGCGGCACTGCAGTGGTTGCCGCAGCCGGGCTGGCGCATGCTGGCGGCGATGGCGCTGCTGGGCTACGGTGCGGTGATTGTTGGCTTTTTGGGTGGCATCCATTGGGGTCTGGCGATGCGCAGTGCCACCGCGCCACCCGCGCGGCTGATCTGGGGGGTGCTGCCCAGCCTGCTGGGCTGGCTCGCGGTTTTGCTCGATCGCCCCTGGGGCCTGCTGCTGCTCGCGCTGAGCTTGCTGGCCTGCTGGTGGGTCGATCGGGCGGTGTACCGCGAGCTGGGCCTGGGCGCATGGTTGCCGCTGCGCACGGTGCTGACCGCGGTGGCCACGCTCAGCGTGCTGATGGCAGCGGCGGCCTACTGGTCGATTTGATGGGGCCTCATCTGGGACTCAGGAAAGTCTGTAGGAGCGCGTCATTGCGAGGAGCGATGACGGCGCTGCGTCATTGCGAGGCCGAAGGCCGTGGCAATCCAGGTTTCCATGCGACCGCCGCAATGGATCGCTTCGTTCCTCGCGATGACGAGGCGGGGGCGCGATGACGTGGCGGGGGCGCAACGACGTGGCGGGGGCGCGGTGACGAGGCGCACTTGTGCGGACTATCCCTGGTCTGGGCCCAAGGCCAGCCTCAGCGTCCGCGCAGAAACAGCGCGTCGAGCTCGCGCAGTGACACCGCCCGCCAGGTCGGTCGGCCGTGGTTGCATTGGTCCGAGCGCTCGGTCTGCTCCATCTGGCGCAGCAGGGCGTTCATTTCTTCCAATGTCAGGCGGCGGTTGGCCCGCACCGCGCTGTGGCAGGCCAGTGTGGCCAGCAACTCGTTGCGCGCCTGGGTCAGCACCCGGCTGGCCTCGTGTTGGGCCAGCTCGGCCAAGACGCTGCGCGCCAGCTCCACCGCGTCGCCCTGGGCCAGGTGCGTGGGCACGGCCCGCACGGCCAGTGTTTTGGGCGACAGCGCGGTGATGTCCAGGCCCAGAGCGAGCAACGCCTCTTGCGCGTTTTGCGCGGTGGCCATTTCCTGCGGTGTGGCGGCAAAGCTGGCGGCAATGAGCAGCGGCTGGCTGGCAATGCGCGCCTGGTCGAGTTGCTCCTTGAGGCCCTCGTAGACGATGCGCTCGTGCGCTGCGTGCATGTCCACCACGATCAGGCCCTGGCTGTTTTCCGCCAGGATGTAGATGCCGTGCAATTGGGCGATGGCGCGGCCCAGCGGCCAGTGGCCCTCGGGCAGTGCCGGTGCGCCGGCCTGTCCCTCGGTGGGTGGATCGCCCGTTTGATCGCCCGCTCGGTCGACCACTCGACTGCTCGTTCGATCGCCAGCTTGCGAGCCCGCAGCCCCCCAGGGTCTCATCGCCTCTTGAGCCGTCAGCATGCTGGGCTGAGAGAGCGTTGCGGCGGCCGCATCAGGCCTGCTGGGCCACATCGCGTCAAAACCGTTGCTGCCTGCACCCCCCGAACCAGGTCTTGGCGGCAGGTGCAGGCCGCCTTGTTGCCAGCTTGCGGGTCGCGGCGTCGATGGATCGTTTTCGGCCGGCTGCCAAGCGGCGCCGCTCATGGCGTCAGCCGCGGCTGCCGGGGTCGCGGCGGCCAGTGCGGCGCGCGGCGCAGCCAGCGCGTTTTCGACTGCGTGGAGCACCGCCTGGTGCACTTCACGGCCGTCGCGAAAGCGCACTTCGATTTTGGTCGGATGCACGTTGACGTCCACGCGGGTCGGGTCGATCTCTACATAGAGCGCGTAGACGGGCTGTTTGTGCCCGTGCAGCACATCTTCAAAGCCGCTGCGCGCCGCGTGGGCGATCACCTTGTCGCGCACATAGCGGCCGTTGATATAGGCAAATTGCTGGTCGCCACGCGAGCGGGCCAGATCGGGCAGGCCGATGCGCCCCCAGACGCGCACCGTGCGCCCATTGCCTTGGGTCTGGTGGTCCACCGGCAACGATAGGCCCGCAAACTCGGGGCCGAGCACATCGGCCAGGCGCTGCGTCAGCGCCTGCGCGCTGCTGGGCTGGGCCCGCCATTGTTCGATGAGCTTGCCCTCGTGCCAGACAGAGAAACCCACGTCTGGCCGCGCCAGCGCATGCCGGCGCACCGATTCCATGCAGTGGGCCAGCTCGGTGGCGTCGGCCTTGAGAAATTTGCGCCGCGCCGGCGTTGCAAAAAACAGCTCGCGCACCTCCACCGTGGTGCCCACAGCGCGGGCCGCGGGCTTGAGCTCGCCGGTGCGGGCATCGAGCTGCCAGGCGTGCGGGGCACCTTCTGTGCGCGACAGCACGCTCATGTCGGAAATAGCGGCAATGGCGGCCAGCGCCTCGCCGCGAAAGCCCATGGTGGCCACCGATTCAAGGTCTTGCAGCGAGCCGATCTTGCTGGTCGCATGGCGCTTGAGCGCCACCGGCAGCTCGGCCGCCGCGATGCCCAGCCCGTTGTCTTCCACGCGGATCATGCGCACACCCGCGGCCGACAGGCGCACCACGATGTCGCTGGCGCCGGCATCGAGCGCGTTGTCGAGCAGCTCACGCACCACAGAGGCGGGCCGCTCGACCACCTCGCCGGCGGCAATTTGGCTGATCAATTCGTCCGGCAGTTCGCGGATTGGACGGGGCGGCGTAAGGGGCGGCGTATGGGTGGGAGAGGGGGCGCTGGCAGTCACGCGGCAATTGTAGAGCTCGGCCCAACGGTCGCCGGCCCCGGTGGCCGTGCCAGAATCGCTGCCCATGGAATGGGTGACTTTTCTGATCGACTTCATCTTGCACGTCGATCGCTACCTGGAGGCCTTCACGCGCGATTACGGCACCTGGGTCTACGCGCTGCTGTTTGCCATCGTGTTTGTTGAGACCGGCGTGGTCGTCATGCCTTTTTTGCCGGGCGACTCGCTGCTGTTCATCGTTGGCACGCTGTGCGGTGCGGCGCTGCTGAGCTTGCCGCTGGCCATGGCGCTGTTGCTGGTGGCGGCGATTTTGGGCGATCAGTGCAACTATTCGATCGGGCGATGGGTGGGGCCGAGGGTGTTTGCCTGGCCCGACTCCCGGCTGTTCAACCGCGCGGCCTTCAACCAGGCGCATCTGTTCTACCAGCGCTACGGCGGCATCACGATCATCATCGCGCGCTTCATGCCCTTTGTGCGCACCTTTGCGCCCTTTGTGGCCGGCGTCGCCGAGATGGACCGCACCCGATTTAGCGCTTACAACGTGGCCGGTGCCGTGCTGTGGGTGGTCGGGCTGACCGGGGCCGGCTACCTGTTTGGCAACCTGGCCTGGGTGCAACAAAACCTGAGCAAGATCATCTGGGCGCTCATCATCGTGCCGGGGCTGCTGGCCATGTTCGGCGCCTGGCGGGCCAAGCGCAGCCAGGCCAGCTGATCAGGGCGCAGGCTGTTGGCCTTCATTTGGCCTCACTGATCATGGCCGGTTGCGCGCCAAGGGCGGGTTGCCGGCCCGGTAGCGCTCAATGCCGCGCATCAGGGCGTCGGCCAACAGGTTTTGCTGGCCGATCTCGCGCAGCCTGATTTCCTCTTGCGGGTTGCTGATGAACGCGGTTTCCACCAGCACGCTGGGAATGTCGGGCGCCTTGAGCACCGCAAAGCCGGCCTGCTCGACCTGCGGCTTGTGCAGCCGCCCGATGCGGGCGAGCTCGCCGAGCAGGGCGCTGCCCACGCGCAGGCTGTCCTGAATTTGCGCGGTTGTGCTCATGTCGAGCAGGGCTTGTCGCACGCCCGGGTCTTGCACCTGGGCATACACGCCGCCAATGCCGTCGGCCGCGTTTTCCTTGTCGGCCAGCCAGCGCGCCGCGCCACTGGAGGCGCCGCGCTCGCTCAGCGCAAAGACGCTGGCGCCTTGCGGCCTGGGGGTGTAGAACGCGTCGGCGTGGATGCTGATGAACAGGTCGGCCTGTACGCGCCGCGCTTTTTGCACGCGGGCGTGCAGCGGCACAAAGTAGTCGGCCTCGCGGGTCAGGACGGCGCGCATGTCGGCGCGCGCGTTGATGCGCTCGCGCAGCAGCAGCGCCACTTGCAGCACCACGTCCTTCTCGCGCGTGCCGCCGGGCCCGATCGCGCCCGGGTCCTCTCCGCCATGACCGGGATCGAGCACGACGATGAAAGGCCGTTCGGCGCCGCGGGGCTGGCCGGTGGGCGCTGCTTGGGCGGGCTCTTGCGGCTTGCCCTCCTGTCGCCGGGCCAGGAAGTCGCCCAGCGGGTCGGCCGGCGCCGGCTCTGGCCTGGACAGGGACCGATCGCGCCGCTGCAAGTCGGCAATCAGGGCCTCCAGCGGATCGATCGCCTGCTGGGGGTACAGATCGAGCACCAGCCGGTGCTGGTACTGCGCCACCGGCCTGATCTGAAAGACTTGGGCGCGCACGGCATGGCGCAGGCCGATGGCCAGCTGCACGGCGCCGGCCCGCGGCTGGGCCACGTCCAGGCTGGCAATGTTGGGGTCGTCTTGGGGCACCTGGGCGGCTGCCTCGCGCAGGGCCGGCTGCCACGCCAGTCCTTCAATGTCCAGCGTCAGGCGGTGCGGATCGGCGCTCAGGCTGTGGCGCTGGCGCAGCGTCTCGTCGGACTCCAGGGTGATGCGGCTGTACTCGCGCGCCGGCCACACCCGCAAGGCCAGCAAACGCGCGGCTCGGGCGAGATCGGCGCCGCCCAGCAACGTCAGGCCCGCGGCGCAGGCCAGCAGCTGGCGTCGCGGTGGGCTGCTGGGCTTCACGTCAGGGCCGCGAGCAGCGCTTGACCGGTGGGGCTGACCGCTTGCAGCCGCACCTGACGGACGGGTGGCGCCGGCTCGATGGCGCCTGTCAGGTCGATGAAGATGCGCAGATCGGGCGCCGGCATGAGCGCGGCCACCCGTTCGGGCCACTCGACCAGTTTGAGCCCTGGCGCTGCGAAGAGGTCGCGCAAGCCAGCGTCTTCCCACTCCTGCGGATCGCCCAGTCGGTAAAAGTCCAAGTGCGAGACCGCCAGCGGCCCGGTGGGCAGATGGAGCTGATAAGGCTCGAGCAGGGCATAGGTGGGGCTCTTGATGCGCCCGCTCACGCCCAGGGCCTGCAGCAGGTGGCGCGCCAGCGTGGTCTTGCCCGCGCCCAGATCGCCGTGCAACTCGATCAGCGCATCGCCGCTGTGGGGCAGGGCGAGCAGGGCGCCGGCCAGCCGTGCGGCAAAGGCCCGGGTGTCGGCCTCGTCCTGCCACACGGTGGTTTTTACAATCGCCGGATGAATCACAGTGCGGTCAGAAACGCTCATCAACTCGTGTCTTCGGTTCGGGACTGGGCCCGCGAGCTGGGATTCTCGCAAATCGGGGTGTCTTCAGTGGATTTGTCCTGCGCCGAGCCGGGCTTGACGGCGTGGCTGGCCGCTGGTTTTCATGGCGGCATGGACTACATGGCCCGCCATGGCCTCAAACGCGCACGGCCGGCCGAGTTGGTGCCCGGCACGGTCAGTGTGATCAGCGCGCGCATGGACTATCTGCCCAAGAACGGCCCGCCCGACTGGGCGGGTTTGGAGCTTGAGCGCTTGCAGCGCCCGGGCGAGGCGGTGGTGTCGGTCTATGCGCGGGGGCGGGACTATCACAAGGTGATGCGCGCGCGCCTGAGCACACTGGCGCAGCGCCTGGCCGGGCAGGTTCAGGGGCTGGGCCATCGGGTGTTTACCGATTCGGCGCCGGTGCTTGAGGCCGAGCTGGCCACCCGCAGCGGTTTGGGCTGGCGCGGCAAGCACACCTTGGTGCTGGACCGGCAGGCCGGTTCGATGTTTTTTTTGGGCGAGATCTTTGTCGACATGGCGCTGCCCGCCAGCGAGCCCGCATCGGCCCACTGCGGCAGCTGCAGCGCCTGCATCGACTTGTGTCCGACCCGGGCCATCGTGGCGCCGTACCGGCTCGATGCGCGGCGCTGCATCTCCTACCTCACGATCGAGCACGACGGGCCGATCCCCGAGCCGCTGCGCCCGCTGATGGGCAACCGCATTTATGGCTGCGACGATTGCCAGCTGGTGTGCCCTTGGAACAAGTATGCGCAGCGCTCAAGCCTGCCCGATTTCGATGCGCGGCCCGAGCTGACCGGCGCGCAGCTGCTGACGCTGTGGGATTGGAGCGAGGAGGAGTTTTTGCAGCGCACGCAAGGCAGTGCAATCCGGCGCATCGGCCATGAACGCTGGCTGCGCAATTTGGCGGTGGCCCTGGGCAACGCACTGGCGCAGCCCAACGCGCAGGCTGCAGCGATTCGAAGTGCCTTGCAGCGGCGCCTGGACCACCCCAGCGCGCTGGTAAGAGAGCATGTGCTCTGGGCCTTGGGTCAGCCGGGGGCAGCGCTGCAGTAGGCTTGAATTGGTGCATGGTATGCACCATAAAAAGGATTGTTTCCCATTTTTTGGGATTTGGCGCACGTTTGTGGTGCGCCGCGCTTGGGTGCTAGGGCGCCAGCGGTTGGCATGCAATTGGCTTGCTTGGTGTAGGGGTTTGCAGACCAAGCCTTGTGGACAGAGACCTGCGCCGTCGCGGCGCCCACTGCCGCGGTGCGCGCCAACACCCTTTCCTTCATTGACCGACCCAGGAGCTACGCCATGACTTTCACCAAACGTGCCCTTCTTGCCGCAGCCTCTGCTGCCGCCCTGCTGGGCGCCAGCAGCGCTGCGCTGGCCCAGTCTGCGATGGACAACATCCAGAAGACCAAGCTGATCAAGATCGCGATTCCGACCGACTTTCCGCCCTATGGGTTCGTTGGCATCGATCTCAAGCCGCAAGGGCTCGATGTGGAGATGGCCAACTACATTGCCGCCAAGATGGGCGTGAAGATCGAGTTGGTGCCTGTGACCAGCGCCAACCGCATTCCTTACCTGCAGACCAAGAAGGCTGATCTGGTCATCTCCACCCTGGGCAAGAACGCCGAGCGCGAGAAGGTGATCGACTTTACCGCCGCATACTCCCCGTTCTTTCAGGCCATTTATGGCGCCAAGACGGTGACCGTCAAGTCCATGGCCGACCTGGCTGGCAAGACCGTGGCCGTGACGCGCGGCGCGATCGAAGACCAAGAGCTGACCAAGGTGGCGCCCGCAGGCGCTGACCTCAAGCGTTTTGAGGACAACAACGCCACCGTCTCGGCCTTCGTGTCGGGCCAGACCCAGCTTTTGGCCACGGGCGCGTCGGTCGCAGGCGTGATGATGCAGCGCAACCCGCAGCTCAATGCAGAGTACAAGCTGCTGCTCAAGGACAGCCCCAACTTCATCGGTGTGGCCAAAGGTGAAGATGCCTTGCGCACCCGCGTCAACGCCATCATTGCCGAAGGCAAGAAGTCCGGTGACATCGACAAGATGGCCCAAAAGTGGCTGGGCCGTCCGGCCGGACAGCTCCCCGAGTGAAGGCCTCAAGGCCTGAGCGGGCATGAGCATCGAGCTCGACTTCGCCTCGGTGCTGAGCCAATGGCCCTTGCTGCTCAAGGGCGTGGCCTGGACTTTGGGGCTGACGGCCGTCTCGGCGGTGCTGGGCGTCTTGCTCGGCATCGCCTGTGCCTGGGTGCGCACCGAAGGGCCGGCCTGGAGCCGCCCGGCGGTGGCCACCTATGTGGAGCTCATCCGCAACACGCCCTTCATCATCCAGCTGTTCTTCATCTTCTTTGGTCTGCCGGCCCTGGGTTTGCGCTTGGGCCCCGAGTGGTCATCGGTGATCGCCATGGTGATCAACCTGGGCGCCTACTCGGCCGAGATCGTGCGCGCTGGCATACAGGCCACGCCGATCGGGCAGATTGAGGCGGCGGTCAGTCTGGCGCTTTCGCGTGTGCAGACCTTCATCTGGGTGGTGCTGCCACCAGCGCTGCAGCGTATCTGGCCGGCCCTGGTCAGCCAGATCATCATCGTGATGCTGGGCTCGGCCGTCTGCGGGCAGATCTCCACCGAGGAGCTGAGCTTTGCAGCCAACCTGATCCAGAGCCGAAACTTCCGCGCTTTTGAGGCCTTTATTGTGGCCACCCTCATCTACTTGGGGCTGTCCATGGCCACCCGCGCCGCCTTGAACTGGGTGGGCCAGCGCTTTGTGTTCGGGAGGCGCCGTGGTTGAGTTCACCGTCTGGGATATCGTCAGCAATCTGCTGCTGGCTGCGCGCTGGACCGTGGTGCTCTCGCTCATTGCGTTTGTTGGTGGGGGCCTGGTGGGGCTGGCCTTGCTCGTGGCACGCACCACGCCCAGCCGCGTGCTGCAAAAAGCGGTGGCCGGCTACGTGCAGCTGTTTCAAGGCACGCCCTTGCTCATGCAGCTTTTTTTGGCCTACTTCGGCTTGGCCCTGCTGGGCATCGAAACCTCGGCCTGGACGTCGGCCGCAGTGGCGCTGACGCTCTACAGCAGCGCGTTTCTTGCTGAAATCTGGCATGGCTGCGTTCGCTCGATTGCCAAGGGGCAATGGGAGGCCGCGCAAAGCCTGGCGCTGAGCTTTACCGAGCAGCTGCGCTATGTGGTGTTTCCGCAGGCGGCCCGCATTGCGGTGGCGCCCACGGTGGGCTTTTTGGTGCAGGTGGTCAAGGGCACGGCGCTCGCATCGGTCATCGGCTTTGTCGAGTTAACCAAGGCCGGCACCATGATCACCAACGCCACCTTCAAGCCTTTTTTGGTCTACAGCTGCGTGGCCATTCTTTACTTTCTGATCTGCTACCCGATCAGCCTGTACGCACGCTCGCTCGAAAGTCGCCTCCATGCCAAACGCTCCTGACACACCGGCCATCGCCATCGAGGGCCTGCGCAAGTCCTTCGGCCACAACGAGGTGCTCAAGGGCATCGACCTGACGGTTCAGCCCGGCGAGGTGATCGCCATCATCGGCAAGAGCGGCTCGGGCAAAAGCACTTTGCTGCGCTGTATCAATGGCCTGGAGACGTTTGAGAAAGGCGCGCTGCGGGTGCAGGGCCAGCCTCTGGTCTATGACAACCCGGCTGCCATGCGCTCTTTGCGTCAGCAGGTGGGCATGATTTTTCAGTCCTTCAACCTGTTTCCGCATCTAAGCGTGGCTCGCAACATCAAGCTGGCTCCGGGCCTGGTCAAGCAGCTCAGCGATGCGCAAAGTGACGAAACCGCCCGGCGTTTGCTCGGGCGGGTCGGTTTGGCCGAAAAGTTCGATGCCTACCCCGAGCAGCTCTCGGGCGGTCAGCAGCAGCGCGTGGCCATTGCCCGCGCGCTGGCCATGTCGCCGAGCATCTTGCTGTGCGATGAAATCACCTCCGCGCTCGACCCAGAGCTGGTCGGCGAGGTGCTGGCCGTGGTCGAGTCGCTCGCTCAGGAGGGCATGACCCTGCTCATGGTCACGCACGAGATGAACTTTGCCCGCAAGGTCAGTGACCGGGTGATCTTCATGCACCAGGGGCTGGTGCACGAGCAAGGTGCCCCTGACGACCTGTTTGCCCGGCCTCAAACGCCCGAGCTCAGGCAGTTCCTGTCGTCACTGCACTGAACGCGCAGGCCGGATTGCGTCATTGCGAGGCGAGGCCCTGATTCCGTCATTGCGAGGCGCGATACGGATTTCGTCATTGCGAGGCGCGCAGCGCCGTGGCAATCTATGCGCCTGAGCCGATGCTGCAATGGATTGCTTCGTTCCTCGCAATGACGGGGTGGGGGCGCAATGACGGGGCAGGGGCGCAATGACGGGGCAGGGGCGCAATGACGGGGTGGGGGCGCAATGACGGGGTGGGGGTGCAACGGCAAGCGGCGTGACGCTTCAGCGTCCTGCCAGTGTCATGGCCAGGGGCAGGCTGACCAGGCCCATGAGCACCGAGGCGGTGACCAGGGCGGCGACGATGGCGCCGTCGTAGCCCATGCGGGCGGCCAGCACGTAGGCGCTTGAGGCGGTGGGCAGGCCCGAAAAAGCCATCAGCACCAGCGCCTCGGTCGGCTTGAGTCCGAGCAGGCGCGTCAGGGCGTAAGCCGACACAGGCAGCAGCAGATGCTTGATTGCGATCAGGCTCAGGCCCAGCACTTTGGCTCGCGCCAGCGATGAGAACTGCATCCCGGCGCCTGCGGCCATCAAGCCCAGCGCCAGCGAGGCCGCGCCGATTCGGCTGACCGCAGGCTCGATGCTGGCCGGCAGGCGCAGGCCCAGCAGATTGGCCAGCAGTGCGCTGGCCGTTGCAAGAATGAGTGGGTTGCGCAGCAACTCGCGGCCGAAGTGGCGCTGGGATTGCCGCGCCATGGGCCAGACCGCGGCGGTGTTGAAGATGGGCACGCAGATCCCGATGAGCACGGCGATCAGCAGCAGCCCCTGCGCGCCGGCCAAGCGCTCGGCCAGTGCCAGACCGATGAAGGAGTTGAAGCGAAAGCCGATCTGTGCGCAAGCCGCATGGTCGCGCCGATCGATGTGCCGGCCGATCCAGGGCAGGTGGGGCAGCGCGTAGCTCAGCCCCACGCCGATGGCCGCCAGCATCAGCCCGCCTGCGATCAGCCCCGAGGCGCTGCCCAGATCCAGCGGGCTCTTGAGGATGGAGTGAAACAGCAGCAGGGGAAACAGCAGGAAATAGACCAGTCGGTCAACCTGCTCCCACAGCGTGCGGTCCAGCGGGGTGTAGCGGCAGACCACGTAGCCCAGTGCGATCAGCGAGAAATCGGGCAGGAGCAGTTCGAGTGCGTTCACAGCCCAAGAATAACCTCTGGCTTTGCGGGGTTCTCCCGATGCGAGGGCCGCCCTCGTCAATTACCATCTCGACCACATACCCAACCCCGCGCCAGCTTGCGCAGAGAGGATCTCCCATCATGATTCGTCGTCGCTCGGCTTTTGCGACTTTGTCTTGCCTTTCCTTGGCCTGTCTGTCGGGCGCGGCCCTGGCTCAGGCCTATCCGAACAAACCGGTCAAGCTGCAGGTGCCGTTTGCCCCGGGTGGCACCACCGACATCATTGCCCGCGTGATCTCCGAACCCCTGGGCCGTGCCCTGGGCCAGAGTGTGGTGATCGAAAACCGCGCGGGCGGCGGGGGCGTGGTCGGGGCCAACGAGACAGCCAAATCGGCGCCCGATGGCTATTCGCTGGGCATGGGCACGGTCTCGACCACAGCGGCCAACCCGGCCATCAACCCCAAGATGCCCTACAACGTGTTGACGGACTTCACGCCCATCATCAACATCGCGGCCACGCCCAACATCATCGCGGTCCATCCGAGCTTCCCGGCCAAGGACTACAAGAGCTTTTTGGCCGAGCTCAAAAAGAGCCCGGGCCGCTACTCCTACTCCTCGTCGGGCACGGGCGGCATCGGTCATCTGCAGACCGAGTTGTTCAAGAACCTGACCGGCACCTTCATCACCCACATCCCCTACCGCGGCGCCGGCCCGGCGCTCAACGACACCGTGGCCGGCCAGGTGCAGATCATTTTCGACAACCTGCCTTCGGCGCTGCCTTTCATCCAGCAGGGCCGCCTGGTGCCCATTGTGGTGGCCGCTCCTCAGCGACTGGCGGTGCTTCCCAATGTGCCGACCTTCAAGGAGGTGGGGCTTGAGCCGGTCAATCGGATGGCTTATTACGGCATCGTCGGACCCAAGGGCCTGCCCAAGGACGTGGTCGACAAGCTGCACGCCGCCACCAAGAAGGCGCTCGAAGATCCGGCCACGCGCAAGCGCATCGAAGACACCGGCTCGATCATCATCGGCAACACGCCCGAGCAGTTTGCCGAGCAGATGAAGGCCGAGTTCGAGGTCTACAAGAAGGTGGTTGACAGCGCCAAGCTGCGGCTTGAGTGAGCGCGCGCGCATGAGGTGGGCAGCCGCTGCAATCGCTTCGATGCAGCGGCTTTTCTATGTCTGAGGCCTTCAAGCCCGATGCATCGGGCCAGAGCCTGGTCGATGCCTTTGTCGATGCACTCTGGCTGGAAGACGGGCTGTCGGCCAACACCCTGGCTGCCTACCGGCGCGACCTCGGCGCCTACGGTCAGTGGCTGGCCAGCCGCAAGCTCGCGCTTGAGACCAGCACCGAGGCCGACCTGAATGCTTATTTTGCAGCGCGTCACGCCAGCACCCGCGCCTCGTCGGCCAATCGGCGCCTGACCGTCTTCAAGCGATTTTTTCGCTGGGCCCTGCGCGAGGGCCGGGTCCACAGCGACCCCACGCTGCGCCTGCTGGCCGCGCGCCAGCCCCTGCGTCTGCCCAAAGCCCTGAGCGAGGCCCAGGTTGACCAGTTGCTGGCCGCGCCGGACTTGGGCACAGCGCTGGGCCTGCGCGACAAGGCCATGCTCGAGCTGCTCTACGCCAGCGGCTTGCGCGTGAGCGAGCTGGTGGGGCTCAAGACGTTCCAGGTCGGCAGCAACGAGGGCGTTGTGCGCATCATGGGCAAGGGCAGCAAGGAGCGGCTGGTGCCTTTTGGCGCTGTGGCGCGTGAGCATCTGCAGGCCTACCTGGTCGGCGCCAGGCCGCAGATCTTGGCGGGGCAGCAGAGCGACGCCCTGTTCGTCACCGCGCGCGGTGCGGGCATGAGCCGGGTGATGTTCTGGATGCTGGTCAAAAAGTACGCGCGGCAGGCCGGCATTGCCGTGCCGCTGTCGCCGCACACCCTGCGCCATGCTTTTGCAACGCACCTGCTCAACCATGGCGCCGACCTGCGTGCGGTGCAGATGCTGCTGGGCCATGCCGATATCTCCACCACCACCATCTACACCCATGTGGCGCGCGAGCGCCTGAAAGTGCTGCACGCGGCGCACCATCCGCGCGGTGCCTGAGCAGGGCCCTCGATCACGGCACGGCATCACGGTGCGGCATCACGGTGCGGCATCACGGGGGCGCGGCGCTGGCGTAGACATGGTCGCGCCGAAACGGGTAGACCGACTGCCCCCCGCGCCAGGGTCCGTCCTCGATCGTTCCCGAGGGGCGGGTGGCCAGCATCTGATGCAGGCCGATCCAGCCTTGCTCGAAGCTCATGGCGCAGCCGGCCAGGTACAGGCGATAGGCGCGCAGCGTCTTTTCGGCCTGCCGGGCACCGTGATCGGCGCTCAACACCTGCCGCGCCTGAGCCTGCTGTGCTTCGAGCGCGTCGGACCAGGCCCACAGGGTGCGGGCATAGTGGGGTCGCAGGTTCTCGGTATCCACCATTTCCAGGCCCGCTTGCGCCATTTCTGCCAGCACTGCGCTGACGTGCAGCAGCTGGCCGCCGGGGAAGATGTATTGCTCTATGAATTCGCCCAGCCCCGCGCCGAGCTGTTGATTGCGCGTCGAGCCGGCGGTGATGCCGTGGTTCATGACCAGGCCACCGGGGCGCAGCAAACGCCAGATCTTGCGGAAATAGGCCTGTAGCTGCAGCTGTCCCACGTGCTCGAACATGCCCACCGAGGCGATCTTGTCAAACGGCTGGCCCTCGCCGAGCTGGCGGTAGTCGAGCAGCTCAATGCGCACGCGGCCCTGCAAGCCTTTTTCTTCGATCAGCCGCCGGACATGCTGGTGCTGGTTTTTCGACAAGGTGATGCCGGTCGCATCGACACCGTAGTGCTCGGCCGCCCACAGCAGCAGGCCACCCCAGCCCGCACCGATGTCGAGCAGCCGCTCGCCCGGCGCGAGCATGAGTTTGCGGCAGATGTGATCGAGCTTGGCCTCTTGAGCCTGGGCCAGGCCCATGGCGTCGCCGCGGTAGTAGGCGCAGGAATAGACCCGGCGCGGGTCGAGCCAGAGGGCGTAGAAGTCGTCGCAGACGTCGTAGTGAAACTCAATTTGCGCGGCATCTTTGTCGCGCGTGTGCGCCGCCAAGGCGCGGGCCTGCTGGCGCCACCGGCTCCACCAGGGGTCGGGTGTGTGGGCTGGGTTGTCGCGCAGCAATTGCAGCACGGTGGCCATGATCTGGCGCATGCTGCCTTGCAAATCGAGCCGACCTTCCACATAGTCTTGGGCCAACTCACCGATACGCCCTGCCTTGAGCCGGGGCAGGGCGGACCAGCTCTTGAGCTGAACCTTGACCGGGGCATCTGGCGCCCCGATCGAAAGGCCCGAGGGCAGGTCCACCCGCAATTGGGCAGGCATGGGGCCAGACGGTGCCGGCTGCAGCAGTGACGGGCGCAAGAGCATGGGAGGGGCTCCAAACATGGCAGGGGACCGTGCGCAGGCCAAACGGCTCGCACTGGGGCCTGACAGCAAGCGATGCGCATTGCGGCGCCGGGGGTGCACGCCAAGCCAGGGCCTTGGATGCAGATTAAGGCCGCCGGGATCGCTTCGAAAAGCGCGGCCGCGGCGGGTTGAGCAGGTGTCGATGCACGCCGGCGCGGTTTTGCGCTGGCGGCGGTGGGTTGGGGTCGGCCGGGTCCTACAAGAAGGCCGTAGGAAGGCTGCAGAAAGGCCGCAGGAAGGCGCCGCAGCCCCGGGGGGCCTCAGCGGCCGAGTTCGGCCAACTCTTCGGGCGCAAAGCCCGCCTGCCGGCGCGCCTGCAGGTTAAAAGGTCCCCGGGGTTCGGGCGCGCCGTACTGGCGGGCCAGCAGCCGGCCTTGCTCGCTGGGCAGCACGCCGCGCTGCGCGCACAGCCAGCCAAACCAGTGGTTGCCGATGGCCACATGGCCGATTTCATCGCGCAAGATCACATCGATGATCTGGGCGCCTGCACGGTCGCCAGCCGACTGCAGCTTGTGGCGCACCGCCGGCGACGCGTCGAGGCCGCGGGCCTCCAGGATGCGCGGCACCACGGCCAGCCGGGCCAGCAGGTCGGCCTGGGTGCGCCGGGCCATGTCCCACAGGCCCTCGTGTGCATCGAAATCCCCGTAGCGGTAGCCCATGGTCTGCAAGTGGCGGTGCAGCAGGTCAAAGTGCAGGGCCTCCTCCTGCGCCACGCGCAGCCAGTCGAGGTAGTACGGCGCCGGCATGCCGTCAAAGCGCCAAATGGCGTCGAGCGCCAGGTCCATGGCATTGCATTCGATGTGGGCCAGCGCGTGGATCAGGCTGGCCCGCCCCTCGGGCGTGCCCATGGCCCGTACAGGCACTTGGCGCGGCGGGCGCAGCACAGGGCGCTCGGGCCGCCCCGGCACGCCCGCCGGCTCGTCCCAGCGCGCGGCCGCATCGACCGTCAAGCCCTGCGGCCAATGGCGCAGCGCGTGCGACTTGTCATCGGCATCGCACAGGCGGATCACATCGAGGGCGTGGCGGCGCAGGCAGGTCATGGCCGCGATGATAAGGGGGCACCTGCAGCGCGGCCCAGGCTCGGCCGGGAACCTACAATTGCGCCTTCTGTGCACGCAAGGAAAGCCATGGCCATCTATCAACTCGGCGATGCCGTTCCGCAGATCCACGAAAGCGCTTGGGTGGCCGAAAGCGCCCAGGTGATGGGCCGGGTGCAACTCGACCAAGATGCGAGCATCTGGTTTGGTGCGGTGCTGCGCGGCGACAACGAGCCCATCCACATTGGGCAGGGCAGCAACATCCAGGACGGCAGCGTGCTGCACTCAGACATCGGCCAGCCGATGACGGTCGGGCCCTATGTGACGGTGGGCCATCAGGCCATGCTGCACGGCTGCACCATCGGCGAGGGCAGTCTGATTGGCATCGGTGCGATCATTCTCAATGGCGCGCGCATCGGCAAGAACTGTCTGGTGGGGGCGGGCGCTTTGGTGACCGAGGGCAAGGAGTTTGCCGACGGCTCCATGATTTTGGGCAGCCCCGCCAAGGTGGTGCGCTCCCTCACGCCCGAGCAGATTGCCGGCATCCGGCGCAACGTGCTGGGCTATGTCGAAAACGCCCGCCAGTTCAAGGCCGGTCTGCGGCGCATCGATTAAGACCTTGACCGACCGGGCGTGTGCCCGGCCTGGGCCACTCCTACAAGACAGACAAAGACAGGCGCTGATGTCGGAACTCCATAAATTCATTTTTGATGGCATGCCGGTGCGCGGCATGCTCGTGCGCCTGACCGATGCCTGGCAGGACATCCTCGCGCGGCGCGAGGAGGTCTATCCGCCCGAGGTCGAGCAACTGCTGGGCCAGATGGCGGCGGCCGGCACGCTGATGCAAGGCAATATCAAGTTCAACGGCGCCCTGGTGCTGCAGATTTCGGGGGATGGGCCGCTCAAGCTGGCTGTGGTCGAGGTGCAAAGCGATCTGAGCGTGCGTGCCACCGCCACGCTGGGCCCCCAGGGCGCTGCCGGTGTGCCGGCGGGCGCGAGCCTGAGTCAGCTGGTCAATGTCAATAACCAGGGGCGCTGCGCGATCACGCTCGATCCGCAGGACCGGCAGCCCGGCCAGCAGGCTTATCAGGGCGTGGTGCCGCTGTTTGGGGACCGGCATGAAAAGCTCGAGAAGATCAGCCAGGTGCTCGAGCATTACATGCTGCAAAGCGAACAGCTCGACACGCGCCTGGTGTTGGCCGCCAACCGGGAACTGGCCGCCGGTCTGCTGATCCAGCGTTTGCCGGTGCTCGGGCAGGGCAATCTGGCGGGCCGCCTGGACCGCGATGCCAACGAAGACCAAATCGGTCGCAGTGAAGATTTCAACCGCATCGCCATGCTCGCGGCCACGCTGCAGCCGCAGGAGTTGCTCGGCCTGAGCGCCGACGAAGTGCTCCATCGGCTCTTCTGGGAGGAGCCCATCACCCGTTTCGAGCCTTTGCGTCCGCGCTTTGCCTGCAAGTGCTCGCGCCAGCGTGTGACCCAGATGCTGCGCAGTCTCGGGCAGGCCGAGGTGCAGTCCATCATTGCCGAGCAGACCCGGGTGGAGGTGGCCTGCGAGTTTTGCGGCGTCAAGTACCGCTTCGATGCGGTCGATGTGGCGCAATTGTTCGCCGCTGGCACCTTCGATCAGCCGCCCTCTTCGTCCTTGCAGTAGGACCGCAGCGCGCTCAGTCCGGCTTGAGCAGGCCGGTAACCAGGCCGCTGAGCAGCTGGTGCTCGCATTCGGGCTCATCGCACGTTTCGCAGGCGCCGCGCCAGCCCGGGCGCCCCAGCGTCTGAGCGCCCGCGGGCTTGAGCGCCGCTTGCAGCCGCGACAGGGCGGCCAGCGCCTGCTGCACCTGCTGCGTCGGCCCGCCGCGCAGCACGGCAAAGCTCAAGCCCTCGGCTTGCAAGTCCTGCCGCAGCTTCTGGTGGGCTTGCAGATCGGCCAACTGCGCAGTCGCCGGTGCGCTGAGGTCTGCCTGGCTGTCCCAGGCCAGCAGCAGGCACACGCGGGCGCCCTGGGCCGCTTGCGCCTGCGAGCCGGTGGTCCAGCTCAAGGCGAGCGGATCGGCCCCCGCGATCCCCGCAATCGCGGCTTCAAGAAGCGATTGCAATGCTCGGGCAAGCGATGCCTGGTGGCTCAGGATGGCCACCCGCGCAGGGGAGATCGGGGGGCGAGCGCCGTCCACCGCCAGGCTATTTGCTGTTGCTGTACTGGACAAAGATCTCGTTGGGCTTGACCATGCCCAATTCGCCGCGCGCCTTCTCCTCGACCATCTCCAGGCCTTCCTTGAGATCGCGCACCTCGGCGGCCAGACGTTCGTTTTCAGCCTGTGCGGTGAGGTTTTGTGCCTTGGCCTCGTCCAGGCGCAGCCGCATCTGACTCACATTGGGAAGGCTGCCGCGGCCGAACCACAGCTGCGCCTGCAAAATCAGCAGCAGGCCCAGCAGCACGACGGTGATGGTGCGTTTTCCCATGGTGGCGGTGGGCTTGGGTGTTCAGCGCAGGTTGTAGAAGGCCTCGCGCCCTGGGTAGCGGGCGATCTCGCCCAGGTCCTCTTCGATGCGCAGCAGCTGGTTGTACTTGGCCGTGCGATCGGAGCGCGAGAGCGAGCCGGTCTTGATCTGACCGGCGTTGGTGCCCACGGCAATGTCGGCGATGGTGGAGTCTTCGGTCTCGCCCGAGCGATGGCTGATGACGGCGGTGTAGCCCGCGCGCTTGGCCATCTCGATGGCGGCAAAGGTCTCGGTCAGGGTGCCGATCTGGTTGATCTTGATCAAGATGGAATTGGCGATGCCCTTGTCGATGCCTTCCTTGAGGATCTTGGTGTTGGTGACGAACAGATCATCGCCCACCAGTTGCACTTTTTTGCCCAAGCGCTCGGTCAGCAGTTTCCAGCCGTCCCAGTCGCCCTCGTGCATGCCGTCTTCAATGCTGATGATGGGGTACTGGTCGACCCAGCCGGCCAGCATGTCGCTCCACTGTGCGGCCGACAGGCTCAGGCCCTCGCCTTCGAGGTGGTATTGGCCGTCGCGGTAGAACTCGCTGGCGGCGCAATCGAGGCCCAGCGCGATCTGCTCGCCCGCCACAAAGCCGGCGCGCTCGATAGCCTGAAGGATCATCTCGATGGCTGCCGCATGGCTGGGCACGTTGGGCGCAAAGCCGCCTTCGTCGCCCACGGCAATGCTCATGCCCTTGTCGTGCATGATTTTCTTGAGCGCATGGAAGACCTCGGCGCCGTAGCGGATCGCCTCGCGCAGGCTCGGTGCGCCCACCGGAATGATCATGAGCTCTTGCAGATCCAGATTGTTGTTGGCGTGCGCGCCGCCATTGACCACATTCATCATGGGCACCGGCATCTGCATGCCGCCCGAGCCGCCGAAGTAACGGTACAGCGGCAGGCCGGCTTCTTCGGCTGCAGCGCGGGCCACGGCCATGGAGACGGCCAGGGTGGCGTTGGCGCCCAAGCGCGACTTGTTGTCAGTGCCATCGAGCTCGATCAGGGTCTTGTCCAGAAAAGCCTGCTCGCTCGCATCGAGGCCGAGCACGGACTCAGAAATCTCGGTGTTGATATGGCCGACCGCCTTGAGCACGCCTTTGCCGAGGTAGCGCGAGCTGTCTCCGTCGCGCAGCTCAATGGCTTCGCGCGATCCGGTCGAGGCGCCCGAGGGCACGGCGGCTCGGCCCATGACGCCCGATTCGAGCAGCACGTCGCACTCGACCGTGGGGTTGCCGCGGCTGTCCAGGATTTCGCGACCGACGATGTCAACAATGGCACTCATGAAACATTCTTTCTTGTCAAAACAGATCGATGAAATGGGGACGCTGACTCAGGTGCCCTCGACCAGCAGCATGCGCATGACAGCCGCGCCCTGGCGGGCCGCTCGCGCGCTGGCGTACTCGGGCGAGGCCTCGAAGCGGCGGGCTTGATCGAGCGAGGCGAATTTGAGCACCACCAGGCGCTCGGGCTGCCAGTCGCCCTCGATGACCTCGATGGCACCGCCGCGCACGCACACCTCGGCTCCGTAGGTCTGCATGGCCACGGTTGAGAGCTTTTTGTACTCTTCGTACTGGGTGGGGTCGGTGATGCTGACGTGGGCAATGATGTAGGCGCTGGGCATGGTCTTCAGGCGTTGAAGTGGTTTTCTAAAAAGCCGGCTTGCTTGGTCACGTGGTCGAGCGCGACCAGGGTTTCAAGCAGGGCCCGCATGTGCTTGAGCGGCACTGCGTTGGGCCCGTCGGACCAGGCTTGGTCCGGTTGCGGATGGGTTTCCATGAAGAGGCCCGCCACCCCGGCGGCCACGCCGGCGCGGGCGAGCACGGGCACCATCTCGCGTGCGCCGCCGCTGCTCGAACCCAGACCGCCGGGCTTTTGCACCGAATGGGTGACATCGAACACCACCGGCGCGCCGCTGTCGCGCATCTGGGCCAGGCTGGCCATGTCGGCCACCAGGTTGTTGTAGCCAAAGCTCACGCCGCGCTCGCAGGCCAGGAACCGGTCGGGATCCAGGCCGACTTCAAGGGCTGCAGCACGGGCCTTGGCGATCACGTTCTTCATGTCCCAGGGCGCAAGAAACTGCCCCTTTTTGATATTCACCGGCCTGCCCGATCGCGCCACGGCGGCAATGAAATCGGTTTGCCGGCACAAGAAGGCGGGCGTTTGCAGCACGTCGACCACGCTGGCCACTTCGGCCACCTGATCGGCTTCATGCACATCGGTGAGCACTGGCACGCCAATTTGGCGGCGCACCTCGTCAAGGATCTTCAGGCCTGCCTCCAGGCCCACGCCGCGCTGGCTTGTGCCCGAGGAGCGGTTGGCCTTGTCGAAGGAGCCCTTGTAGATCAGCGCGATACCCAGCTCTTTGCAGCTGTCCTTGAGCTGGCCGGCCACGTCCAGCGACAGTTGCAGCCCTTCGATGGAACAGGTGCCGGCAATCAGGAAGAAGCGCTGCTGCAGGCCGACTTCAAAGCCGCACAGCTTCATGCCACCACTTTCAGCGTCTTGCCGCTGCCACGGTGGTCCAGCGCCGCCTTGATGTAGGAGTTGAACAGCGGATGGCCGTCCCACGGGGTGGACTTGAATTCCGGGTGGAACTGCACGCCCATGAACCAGGGGTGCACGCTTTGCGGCAGCTCGACGATTTCGGTGAGCTGCTCGCGCTGGGTCAGCGCCGAAATCACCAGGCCGGCCGCGCGCAGCTGCTCGAGGTAGTGCACGTTGGCCTCGTAGCGGTGGCGGTGGCGCTCGGTTACCACGCTGCCGTAAATCTGGTGGGCCAGCGTGCCAGCGCTGACGTCGGAGCTTTGCGCGCCCAACCGCATGGTGCCGCCGAGGTCGGACTTTTCGCTGCGGGTCTTGATCGTGCCATCGGCATCTTGCCATTCGGTGATGAGGGCGATCACCGGGTGCGGGCTCTGCGGCTCAAATTCGGTCGAATTGGCATCGGCCAGCCCCGCCACATGGCGCGCAAACTCGATGGTGGCCACCTGCATGCCCAGGCAGATGCCCAGGTAGGGCACCTTGTTTTCACGCGCAAAACGCGCTGCGCAGATCTTGCCTTCGATGCCGCGCTTGCCAAAGCCGCCGGGCACCAAGATGGCGTCAAAGCGCGTGAGCTGCGAGGCGTTGTCGGGCGTGAGGGTTTCCGAGTCGACGTACTCAATGACCACCCGGGCGTGGTTCTTCATGCCGGCGTGGCGGATCGCCTCGTTGAGCGACTTGTAGCTGTCCGACAGGTCGACGTACTTGCCGACCATCGCGATCTTGACCTCGTTTTGCGGGTGCTCGGTCTCATAGACCAGATCGTCCCAGCGCGTCAGATTGGCCGGCGGCGTGTTGAGCCGCAGCTTGTCGCAGATCAGGCCGTCCAGGCCTTGCTCGTGCAGCATGCGCGGCACCTTGTAGATGGTGTCGACGTCCCACATCGAGATCACGCCCCATTCGGGCACGTTGGAGAACAGCGAAATCTTCGCGCGTTCCTCGTCGGGAATGCGGCGGTCGGCCCGGCACAGCAGCGCGTCGGCCTGGATGCCGATTTCGCGCAGTTTTTGCGCCGTGTGCTGGGTCGGCTTGGTCTTGAGTTCGCCCGCCGCGGCGATCCAGGGCACGTAGCTCAGGTGCACGAAGGCGGTGTTGTTGGGCCCGAGCTTGAGGCTCATCTGGCGCACGGCTTCCAGGAAGGGCAGCGACTCGATGTCGCCGACCGTCCCGCCGATCTCCACGATCGCCACATCGACCGCATCGGCGTTGCCGAAGCCCGCGCCGCGCTTGACGAACTCCTGGATTTCGTTGGTGATGTGCGGGATGACCTGCACCGTCTTGCCCAGGTAGTCGCCGCGGCGCTCCTTTTCGAGCACGCTCTTGTAGATCTGGCCGGTGGTGAAGTTGTTGGTGCGACGCATGCGCGTCGTGATGAAGCGCTCGTAATGACCCAGATCGAGATCGGTTTCCGCGCCGTCGTCGGTGACAAAAACCTCGCCGTGCTGGAACGGCGACATCGTGCCCGGATCGACGTTGATGTAGGGGTCGAGCTTGATCAGAGTGACTTTGAGGCCTCGCGATTCAAGAATCGCAGCAAGGGAGGCTGAGGCGATTCCCTTGCCCAGGGAGGACACCACACCGCCGGTGACGAAGACAAATTTGGTCATGTCAGGAAGGAACCGCAAGTTCCTTGAGGTGGTAACGGTCGATTATAGGCAGAGCCTGCAGCCGCCGGCCAGGTTGCGGCTGGGCAAGACGGCAATTGCGGGTCTGTCAGCGCCATCCGGTACAGTGGCGCCATGCAAGAGTCGTCGATTTCACCGTCGCCGCTGGCGGGCCGTCACCTGGTGTTGGGCCTGTCGGGAGGCATTGCCTGCTACAAAGCGGCCGAACTGTGCCGCGCCCTGGTCAAGGCCGGCGCCACGGTGCAGGTGGTCATGACCGATGCGGCGGCCCAGTTCATCACGCCCGTGACCTTGCAGGCCTTGAGCGGCCGGCCCGTCTACAGCAGCCAATGGGACGCGCGCGAGGGCAACAACATGGCCCATATCAACCTGTCGCGCCAGGCCGATGCGATCGTGGTGGCGCCGGCCAGTGCCGACTTCATGGCCAAGTTGCTCCACGGCGGCGCCGATGAGCTGCTCAGTCTGATGTGCCTGGCCCGTCCGATCGAGCGGGTGCCGCTGATTTTGGCGCCGGCGATGAACCGCGAGATGTATGCCCATCCGGCCACGCAGCGCAATATCGCGCAGCTGCGCGCCGATGGCAGCCATGTGCTCGGCGTGGGCGCAGGCGAGCAGGCTTGCGGCGAGGTCGGCGACGGCCGCATGCTCGAGCCCGACGAGTTGCTCGAGGAATTGAATGCCTTTTTCACGCCCAAGGTGCTGGCTGGCCAGCAGGTGCTGATCACAGCCGGTCCTACCTATGAAGCGATCGATCCGGTGCGCGGCATCACCAACCGCTCGAGCGGCAAGATGGGTTTTGCGCTGGCGCAGGCCGCCTGGCGCGCCGGCGCGCAGGTCACACTGGTGGCCGGACCAGTGAGTCTGCCCACGCCGCGGGGCGTGCAGCGCCTGGATGTGCAGTCGGCCCAGCAGATGCAGCAGGCTGTGCAAGCGTGCGTTGAGCGCGCCACGGTGTTCATTGCCAGCGCGGCGGTGGCCGACTGGCGCGTGGACGGCGTGGCCGAGCACAAGATCAAAAAAGGCGAGGGCGGCCAGGCGCCAGCCTTGTCCTTTGTGGAAAACCCGGATATTTTGGCCGGCGTGGCGGCCAGCGAGCGCGCCCGCAGCGGCCAGCTCTATTGCGTCGGTTTTGCCGCCGAAAGCCACGACCTGCTGGCCCATGCCCAGGCCAAGCGCCAGCGCAAAGGCGTGCCCTTGCTGGTGGGCAATATCGGCCCTGACACCTTCGGCCGTGACGACAACGCTTTGCTGCTGGTCGATGAGCACGGCAGTCAGGAACTGGCCCGCGCCTCCAAGGCGCAGCTGGCGGCGCAGCTCGTGGCCATCGTGGCACAGCGGCTGAAGGCCTAAGGGCGTGAAGGCCCAAGGGCCTGACGGCCTTTAGCAGGCCGGCCCCGCTCAAGCGGGGCCGAAGCTCACCGGATCGAGGCAGGCCAGCAGCGCCTGGGGGGCTTGCGGTGCGCGCGCGCGCAGGTAGGCGCGGATGTGCGGCCCGCTGCGCCAGGGCTCGGTGCTGCCGCTCCAGATCGCGCGCTCGGTCAGTGTCCCTCCTGGCGGGCCATCGCTTTGCAGGAGCACCACCGCCGGGCTGAGCTTTTCGAACGTCAGCTCGGCCACCAGCCACTCGCCTTGCTGCAGCAGATGGACCAGTTGCAGTGGCGTGGAGTCGGGCGGGCTGTGCTGGGCGATCAGCCGCAGCACCTGCTGGGCCTGCGCGCTCGATTCATGCAGGCGCGTCACCGCGCTGCAGTTGCGCCACCAGGTGTTGGTGTGTGCGGCCAGGGCGCCCCGCACATCGTGCTGGCGGCCCTGCCAGCGCACCACATGGCCATCGTCCACCGACTCCAGATCGAGGTGGACGTCAGCCAGGCCCAGGACGGTCAGGCCGAGCAAGGTGGCCGCCACGTGCTTTTTCATGGGGTGCTTGCGATCGCAGCGCAGGTCAGAACAGCTCGCCCTGCAAAGAGGGCTGAGCGCTCGGCTGCAGCGCCCGCGCTGCTGCTCGGCGCCGACCCGTCTGCGGCAGGCCGCTTTTGCGCGAGCCGTGTTTGTCTTGCAGCGCCTGCGCTTGCTGTTGAACCTGGGGGCTTTTGCGCAGGCCGTAGAGTGTTTGCTTGGCATGGCGCAAGGCGCCGGTCTCGTCGACGATGGGCTGCGGGTAGGCGCTGGTGCCCAGCTCGGGCACCCACTGCGCCACGTAGCGGCCGTCGGGGTCGTGGTCGCGGGCTTGCTTGGCCGGGCTGTAAATGCGCAGGGTGTTGATGCCGGTGGTGCCCGACTGCATCTGCATCTGGCTCCAGTGAATGCCGGGCTCGAAGTCGAGAAACTGGCGGGCCAGGAAAAGGCCCGGTTCGCGCCAATGCAGCCACAGGTGGTAGGCCGCAAAACTCACCAGCATGGCGCGCATGCGAAAGTTCAGCCAGCCGGTGGCGCGCAGCTGGCGCATGCAGGCGTCCACCATAGGGTAGCCGGTGCGGCCCTCGCACCAGGCTTGCAGGCGCTCGGTATGCTTTGCATCGAGTGGCGCACCATCGCCGGCCCGCAGGCCGTCGACCGACGGCGCTAAATTGCGCCACTCCATGGACGGCTCATCCTCGAGCTTTTGCATGAAATGGCAATGCCAGCGCAGGCGGCTGGCAAAGCCGCGCAGAGCCCAGGCCAACTCGCGATCGCCGCAGTGGGCAATCCGCGCCTCGGTGGCCTGATGCACTTGGCGCATCGACAAGGCGCCAAAGGCCAGATGGGCACTGAGCCGGCTGCAACTGTGCGGCGCCGTCAGAGGGCTCGACAGGGCCTGCCGGTAAGGGCGGGCACGGCCGGCCAGAAATTCATTGAGGGTCTGCCAGGCGGCGCTCTGGCCGGCCGCCGGCAGCTCGCGTGTGGGCTTGCTCAGGCCCAGCTCACGCAGTGTGGGCAGTGGCTCAGCGTGCAGGCCGGCCGCGGCCTTGAAGCCGGTGGGCTCAGGCGCCTGCGGCGCATTCATGCGCTGCAACCAGCGGCGGGCCCAGCCATCGCGTGAGTGCAGCCGGCGGATCACCCCGGTTTGCGGCAGCTCCAGCCATTGCACCGATGCGCTGGCGCACCAGCGCGCCACCTCCTGGTCACGCCGGTAGCTCCACAGCGGGCCGGTCTCTTCGTGGCTGAACAAATGGGTAAAACGCCAGTGCTCGCGCAAGTCCTGCAGCACGGCCGGCATGGAGCCCGTGCGCACCAACAGCGGCAGGCCCAGGGTGGCAAGCTTGGCCTGCAGCTCGGCGGCGCAGGCCAGTTGGAAGGCGACATGCTGCGGATCGCATTCGGGGCTGTGCAGCCACTGCGGCTCAAGCACCAGCAAGCCCGCAGCAGACTCGAACTTCATGGCTTCAAGCAAAGGCGCATGGTCGAGCAGGCGCAGGTCGCGCTTGAACCAGACCAGTGCGGCGACGCTGCTCACGAGGCGAAGGGGCCGCTCAAGCGTCCTGCTGGCCCAGATCGGGCGCTGCGTTGCCCGCATCCTTTGCCTCGTGCGCTGGTTCGCACGGCGCGCTCATGCTCTGTCCGTTCCATTGCTGGCCGCACCAGCAGCGGCCCGAGGGGTCGATGATGCAGGTGCCGCTGCCGCAGCAGCGTGGGTCGTCGGTCACGTTGACTCCTTCTATCGGCGTTCGTGCAATTGGGTCTTCACAGGCCCGTTGAGCCAAATCCGCCCCCGCCGCGCTGGCTCGGACTGGAGAACTGCGTGACCACCTTGAACTGGGGCCTGAGGACCGGCAGGAACATCATCTGCGCGATGCGCTCGCCCGGGTTGACTGTGATGGCTTGGCCGCTGGCCGGCGGGTTGCGGTTCCAGGCGCTGATGAAGCACTGCGCGGTGTAGTCGGCATCGATCAGCCCCACGCTGTTGCCCAGCACCAGGCCTTTTTTGTGGCCCAGCCCTGAGCGCGGCAGAATCACCGCGCAAAACTCCAGGCTGTCCATGTGCAGCGCGATGCCCGAGGGGATCAGCACGGCGGGCTCTTGCGGTTGCAGGGTCAGCGGGGCATCGATGCAGGCGAACAGGTCGATCGCCGCGGCCATCTCGGTCTGGTACTTGGGCAGGCCCCATTCGTGCAGCCGGGGGTCGAGGATCTGGACTTCAAGCGTCATGGCGTGTGGGGATAAGCGGGGGGAAGCGGGAGCGAGCCGGCAGCGGCTTGGCCTTCAGTGCAACAGGCCGGCGCCGCTGTCAGGGGCCGATTCGAGTTTAAAAAAACCGGTTCCCAGCGTGCCGGCGCCGATTTCTTCGGCCGTGGCGGCTCGCACCGACGCCACCCGCATGGCCAGGCGCAGGGCGATGCCCGCCAGCGGATGGTTGCCATCGAGCACCACATGCTCGGGATAGATGTCGGTGACGGTGTACATCAGGTCCGCGGGGGTGTCGCGGTCGGCGCCGGCCGGCAGGGCGCTGCCCTCATAGAGCATGCCTTCTTCGAGCTCGGCCGGGAAGATGCTGCGCGGCTGCAGGAAAACCCGGTTTTCGTCGTAGTCGCCAAAGGCCTGTTCGGGCTCGAGGTGCAGTTCTACCCGGTCGCC
This sequence comes from Comamonadaceae bacterium, assembly GCA_027491035.1. Classification (GTDB taxonomy): domain Bacteria; phylum Pseudomonadota; class Gammaproteobacteria; order Burkholderiales; family Burkholderiaceae_C; genus Polaromonas. The sequence continues at coordinate 1,554 of JAIXWZ010000114.1, read as the reverse complement.
GGCCTCTTTCCCGACCAGGCCCAATTCAACGGCCGCCAGCAGGTCACGTCCGCCAACCATGAACTCGATCGGCTCTTCCAACTCGTCGAGCACCTCGCCGAGGGTGTCTTTCATGACCCAGGTCAGGCCAACCACGCAGGGTAGGGTGATTTTCATTCGACAATTGTCCCATGGAACCCATCCAAGCCCTGAGCCTCCTGGGGGGCCTGAGCCCCGCCCAATTCATGCGCCGCCACTGGCAAAAAAAGCCCTTACTGGTGCGCCAGGCCATTGCCGGCATGCAGCCCTTGTTGTCGGCGCCGCAACTGTTTGCGCTGGCCGCCCGCGCCGAGGTCGAGTCTCGCTTGATCGAGCGCTCGGGCCGCACGGGCCAAAGCTGGAAGCTGCGGCGCGGGCCCTTCTCGCGGCGCGCCCTGCCGGCTTTGGGCACGCCGGGCTGGACCTTGCTGGTGCAGGGCGTGGACTTGCACCATCAGGGCGCGCACGAGTTGCTGCAGCGTTTTCGCTTCATCCCCGATGCACGGCTCGACGACCTGATGATCTCCTACGCCAGTGCCGAAGGCGGGGTTGGCCCGCACTTTGACAGCTATGACGTGTTTTTGCTGCAGGCCAGCGGCAGCCGGCGCTGGCAGATCGGCGCGCAGAGTGATCTCGGTCTGCGCGAGGACGCGCCGCTGAAAATCCTGCGCGATTTCCGGCCGCAGCAAGAATTTGTGCTGCATGCCGGTGACATGCTCTACCTGCCGCCGCGCTATGCCCACGATGGCGTGGCTGTGCCGTGCCAGGACGACCAGGGCCGCTCCCAGCCGTGCATGACGTACTCGATCGGCTTTCGCGCGCCGTCGCGCCAGGAGCTGGCCAGCGCATTGCTGGTGCGCATGGCTGAAACGGACCCCGACCCAGCCGGCGACGTTCCGGTGCTCTACCGCGACCCCGGGCAGCAGGCCTGCGACACCCCGGCGGCCATCCCTGCGCGGCTGCGCGAGTTTGCCCAGTCGGCGCTCGAGCGGGCCCTGCGCGAGCCGGCGGCGCTCGATCGTGCGCTGGGCCAATACCTCAGCGAGCCCAAGCCCAGCGTTTGGTTTGAAGCGGGCCAGCCCAGCTGGACACCTGGCCAGGGGTTGCGCCTGCACCCTTGCAGCCGCATGCTTTACGACGAGCGCCATGTGTTCATCAACGGCGAATGCCTGCTGGCCAGCGGCCGCGATGCGCGCCTGATGCGCCAGCTGGCCGACAACCGCCGCTTGGAGGGGCGATCGATCCAGGCGGCCAGCGAGCAGGCGCGCCAGATGCTGGCGCAGTGGCTTGAAGACGGTTGGCTGGAGCCGTCGTGAGCAGCGGTTTGGGCGGGTTGCTTTGGGCGCTGCGGCTCAAGCTTGCTGGGCCACCGCAAGGGCCCAGAAAACAAAAAAGCCGCCCGAAGGCGGCTTTTTGATCGGAAGCAAAAATTACTTCTTCTCGGGGGCTGCGGGAGCAGCAGCAGGAGCGGCGGCCGGAGCAGCAGCGGGAGCCGAAGCGTCGGCAGCGGGGGCCGGAGCCGGAGCGGGAGCAGCG
>JAIXWZ010000205.1 GCA_027491035.1 Comamonadaceae bacterium | reverse complement strand
TCAGTCGGCCTTGATCTGGTTGTCCCGAACGATCTTGCTCCACAGATCGATTTCCTGGCGGATCTTTCTGCCGTAGGCCTCTGGGCTGCTGGCCACCACGTCAAAACCCATGTCGGTGAGCTTGGCTTGCAGCGCCGGTGAGCGCAGTGCCTTGACCAAGGTGTCGTTGAGCTTTCCGAGCACCGCCGGTGGCAAGCCGGCCGGGCCGATCACGCCATAAAACGGTGCGGCGTTGGGCAGGTTCAGACCCTGCTCTTGCAGCGTGGGCACATCGGGCAGCATGGGCGAGCGGGTGCTGCGCACGATGGCCAGGCCTTGCACCTTGCCTGCCTTGACCTGGGTGCCGGTGGGCACGATCGCATCGATGAGCACGGGCACCTGGCCGCCGAGCACGTCGCGCAAGGCCGGGGCCACGCCGTTGTAGCCGATGTGCTGGCGGTTGAATTTGTATTGCGAGGCCACCATTTCAAACCACAGATGGCCATAGCTTCCCGGCCCGCCGCTGGTGTAGGGCAGCGGGTTGGTTTGGCTGCGGGCGGTATCGATCAATTCGCGCAGGTTTTTGGCGGCCACGCCCGGATGCGCGACCACCAACAGAGGCTGTGTCACCACCTCGGCCACCGCGGTCAGGTCTTTGACCGGGTCGTAGGGCAGTTTGCGGCCCAGGGCCGTGTTAAAGGCAATCGGCACGCCCACACCGGCCAAGGTGTAGCCGTCGGGTTTGGATTTGGCCACCGCATCGATGCCGATCGCCTGGCCGGCCCCCGGACGGTTCTCGACCACCACCGGCTGCCCGAGCTGTTCGGCCCAGTAGGGCGCCAGCGTGCGAAAGGCGGTGTCGACTCCGCCGCCTGCCGCCACGGGAACGATCAGCCGGATCGGGCGATCGGGGAATGCGTCCTGACTTTGTGCCTGGCTCGAAAGCGGCAGCAGCAGGGCCATGAGGCAAGTGGTCAAGTGTTTCATGGGGATCCTCCAGGTCACTTGTATACTAGCATACCAAAACCATGCCATGAGCTCCTCGCCGCCATCCATCAGCCTGGGCATCACCGTCATGCCCGAGTGGTTCCAGTGTGAGGGGATCGAGTCGGTGCTCGACAACCTGCAGGCGGCAGGGGCCACCGCTTTGGTCACCAGCCCCTACCTGATGCGCATCGTCGCCGCCGGGCAGGGCGCGCGCGAGCCGCCTCCGGACGGCGAGGCCGGCGCGGTGCGTCCGCTCGATCGCGAGCTCTGGGGCCAACGCGAGACCTGGGTCAGCACGGCGCCGGCGCTCGTGCATCAGCCCTCGCGTTACGAGGGCCTGCGTTACCAGCCCAGCCCGGCCGGCGATCTCACGGCGGCCCATCCCGATTTCCTCGATCGGGTCATTGAACAAGCCCGCGCGCGCGGCATGCAGGTGTATTTGCAAGTGATGGCGGCCAGCCCGCCCGGCTACAGGGTGCAGTTTTCGGGCGCTGTGCAGCAGGACCAGTGCCGCGGCCCGGACGGCCAACTGCACCCCGACCGGGTCGATCGCAACGCCAGTCTGGCCAGCCCCCATGTGCACGCCTACGGTGCTGCGCTGCTGGCCGAGTTGGCCCAGCGCTACCCCCAGGTCCACGGCTTTCGGATCGACTGGCCCGAGTACCCGCCCTACGATTTGCGCAGTGCCTTGTTTGACTTCAGCGAGCATGGCCAGCAAGCCATCGCGCAGCAAGGTGCCGACCCACAGCAGCTGGCCGCCGGCTTGAGCCAGGCCCTTGCGTCCTGGCGCCGCATCGCCGCGCAATCGGCGCCCGACGGTGCCGCCGTGCTGCGCCGGCGCCTGGCCGATGCGGGCTGGGACGACTGGCTGGGCCGCGACGGGCCGGCGCGCGCCTTGTGGGCCAGCAAGCGCGCCAGTGTGGCGCGCATGCTCAGAGCCTATCGCCGCGCGCTCGACGCGGTGCCGGGCCCGCGCCGCCTGCTCGAGCCGCAGGTGTTTCCGCAACCGCTGAGCACCTGGTCGGGCTTTGCCTGGGACGAGCTGGGCGCGTCTTGCGATGCGGTGGGGGTCAAGCTCTACACCATGCACTGGCCCATGATCGCCCGGTACTGGGCGCGCGATCTGGTTGGCTCCTCTGAGGGGCCCGCCGCCGACGCGGCGACCCAGATGGTGTTTGAGTGGATGGGTCTGGGCCCGGCCGACAACGCGGCCGCCTTGCACTATCCGCCCCCTGATGCCGATCACCCTGTGGGCGAGCAGGCCCAGCTGGGCAAACTGCAGCTGGCCCGCGCGCAAGCCGGCGCCACGCCCGTGATCGCCTTTGCGCACAGCTACGGACCCGAGGCCGACGTCATGCGGCGTTTGGCGCTGGCCGCGCAGGCCGCCCAGGCCGGCTCGGGCCGGGTTTGGGTCAACCGCTACGGCTACCTGAGCGCGGGCAAGCTCGCCGCGTTGGGGCGCTTCATGCGCGATCAGGCGAGCCCATGATGCACGGCGCGGCGGTGGCGCAAGAATCGTCTTTGGCAGAGCAGGTGCACGCTCGGCTGCGCGCCGATATCGTGCATGCGCGCCTGCGCCCCGGCGTGCTGCTTTCAGAAAACCAGCAGGCCTTGCGCCTGGGAGTGAGCCGAACGCCGGTGCGCGAATCGATCCGGCGTTTGGTTCAGGAGGGTTGGGTGTACGTGCTGCCGCAGCGGGGCACACGGGTGTCGCTGCTGAGCTTGGATCGCATCCGCGAAGCGCTGTTTGTGCGCGAAGCGGTCGAGACGCACGGGCTTAGGCGCCTGCTCGATGCCCAACCGGATGAGTCCGCCTGGACTCAGCTCGATGCGTGCATCGCCTTGCAGGATCAGGCGCTCAAGGCCGAGCAGCTGGAGGCGACCCTGAACGCCGATGCCCAGTTTCATCGCACCTTGCTCGATTTGTGCGGCATGGGGGCAGTCTGGCCCGTGGTCGCACAAGCGCGCGACATGCACCAGAGGGTGCGCGCCATCGCACTGCCCGAGTTGCAAAGCGGCCGACAGGCCTTGAGCGACCACCGCGCCATCGTGCGCGCGCTGCGCAAGCGCGATGCAGCGGCGGCCGTGGCCGCGATGGCCCGTCACCTGCACCACAACGACGTGCTGGTGAAAAAAATTGCCGCTTTGCACCCCGAATATTTTGAAGGACCTGCCGATGTTGACCGCATCATTTGAAGTGCTCCACGACCGCTTCGCCCGGCTTGCGCTGGGCAATGTCCACCTCGAGCGGCTCTACACCGGCTGCCGCTGGTCTGAAGGGCCGGTGTATGTGCCGGCAGGGCGCTACCTGCTGTGGTCCGACATTCCCAATGACCGCGTCATGCGCTGGAACGAGTCCGACGGGTCGGTGTCGGTGTTTCAGGCCCCTGCCTTCAATGCCAATGGGCACACCCTTGATCGCCAAGGGCGGGTGATCACCTGCGAGCACCGGGGCCGCTGCGTCTCGCGCATCGAGCACGACGGCAGCCGCACCGTGCTGGCCTCGCACTTCAATGGCAGGCGCTTGAACTCACCCAACGATGTGGTGGTCAAGTCCGACGACAGCATCTGGTTCACCGACCCCACCTACGGCATTGATTCGAACTACGAGGGCGATGCGGCGGCCAGCGAGATGGGTGCTTCGCAGGTCTACCGCATCGATGCCCAAAGCGGGCAGGTCAGCGCCGTGATCGATCACATGGAAAAGCCCAACGGCCTGGCCTTCTCCCCCGACGAAAAATGGCTGTACGTGGTCGATACCGGTGTGTCGCATCGCCCAGACGGCCCGCGCGATGTGCGCCGCTATGCGGTGTCGAGCGATGGGCGCACCGTGCAGGGCAAGGGCCAGTTGCTGGCCAGCGCCACTGTGGGGCTGTTCGATGGGCTGCGGGTCGATGTCGAGGGCAACCTCTGGCTCGGCGCGGGCGACGGCGTGCACTGCCTCAGCCCCGAGGGCCAGCTGATCGGCAAGGTCCATGTGCCGGAGGTGGTGGCCAACGTCTGTTTTGGTGGCCCCAAGCGCAACCGGCTGTTCATCTGTGGCACGCAATCGCTCTATTCGATTTACGTGCGCACCACCGGCGCGAGCTGGTCGGGCGCTTGAGGCGGGGCCGCCTCAGGCGTCCGTCATTGCGAAGCCCGAAGGGCTGTGGCAATCCTCGCCATGACAAAGAGGACCCGTGCAGACCTTCCCTAGGACCGGGCCGTCTCACGTGCTGGCGCCTGCTCAGACCGCCTCGTCGACCACCGGGTTGCGCAGCACCCCAATGCCGCTCACCTCGACCTCGAGCACGTCGCCGGCTTTCATGAACACCTGCGGATCGCGCCGGTGGCCCACGCCGCCGGGCGTGCCGGTCGAGATCACATCGCCTGGTTCGAGCGCGCAGATGCCCGAGATATAGGTGATCAACTCGGCCAGGTCCCAGGCCATCAGATCGAAGCCGCTGTGCTGCATCACCTGGCCATTGAGGCGCGTGCTCAAGACCATTTTTTTCGGATCGCCCAACTCGTCGGGCGTGACCAGCCAGGGGCCAAATGAGCTGCTGGCGTCAAAGTTCTTGCCCGCCGTCACACTGTGCTTTTGGTAGTCGCGCACCGAGCCGTCCATGACGATGCTGTAGCCGCCGATATGCGCCATGGCTTGGGCCGCCGGGATATGGCGCCCACCTTTGCCGATGACGATGGCCACCTCGCCTTCGAAGTCGAAGCGATCGGACAGGCGCGGCCTGATGATGGCCTGCCCGTGACCGACCAGCGACTGCGGATGCTTGCTGAACATATTGGGGTGGGTCAGCTCTTCCTTGCCCGCCTCGAGCTGGTGCGCCTTGTAGGCCCAGCCCAGCGCAAACATGCGCATGTCTCGGCGCGGATTGACCGGGCGGTACACCAACTCCTCAAGCGGGGCATCGGCAGCGTTGTGAGCCATTTCTTGAGCCCGAGCGAGCCCGTCGGTCTCGAACAGCGCAATCAGGTCGGGGCAGCTCGCGCCCAGGCGAGCGCCGAGGTCGACAAACCCGCCGTCAACGATCGCGCCAAAAGTCTTTTTGCCACGCAGTTCCACGCTGGCCAGTTTCATGGTGAGGTCCTCCTGATGATGTGGGAAGCATAAGATCTTTTTTGCGCGTCTGCCGGCGCGCGCCAGCAACCGGTGGTGCGGGTAAATGCCAGTTGCCGCTTGGGCGCAGCTTCTTAGACTGCACCCTCAAAGCCATTGATCAACAGGAGGAGACGATGAACAACAACATGACCCGGCGGCAGTGGGCCGTGGCCACCGGCAGCACCCTGCTGGCGGGGGCCGCCAGCGCGCAGGACTTTCCCAACAAGCCCATACGCATCGTGGTGCCGCAGGCACCGGGCGGCGGCACCGACATCCTGGCGCGCAATCTGGCCGCGCGCATGACCGAGCTGCTCAAGCAAGGCGTGGTGGTGGAAAACCGCACCGGTGCGGGCTCGCTCGTGGGCACCGAATTTGTCGCGCGCGCGCCGGCCGACGGTTACACCTTGCTCATGGGTGGCATCTTCAACATGGTGATGAACAAGGCGCTGGTCAAGAACCTGTCGTATTCACCCGAGAACGATTTCGTCAGCCTGGGCTTCGTATCGGCCTATCCCTTTGTCCTGCTGATGCGCCCCGACCTGCCCATCAACAACCTGGCCGAGTTGGCCGCCTATGCCAAGGCGCGGCCCGGCAAGATGAGCTACGGCTCGGGCGGCATGGGCACCTTGCAGCATGTCTGGGGCGCCATCCTCACCAGCAGCCTGGGGCTGGACATGATTCACGTGCCCTTCAAAGGCGCGGCGCCGGCGCATCAGGAAATGATGGCCGGTCGGCTCGACATCATGTTTGACAACATCTCAGCGGCCAAACCGCATATTCAGGCCGGCCGACTCAAGGGCCTGGTGGTTTCGTCGGCCCAGCGCAGTGCGCAGCTGCCCAACATTCCCACCGTCAACGAAACCGGACTGACCCGCTTTGAAGGCGAGAGCTGGTTTGGCGTGTTCGCCCCGGCCGCCACGCCAGCGCCTGTCGTGGCCCGGCTGCGCGAGACGCTGGCGGGCATCAACCGCGAGGCCGAATTTTTGGCCCGCGTCGAGCGCGATGGTGGGCGCATGCTCAATATCGCACCGGCCCAGCAGCAAACCTTTTTGCGCGAAGAAATCGACCGCTGGGTGGGCTCGGTCAGCCGCTACAAGGTCTCGGCCGACTGAGGCAATTCCGGTTTGCGAGCTGCACTATCGCGCCGAGGGCGGCGCTCCTACAGTTAGGCAGCCTGATCGGAGGCTTGTGGGAGCCGCGCCCTCGCGGCGATGGGGTCGCGTTTACTGGCCGGCCGAGCGCACTTGCTCGATCTGCCGGGCCATGTCTTGTTGCCATTGGCTCATGGGCTTGAGGCCCGGTTTGCCCTGGACATGGGCCGCCGTGGCCGCGTGAATCGCCTCGTCGCTCTGGTCGAGATCCAAGGGCTCCAGATAGGGCTGGTCGACATGCCAGGGCGTATCGAGGTAGACCTCGATGCGGTTGTCTTCCGGGTCCCAGAAATACAGCGACCACGAATTGCCATGGTCCACCGCTTGCATGCGCTCGACGTCCTGGCGCTGCTCAACCAGCGAGCGCATGGCCCGCAGGTCGCCCAGCGCATCGACCTGAAACGAGATCTGCTGCAGGCCGTAGCCTGAGCCACGGCCGGGCGGTCGCCCGCTCTCCATCACCAGCTGGTGGTGCGAGTGCGCATCGCGGCTCAAGAACACCACATCGTGGCCGCGCACAAAGCCGGTGTCGGTGACCACGAAACCCAGCACGTCCTGGTAGAAGGCGGCCATGCGCGTGATGTCCCACACGTACATGCCCATGTGGCGCAGTCTGAGCTCGGGTCGCATGGCTGGGGCCGCTGCGTTCAGGGGCGCGCGTGACCGAGCGCGCGGTTGTAGAAGCTCATGTCAATGAAGCGGGCCGGATCAGGTGCCTTGCCGCCCCACTGGCCCTCCATCTCGGCGCGCAGTGCCAACACATTGCGAAAGCCCTGCATGTCAAAGGCGCAGTCCTTGGCCAGCCCGCTGCCCTTGGTCATGAGCTCGGCGTAGGTCATCTCGGCCACCTTGTCGGACAGCTTGAGGTCGCGCTTGAGCACGGTCAGCGCCAGGGTGCGCTGGGCCGGGTCTTGCGCGGCGCGGCAGCCCTCGATATAGGCCGCCAGATAGCGCTCAAGGGCCGAGCCGTTCTTGGCCGCCCAGGGCCGCATCACAAACACGCCCTGCGCCTGGTAAGGGCCAAACAGGTCGATGGTGCGTCCCAGGCTCTTGGCGCCGCGCTCCTTGGCCAAAAAGTTCCACGGTGGGTTGAGCAAGGTGGCCGCGCCCTCGGGCGTATCGAGCCCCTTGGTGCGCGCCTCCGATCCGCCCAGCGGGAAGATCTTGTAGTCCTGGCCTTCCTTGAGGCCCGCGTCCTTGAAGATCTTGCGGCCAATCAGCGCATAGGCGGTGTTGGGCGCATCGACCACATAGGTGCGGCCGCGCATGTCACTGGGCTTGTTGATGTCCTGGCGCACCAGCACCTCGTTCATGCCGCCGTCGCCGCCAGCCACGATGACTGCATCGGCTTTGGCCACTTCGATCATGGCCACGGTGTTGTCCACCGCGGCGTGCGCGAGCTCAAATTTACCGGCCGCAAGACCCGCCCGTTGTTCGGTGGAGTTGGGCGTAAACAGCATTTGCAGCGTGATGCCGCGGCGCGCAAAGTAGCCCTTTTCCTGCGCCATGTAAATCGGCAGGTTGCTCGCGCCGCGAAACACGTTGACGCGCAGCGTCACCGGGTCGTTGGCGGGCGCGGGAGTTTGCGGCGCGGTGGCGCAGCCGGCCAAGGCGGCAGCAAGGGTGAGGGTCAGGATTTTTTTCATGGTCTGTCCTTCCGAAAGCAGGGGGAGTGGGAATGCTGGCGCGCTCAGGCTTTCTTGAAGTCGGCCTGCACGCTCTTGTGGTGAATCTTCCAGCGCCCTTCATGGAGCACCAGGTCGTCGGTGTAGCGGCCCACCAGGGCCGGGCCGTTCATGGGCGCGGGCCGCGCATCGCCGCTCTGGCCGTCGTGGCGGTAAACGGTCACATAGGAGTGGATGCGCACCCGGCCATCGGGCAGGGCCTCAAAGCGCAGATTGGAAATCAAGTGGCGCACGAACAGGACCCCGGGCTTGCGCGCGGCGCACCAAGCGCGCAGCTCGCCCAGGCCGCGCAGTGTGCCGTCGGCGCGCACCCAGACGCCGTCTGGGGCAAACCACTCTTGCATGGCCTCAAACTCATCGGCATCAAAGTGGGCCATGAAGGTCATCAAGCTGGCCTGGCAGGCGAGCTGGACATCGGGGGGGATTGGGGTGCTGCTGCTCATGTCAGTACAGGTGCTGCGCCATCAAATAGCGCGCCCTCAAGCATGCGACGAAAAGATACTTAGCGTGCTTAGGGATTGCCCTGTGGCATGACGGGCCGATGGCTCGCATGATCGGCGCAGCTTTCATGCCTTTGGCCGTGCGGCTTGGCCCTGCTTCCACGATTGCCCCTTCATGACCCCACAGCCCACCACCAGCGCCAGCGGCGCCCATCACTTCTTGCAAGGGCTCACCGATCTGGGCATCGAGCATGTGTTCTCCAATTTGGGAACCGACCACGTCAGCCTGATCGAAGAGCTCGCGCATTGGGATGCGCAAGGCCGAGCCCATCCGCAGTTCATCTTGTGCCCGCATGAAAACGTGGCAGTGCACATGGCCGCCGGTTACGCCGCCCTCACCGGACGCGGTCAGGCGGTCATGGTGCATGTCGATGCGGGCACGGCCAATGCCGTCATGGGCATGCACAACATGCTGCGTGCGCGTCTGCCGGTCATGCTGCTGGCGGGCAAGGCGCCCTTTACGCTGCGCGGCGAGTTGCCCGGCTCGCGTGACAACTATGTGCATTTTGTGCAAGACCCGTTTGACATCGGCAGCCTGGTGCGCCCCTACGTCAAATGGGAATACAACCTGCCCACCGCCGTGGTGGCGCGCGAGGCCTTGCGCCGCGCCCACTCCATCATGCACACCGAGCCGCCCGGGCCGGTGTTCATGACCTTGCCGCGTGAGGTGCTGGCCGAGCAGGTCAGCGCCACCGACCAGGCTTTTGATGCGCAGCGCTACGGCCCGTCCTTGCTCGGCGGCATTGATGTGCAGAGGGCCCAGCGCATCGCCGATCGGCTGCTGGCAGCCCAGCAGCCGGTGGTGATCACGTCCTACCTGGGGCGCAAGGCCGAGGCCGTGGCCGCGCTGGAAGATCTGGCGCAGCTGTGCGGCATGCCGGTGGTCGACTACATGGCCAGCACCCTGAGTATTTCCAGGCAGTCTGACTGCTTTGCCGGCTTTGATCCGTCGGTTGTGCTGCCCGGCGCCGACGTCGGATTGCTGCTCGATGTCGACGTGCCCTGGCTGCCCAAGTTCGTGCAGCCCGAGCCCGGCACCTGGTGGGCCCATATTGATGTCGATCCGATCAAGCAAGACTACCCCATGTGGGGCTTTGCCACCGACTTGCGGGTGCAGGCCGACGTCGGCACGGTGCTGCGCCAGGTGGCCGCGCTCGTGCGCGAGGGCGCCAATGCCGACTTTCATGAGCGCGCTGCAGCGCGAAGGCTGCAACTGGCCGAAGCCGCCGCGCGTCGCCGGGGGGCCTGGGCGCAGGCCGCTTCCAAGCCCGGGCAGGTCAACGCCATCGCACCGGCCTGGATCTGCGCAGCCCTGGGCCGCGCTTTGGCGCCGCAGGACATTGTGATCAACGAGGCGGTGCGCAATTCGCCGGCGGTGATGCAGCAGATCACGCGCACCGAGCCGCTGACGTTCTGGGGCGGCGCCGGTGGTGGGCTGGGCTACAGCGGCGGCATGGCCCTGGGGGCCAAGCTGGCGCGGCCGGCCGCGCGTGTGGTGCATGTGGTCGGCGACGGCGGCTTTCACTTTTGCACGCCCAGCTCGGTCTATGCCACCGCCCAGCGCTACGGCCTGCCCATCTTCACCGTCGTGCTCGACAACGGCGGCTGGCAAGCGGTCAAAGAGGCGGTGCTGCGCGTCTACCCCGACGGCGCGGCGGCCCAGGCCAATGAATACCAGTCGCGCCTGCAAGGCCCGGCGCGCCATTTCGAACAGGTGGGGCAGGCCTTTGGCGCGTACGGCGAATGCCTGCGCGATCCTGAGCAGGCCGACGCCGCCATCGCCCGCTGTCTGCAAGCCCTTGAGCAAGGCCGCTCGGCCGTGCTCAATGTGCAGGTCGGCTTGCAATAAGTTTTTTTCAAGGAGCGCCCATGTTGCTTTCTACCGTGTTCAAGCGCGCGGCCCTTGTGCTGGCCGCTGCCTGCCTGCCCGCCTTTGCGCAAGCGCAGGACTATCCCAACAAGCCCGTGACCATCGTGGTCGGCTATGCGGCCGGCGGTGGCGTCGACTTTGTGGCGCGGCTGCTGGCCGAAAAGCTCGCCGATCGGCTCAAGCAGCCGGTGGTGATCGAAAACCGCCCCAGTGTGGGCGCGGTCGTGGCCAGCACCTATGTCTCCAAGGCCAAGCCCGACGGCTACACCCTGATGATGGGCGCGCCCGGCCCCATCATCTTCAACCATGCCCTCAACGACAAGCTGCCCTACGGCCCGCGCGACTTTGCGCCGATCTCCATCATGACCAACTCGCCCCTGGTTTTGCTGGTCAACGCCAACAACCCGGCGCGCAATGTGCAAGAGCTGGTGGCGCAGTCGCGCGCCAACCCCGACAAGGCCAACTATGGCGCCAGCTCGGCGTCTTTCCAGCTGACCACCGAGCTGTTCAATCGGCGCACGGGTGCCAAGTTCATGCACATTCCCTACAAGGGCGCCAACGAGGCGGTGCAGGCCGTGATGAGCGGCGATGTGACCATGACCCTGGCCGATTCGGGCCCGGCCATCACCGGTTTGCAAAGCGGGCGCGTCAAGGCCTTGGCCGTGACCTCGGCCGAGCGCCTCAAAGACCTGCCCAATGTGCCCACGCTGGCCGAGTTGGGCGTCGACCTCAAGGTCTCGCTGTGGATTGGCCTGCTCGCGCCGGCCGGCACACCGGCTGACATCGTCAAGCGCCTGCACGAGGAGATGGTGCGCATCGTCGACATGCCCGATGTGCGCGCCCGCATCGCCGCCAAGGCCAGCGTCCCGATGACCAACACGCCCGACGAGTTCGCCCGGCTGATCGCCAGCGAGATTGCGCTGTGGCGGCAGGTGGCGCAGGAAAACAATATCAAGGCCAACTGAGCCCAGGCCGGCTGAGCCCAGGGTAGTTGATCCCAGGCCAACTGAGCCCAGGGCAGTTGAGCCCAGGCACCCCTGATGCGGCCGGCGCAGCCGCGCCGCTCAAGACAGCGCCAGCAGCTCGTGGGCCGCCGTTTGCACCTGCGCCGCTGTTGGGCTTTGTCCGCCCCCGTCGAGCGAGCGCGCCCAGCGCGGCTCCTGCGGCGTGAACAGTCTGGCCGATGTGCCCACAAACAGCGCAATACAAGGCACGGCGCTGGCGGCGGCCAGATGCGTCAAACCGGTGTCCACGCCAATGACCAGCCGGCAGCGGGCCAGTTGCTCGGCCCACTGCAAGATCGAGCAGGGCGGCGCCACCACGGCCTGCGGCCCCATGGCCTGCGCCAGCCGCAAAGCTCGCTCATGCTCGGCGGCGCTCCCCCAGGCCAGCACCGGCCGCAAGCCTTGCGCGATCAAAAAGCACCCGGTCTCGATCCAGTGCGCTTCGGGCCAGAGCTTGTGGGCCGCTGAAGTGCCGTGCAGCAGCACCACGTCTTTCGAGGCGGCGCCTTGCCAAGCGTGGCGCAGTCCGAAGTCGGCCGGCCCGCCTAATTCTTGCTGCAAAGCCAGCGCCAGCAGCCCGCGCATGCGCGGCACGGGCAAATGGGCTTGCTCGGGCAAGCCATGGCGCTCATAGGCCTTGGACGCCAGCCATTCGCCGCACAGGCTCGGATGCGGACCGATCTTGAGGCCGGCGCGCGCCAGCCAGATCAGGGCGGCGCTTTTGTTGAGTCCGTGCAGGTCCAGGGCGAGGTCGTAGCGCTGCTGTCTGAGCGCGTGCAGCGCGGCCTTGATTTCGCGCCAAGTTTGCATCGCCGTCGGCTGGCCCTTCCAGCGCTTGAGTGCGATGGCCATCACCCGGTCGACGCCGCTGTGCAGGCGCACGATATCGGCAAAACGCTCGTCGACGGCCACGGTGATCTGGGCATCGGGCAGGGCTCGGCGCAGGTCGGTGAGCGCGGGCAGCGCGTGGATCACGTCGCCCATGGCCGACAAGCGAACGATCAGGATGCGCATGGCCGTCGATTGTGCCAGCGCCCCAAGCGGCCTAGGCGTGGATTGCCACGGCCCGCCACGTCGCTTTGCTCCTCGCGGCTAAAGGCTGCTCCTCGCAATGACGAAAGGTGTCGTCATCGCGCCGCCCAGACCCCGCCATGCGCTACAGTTGAGGGCTGTTTTTGTGATTGAGCTTGAGGTCGTGCCATGTTGAAGTCGCTCTGTTTGACCCGTCGCGCTGCATCCGCTGTGGCGCTGGCCACCTTGTTTCCCGTCCTGGCCTGGTCGCAGGCGGCGCAGAGCCAGGACAGCCTGACCCGAGCCTTTGTGACCGTCAACGGCGAGCCGCAGTCGCTGGCCCGCGCCGAAGTGCTGCTGCGCGAGCAAATCGCCCGCGGCGCGCCCAACTCGCCGCAGGTTCAGGCGGCCGTTCGCGAGGCCCTGGTCACCCAGGCGCTGATGGCGCAGGCGGCTGTCAAAGAGGGTCTGGACAAGCTGCCGCTGGTGCAGGCGCAGATGGAGTTGGCGCGCCAGTCGGTGCTGATCCAGGCCTGGCAGCAGCAGACGGCCCAGTCCAAAGAGGTCAGCGACGAGGACCTGCGCGTCGAGTACGAGCGCCAACTCAAGTTGCTGGGCCCCAAGCAGTACCGCTTGCGCCACATTCTGGTCAACGAGGAAGACACGGCCAAGCTGTTGCTCGAGCGCTTGCGTTCAGGCGGCAAGCTGGCCGATCTGGCCGGCGAATACTCCCGCGACGACGCCACCCGGGGCACGGGCGGTCTGACCGACTGGCTGGCTCAGGGCGAAATGCAGCCCGCGCTGCTCAAGGCCGTCGATTCGCTCAAAGCTGGCCAATTGGCCCCCGCACCCGTTCGCGGTCCGGCCGGCTGGCATGTGGTGGCGCTCGAAGACGAGCGCGCCTTCACCCCGCCTGCACGGGACACTCTGCGGCCCCAATTGCTGCGTGCAATCGCTCAGCAACGGATCCAGTCCGCAGTCGAGCAACTGCGTCAAACAGCCAAGGTGGAGTGAGCGGCCGCGGGTTTGGCACCCCGCCCCGTCATTGCGCCCCCACCTTGTCATTGCGCCCCCACTTTGTCATTGCGAGGAACGAAGCAATCCACTGCGGCCTTGGCACAGGCACATGGATTGCCACGGCGCTGCGCGCCTCGCAATGACGAAAAGGGTGGTCATTGCGCCCCCACCTCGTCATTGCGAGGAACGAAGCAATCCATCGGCGGCCTTGGCACAGGCACACGGATTGCCACGGCGCTGCGCGCCTCGCAATGACGAAAAGGGTGGTCATTGCGCCCCCGCCCTGTCATTGCGATGATTGCCACGTCGCTGCGCTCCTCGCAATGACAGAAGCAATCCATTGCGGCCTTGGCACAGGCACCTAGATTGCCACGGCGCTGCGCGCCTCGCAATGACGAAAGGGGTGGTCATTGCGCCCCCGCCCCGTCACTGCGCCCCCACCTCGTCATC
This sequence comes from Comamonadaceae bacterium, assembly GCA_027491035.1. Classification (GTDB taxonomy): domain Bacteria; phylum Pseudomonadota; class Gammaproteobacteria; order Burkholderiales; family Burkholderiaceae_C; genus Polaromonas. The sequence goes on along the minus strand of JAIXWZ010000205.1, from coordinate 108 downwards.
GCGAGGCACGAAGCGATCCAGCCCCCCGGGCCTCAGTCGCCTAAATCGAGCGACGAGCTCGCCGCATCGAGCGAGGAGTCTGCCTGGCTGGCCAGCACGGTGCCGGCT
>JAIXWZ010000229.1 GCA_027491035.1 Comamonadaceae bacterium | reverse complement strand
GCTCGGCTCGATCTCGCAGGCCGCTCGGGCGGCGGGGGTCAGTTACAAGGCGGCGTGGCAGGCCGTTGAAACCTTGGGCAATTTGGCCGGCGTGCCGCTGATCGAAAAAGCCGTGGGTGGCTCGGGGGGCGGCGGCGCGCGGCTGACCGCGCATGGGCTGGAGCTGCTGCGCGCGGCCGACCTGCTCAACCAGGCACGCCAAGAGGCCCTGGCGCAGATTCAACGCGCGAGCAAGGGGCTCGATCTTGCGGGTGTGGCCGGCGTGGGCCTGCGCACCAGCATGCGCAACCACCTGCCCTGCACCATCGGCCAGATCAAGAGCTCACGCGGCGCGGTGCGGGTGTTCATGCACACGGCGGCGGGCCTGACCATCGTCTCGCGCATCACCCGCGAGAGCCAGCAGCTGCTGGGCCTGCAAGCGGGCATGCAGGTGCTGGCGCTGTGCAAGGCCACGGCGGTGACGGTGGCGCCGACCATCGTGGCCGCCGGTGAGGTGAACTTGCTGCACGGGCAGGTGCTGCGCCGCGCGGGCTCAGACAGCGGCGAGGTCACTCTGCAGCTGGCCGGCGATCTGTCGCTGGTGGGCTTTGCCGAAAGCACGCAAGAGCTCAAGCTGCGCCGCCCGGCCATGGCGGCTGTGGACGAGGCAGCGGTGGTGGTGGGGCTGGCCGGCTGAAGGCTATCGCGCAGGCCGCGAAGGCCGTGCAAGCCGCACAGGCCGCCAACGCGCCCGGTCCCAACCGGGCAGCAGCCCCAAGCCGCAAAAGCTCAGAGCACGCGCATCGGGCAGCACAGCGCGTAGCCCACGCCGCGCAAGGTGCGGATCGCATCATCGGGCGCGCCGCAGGCGGTGAGCTTCTTGCGCAAGGCGCTGATGCGCATCTCCAGGTTGGCGGGCACCAAGCCTTTGTCTTTGGTGTCCACCAGTTGCATGGCCTGCCAGCGCTCGAGCTTGTGACCGGCCGCGCGGCCAAAGGCCGACAGCAGCAGGCCCTCACCGTGCGTCAAGGCCACCGTGCCCGCAGGCCCTGACAGGTTCAGGGTCTGGCTGTTGAAGGTCAGGCTTTCCAGGTTTTGCGTGCGCGTGCTCTTGACCCGCCGACCCAGGCTGTTGATGCAGGCCAGCATCTCGGCCTGCTCCACCGGCTTGAGCAGATAGGCATCGGCGCCGCGGGAATAACCATCGACCCGGTCGTCGAGCCTGCTGCGGGCGGTAATGAGCACGATGCCCACCAAGGGCTGGCTGGCCCGTATGCGCTGAGCCAAACTAAAACCGTCTTCGCCGGGCAGGTTGACATCGATCAGATACAGGTCGGGCAAGCCCTCTTGCGGCGTGTCGTCGACGTCCTCGGCACTGACCCGTGTGCTGTCGCTGGCATCCATGCTCATTTTTGACATGTTGTGCCTCGCACACAAGTTCAGGACAGGCTGTTTGTTGGAGTTTGTTGGATATTTAAAAACACTCATATAAGGTTCGGACACGAATTTGGCAGATTTATTTACTTTGGCACGTCAAGTCATTGCGATTGCCACGTCGCCGCACTCCTCGTGATGACGGGGTTTTGCAGACCTTCCTTAACGTTCATCGCAAGCGACGCACGCCGCCGTGGACAACTCTGCACCTGTTCAACCCGCCCGCTGTCTCTTTATATCTTGGGGAAAACTGTTCAGACAAGCGGAGCCACTTCTAACCCGTCGCGCCAGTTTTCTCAGATTCACCCTTCCTTGCCGAGGTTGCCTCATGACTGCTAAACGCCTGCTTCCTTTCCGAACCCACACCCTGGCCCTGGCCGCCAGCGCCCTGGTGCTGACGGGCTGCGCCACCATCACGCCCGAGCCCCTGAACAGCCAGAGCCTGCGCACCGCGAGCGACCAGCAGGCTTTGCGCAAGGACGTCGAGCCGATTGCTGCGCCCTTGACGCTTGAAGAGGCGCTGGCCAGGGGCCTCAAATACAACATGGACCGCCGCGTCAGGATGATGGAAGAGTCGCTGGCCATGGGGCAACTGGACGTTGCCAAGTTCGACATGCTGCCCCGGCTGGTGGCCAACGCCGGCTATTCCTGGCGCAACAACGACCGCGTGAGCCGCGGCTTTGACTCTGTCACGCGGGGCCCGTCCAACAACAACTCGGTCTCCTCAGACCGCGAGCACCAGACCACCTCGCTGGACTTCAGTTGGAGCCTGCTCGACCTGGGCATGGGCTACTACGGCTCGCGACAGGCGGCCGACCGGATGCTGGTGGCCGGCGAGCGGCGCCGCAAAGCCATGCACCTGCTGATGCAAGACGTGCGCACGGCCTACTGGCGTGCCGCCAGCGCGCAGCTGCTGCGCGAGGACGTCAAGAAAACCATTGCGCTGGCCGAATCGGCGCTGGCCGATTCGCGCACCGCCGAATTTGAGCGGGTGCGCAACCCGATTGATGCGCTGCGCTACCAGCGCCAGTTGCTGGAGAACTTGCGCCTGCTCGAGTCGATCGAGCAGGAGTTGTCTTCGGCCCAGGTTGAATTGGCCTCGCTGATCAATGCCCCCATGGGCCAGCCCATCCCACTGGCCTTGAGCCAGGTGAGCAATGTGGGCGCACAGGCGCTGGCGGTTCCGCTGGCACGCATGGAAGAGGCGGCACTGGTCAACAACCCCGACCTGCGCGAAAACCACTACAACGCCCGCATTGCCCGCGAAGAGGTGCGCCGCACGCTGGTCAGGCTGTTCCCGAACGTGAGTTTCAACTACGGGCTCAAGTACGACTCTGACAGCTACCTGGTTAACCGCAACTGGCAGGAAGCGGGCCTGAACCTGTCGTTTAACCTGTTCAACCTGTTGACCGGCCCCACCCAGGTCAAGCTGGCCGAGGCCGGCGTGGCCCTGGCCGATCAGCGGCGGGTGGCAACCCACCTGGCCGTGCTCACGCAGGTGCATCTGGCGCGGCTGAATTTGGCCAATGCCCGCGGTCAATTTGACCGGGCCGATGCCATCTACACCACCGACAACAAAATCGCTGAGGTCTCGCGCAACCGCCTGCAAGCGCAGGCCCAGAGCAAGCTCGACGCGGTGAGCAATGAGACGGCGGCCATTTTGAGCCTGCTGCGCCGCTACCAGGCCCTGGCTCAGGTGCACGCTGCTGAAAACCGCCTGATGGCCACCCTGGGCTTGGAGCCCGAGATCGGCAGCACGGGCGAGCTCAGCCTCAAAGACCTGACAGAGCAGCTGCGCCGCTCTGCGCCGGCGTGGTCTAAGCTGATGGGCAAACCCGTGGCCGAGCAGCAAGTCACGCCGACCGTGCAGCCTGTGGCGGAGCAGCCGACAACGCCCAGCGTGGTTGCTGCGACGCAAATCAGCCGTTGGTGAGCGCGTTCGTGCAAGCCTTGCCAGGCATGCCAGCCGCAAGATTGAAGGCGCCAGGGACCCTGCCGGGCCGGGGGCTGGCCGCCGCTTGCGTGACTGCTTGTGTCACTGCTCTTACCACTGCTGTTACCGCTGCTTTTGGCCTTGCCTGGGCGCAAAGCCCCATGCCTGCCCCCAGCCCTGCTGCGGTGCCCGAAGCCCAGGCCGCGGGCTTAGCCCCGCGCCCCCTGCTGGACCGCAATGAGATCCGGGCGCAGCTCATGCCGCGGCGCTACACCACCGTGGCCGCAGAAATAGGCGCCAAGATCAGCAGCTTGCCCTTTGTGGAGGGAGGCTCATTCAAGGCCGGTGAGGCCCTGGTGACCTTCGACTGCAGCTTGCAAAAAGCCCAGCTCGACAAATCGCGCGCGGAGTTGGTTTCGGCCGAGCACACGCTCAACTCCAATGAACGGCTGACGGCGCTCAAGCTTGAAAAGGCTCGCGCCGAGCTCGATTCAGCCGAGCACATGGTGAGCTCGCATGAACGGCGCACCGCGCTCAAGCTCGACAAGGCTCGCGCCGAGCTCGATTCGGCCGAGCACACGGTGAGATCGCATGAGCGGCGCACCGCGCTCAAGCTCGACAAGGCCCGCGCCGAGCTCGATTCGGCCGAGCACATGGTGAGCTCGCATGAGCGGCGCACCGCGCTCAAGCTGGACAAGGCCCGCGCTGAGCTGGGAGCGGCCGAATTCACGGCCAACTCGCATGAGAGCCGAACCGCACTCAAGCTCGACAAAGCCCGCGCCGAACTGCAATCGGTTCAGCACACGCTGACTTCAAACCAACGTCTGGCGGCGCTCAATTCGGTGGGCCAACTTGAATTGGACCTTTCGCGCGCAGCGGTCAGCCGGGCCAAGGCCGAGGTTGACTCGCTTGAAGCGGTCGGTGTGCTAGAGCTAGACCTGGCGCGCGCTGCCGTCAGCCGGGCCAAGGCCGAGGTCGACTCTATTGTGGCCAACAGCGTGCTCGAACTCGATCAGGCCCGCGCCGCCGTCAGCCGAGCCAAAGCCGAGGTCGACTCCATCCAGGCCAACAGCGGGCTCGAGCTCGATCAGGCCCGCGCTGCCGTCAGCCGAGCCAAAGCCGAGGTCGATTCCATCCAGGCCAACAGCGGGCTTGAGCTCGATCAGGCCCGCTCTGCCGTCAGCCGGGCCAAGGCCGAAATCGACTCGCTTCAGGCCACCGGCGTGCTCGAGCTCGACCTGGCCAGCGCCGTGGTCAGCCGGGCCAAGGCCGAGGTGGGCGCTGGTCAGGCCATTATTTCCAAGTGCTCGGTGCCCGCGCCGTTTAACGGCCGCGTGGCCGAACAAAAAGCCAGGGACCAGCAATTCGTTCAGCTCGGTCAACCCTTGCTGGACATCATTGACGACAGCGTGCTGGAACTCGAATTCCTGGTGCCCTCGGCCTGGCTGCGCTGGATGCGCGTGGGCGGCGCCCTGCGCGTGCAGATCGACGAGACGCGCAAGACCTATCCGGCGCGGTTCATCCGCGTTGGCGCGCGGGTCGACCCAGTGAGCCAATCGATCAAGGTGGTGGCGGCCATTGACGGCCAGCACGCCGACCTGATGGCCGGCATGAGCGGGCGAGTGATCGCTGCGCCTGCGGGCACAAGAAACTGATATTGCAAATGCACAAGGGCAGCGGCCCGAAGTCGGAGATCTGACCATGAAGAAACCCTTCCAAGCAAAGCCCAGCCATGCGGCCAAGCCCAGTGTGGGCCTGCGCCGCTCAGCACCCCAATCCATGGCCCTGGAGCAGCGCTTCATGTTTGATGGGGCGGGGGTTAGCGATGCAGTCGATGCCTGGCAAGGAACTCCATCCAAAGTAGCCCATTCACCGGCCCCAGACGTTCAGGCTGCGCCCTCAGGGCTGTTCCTTACAGGTGTTGCGGTGGGCAACACAGAAAAAGCAGCAGCGCAAGCGCAAATCAAGGCCAAGGAATTCTTGGCCGCTGCTGCGCCAGACGAACTGTTCGCACTGTTCAATGGCGGCCAAAAGCAAGCCAGCGATCAATGGATTGAGCAAGCCAAGACACTGCAGCAGTCCGTACTTGATGGCCAAACACGTCTTCAAGTGCAGTACATCAGCAGCAGCGCCCTTCACGGCGCACTGGGGGCATACGCTGCAACCAGCCCTCAGGGCGACCCCATCGTTTACCTCAATGAGTCCTACGCAAGCCAGGCCAGCGCGGATGCGTTGAAAACCGTGTTACTGGAAGAGCTGGGGCATTTCATTGATCACCAGCTCAACGGCGCCAGTGACACCCCAGGTGATGAAGGGCATGCTTTTGCATCACTGCTGCTCAACGGCCAGGCCAACGCATCGGCCGTTGCCGCTGAAAACGACCACCAAGTCTTGAATCTCAACGGTACGGCAGTTCAAGTCGAAGCCGCCGGCAGCTACAACATTGCGCAAGTTCACATTGTGCCGATGAGTGAGCAAGACATACAGACGTCGCTCAAGTCCATCAGCACCCAAGTCACGGGCAACATCCAGACCGTGATCGCCATCACTTCGACCAGCAATGGGACCATCGTGGTTTATGACCATTGGGAAGATGGCTATGAAGTCGACATCAATAACCCCACTCAATCGACCACTCAGATCTGGGGCGATGGCAACTTCGCCAACGGCGCCGCGCCCGGTGTGACGACGAACGCAGCCGACGTCTTGAGTGGTGGTCAAAGCATCATCTTAAAGAACGCCGTCAACCCCGCATCGCCATCGACACTCGACTTTGACGGCCGCGACAAAATTGGCTCGACAAAAGCTGTTTCCATCACGCGGGCGGGTTGGTCCATCACGCCTGGCACCGTGTTGGCCGGCGCCGTCAATGTCATCGACAGCGCCAATGCCGGGAAGGTTTACACGCTGCCCGTAGGGCAAAACGTCGAGACGGTGGCCACCGGCACCAACAAGCTGTTTGAATACACCTCAGCGCATATCGTTGGCACGCAAAATGGCACGACGGTCAGGGTCGACAGAGACGGTAACGGGATTGACGATCTGACCGTCAGCCTCAACGAAGGCCAGACCTACTTGGTCAGCGGCGGCCTCAGCGCTGGGGCCAAGATCACCGCCGACAAAGGCGTGGGCGTTTATCTCATCGCAGGCGATGTTGGCTCCACGTACGAAAACCGGTGGTTCGCGCTCACGCCTGATGAGCAGTGGTCGACCAGCTATTTCGCCCCGGTCAGCACCACGCTGACGGCCAACCCTTCCTACGTCCTGCTCTACAACCCCACGGGCGCCAATATTTACTACGAGACGGCATCCGGCTCAGGCATGATTTCGCCTAGCGGCTCGAGCGGCAGCACCTGGGCGTCGAACAGCACGACCAAGACTTCATACTTCCTCATGCCCGCCTCGGCAGCGCATTTCTACACCACCAACGGGGCCAAGTTTTTTGCGGTGGGCGTCATCGATGCAGACGCCACTGACAACCAGACACACGATTGGTCCTACTCTCTCGTACCGGTGACGTACCTGACCGACAAGTTTGTGGTGGGATGGGGTCCCGGCACGGACAACGTGACCCGAGTGCAAGCCAGTACAGATCTGAACGCCAGTCCGGTGTGGGTCACTCCCACCGAAAACACCGTGCTGTACGTGGACAGCGCCACCGTGACCCTCAGAGACGGGGCGGGCAACACCATTGCAAAGACCTTAGACGCAGGCACAACCTACAAGTACGCGGTCAACAAACTCCAGTCCTACCGCTTGTTTGATGCCGACAAAGATCAAACCGGCCTAACGGTTTACACAAAAGACGGCACTTTGATCACGGCCGCATGGGGCGAAGATCCTTCGATTGCCGGAGCCGGTACGCCCTACCTGGATATGGGCACCACCGTTACGCCCTTCCCAGACTACGTGCTGTCCAAGGACTCCATCGAAAACAACTTGGCTGACGCCAACGTTTTGGTGGAACTGGGCGAAAAGGTCAAGTACACCGTTCAATTGACCAACCGCGCCGTGATCGACCTCTACGATGTGGTGCTCAAAGACACAATCACACCCGCCGATAGCGCCAGCTACGTGGCCGGCAGCACGGTCCTGACCGTCTACAACCCGGACGGGAAAAAGGCTTGGAAAATCGAAGGGGCAACGCAGACCTTTTACCAAGCTGATGGCTTGACCGTTGCATCAACCACCAACAACGCCAGCCTGGCCGGCAGCAACTTCCCTCTTTCGAGTGCCGGCTACCGGATCTCCGATTTTGACCCCAGCACCTCTGCGATTGATGGCCTCAAGCGAGGGGGCGTGGTTGAAATCAACTACGAAGTCCTGATCCGCAGCAGCATCAACAAGGCGCTGGCCGACGCCGACTACACCATCACCAACAGCGTCAACCTGTCGGGTACGGGTCTGAACAAGGACAAAGTCAACGACACCCGAATCTCCGTCAATGTGTCTGACGGTGAGGTGTTTTTCATGAAGTCCGACTTCTCTGCCTCGGCCGCGAGTTACCAAAGCGGGGACACCATAGGCCTGCGGGTGACCGATGCTGACCAGAACATCAGCGCTTCGGCGGCCGACACGCTCACGGTGACCGTGACCAACACCTCGACCGGCGAGGTCGAGGAGAAAACGCTCACCGAGACGGGCAACAACACGGGCATCTTCCAAGGTACGCTGTTGACCAACGGAAGCGCCTCCGCAAACAACAACGGCACGCTCAGATTACTCGCAAGCCATGCCCTCAAGGTTGAGTACATAGACGCCCTATCCGGGCAAGGAGGCACGGCCGATGGCATAGACAACCCGATCTTTTGGGGAATCACGCCAGCGACCTACCTTTCTGGCGCAAACACCAACCTCAAGACGGCGGTCGGCGTAGCCACGCCGCCACCGACCCCCACAGACGGGAAAGTCGAGTTTTTTGACGGCGCATTCACCAGCACAAGCGTTAACTTCACGCCGGGCAGTGCCCTGGGCATTCGGGTCACCGATAGCGACCAGAACACCAGCGCGGGCGCCATCAACACCTTGGCTGTCACCGTGACAAACAGCACCAGCGGCGAAACGGAAACCGTCGTCCTGAGTGAGACGGGCGTCAACACGGGCGTTTTTCAGGCAACGCTGGCTACCTCGACAGCCGCCTCAAGCGGGGCCAGCAACAGCGGTACGCTGCGCATGGTTTTGGCCGACGCGGTCAAGGTCGAATACACCGATCCTGTAACGGGCGTCAGTTCGGACAGCCCTGGCAATCCTGGCGCCAACGCCAACCGTGACACCGCAACAGTGGCCCAGATCAAGACGCTGTACCTGTCCGGGACGGGCAATCTGGATCGGATTGATCCCGTCGCTACTGTCGACACCACGCTTTCATCAACCGCCGCCTTGACCCCTGGCGGGGGTTCGTCTTTCACCATCTCCGACGACTTCGCGGCCAAGAGTTACAGCGGAGGAACTGGCTGGACCACCAGTTGGACTGAAACCAATGACAACGACGCCGTCAGCAATGGGGATATCCGCGTTGACAACGATGAAGCTGTATCGACAAACAGCTTGGAGTTCAGGGAGACAAGCAATACGGTCAGAGTTCAGCGCAGCTTCACCGCATTGACTGCGCCCGGGACGCTGGCGTTTCAATACTTGGTAGATGATGTCGAGAGCTCGGACACAGGACTGACGATCGAATACTCCAGCAACGGCACCAATTGGGTTCTGGTTGGAACCATCACCGGTCGGTCAGCCAATGGTGGAACAGACTCGGGTTTTACCGCCTATCCCAATGACTCGACCTACGGCAATGCAACAGCAGCGCTCAGTGCTTTGCCGACAGGTGCTCAGCACATCCGTCTAAGCTACAACGCAACGAGCAATAACAACCGGCTGTACATTGACGACTTCAGCATCAGCAGTACAGGATCCGCTTCAGTAACTCCAGCAACGTTCGTACAGGCACTACCAATGGCCACGGCCATCGTGCTGCCTGCCAACGGGGTGGTCAGCATCACCACCCATGTCAGTTCAGAAACTGGCCTGACATCCGGCACCTATGCGGGGATCACGGCAGAGCTGACCTACACCCCTTCGGGTGGCGGTGCAGACGTCACCATCGCTGCCCTAGGGTCGGCCAATTACAGCGAAACGGGAACCTCTGGCTCGGGCGTCCTGACCTGGAGCGGTGAAGTCGGTGCAAGCGATCTGCCCATACCCAAAGGCGCAAACGTCAAGCTGGTGGTCACCAACACCTTGGCCAACACCAGCTTCAAGATCGACTACGACAGCAGCAGCAAGCCCTCGCGCATTGATTTGCCGGTGGCCAACGTCATTGAAGTGGTTGATGTCGACGGCGTGGACAACAACAACGACGGCGATACAGCGGACGGCGGCGAGGGCACGGGCACAGTGGTTGGCGTTCAGACCGTTGGCTTTTTCAGCAAGCCCTACGCGACCACCGGAAGCGAGCAAATTGCCAGCTCCAGCATAGAGGCCGGTGGTACCGTCTACGTCAGAGTCAAGGTCAAAGATCCGTTCGGCGCCTATGACATAAGCGCACTAAAGCTCTCGATTGATGGGCCGGGGTCAATGGGCGACATTGGCACCATCGCACCCGTCTCGGCAACGGTGATTGGCACACCAGCCGATGGCGATACCTACAAGATGTTCGAGTACGCTTGGCAGACCGTCAACAACATTGGCGAGTACACGGTTCAAGTGACGGCAGCCGAGGGCTACGAGGAGACTATTGCCGCCTCGGCCACCGGCAGCTTTACGGTCACCGCAAAGGACTTGGGTACCGCATCGATCACCGAATTCATCACGGCGCTCAGTGGTACAGATGCAGGCGCCAGCTATGCGCCAGGCGCCAACAGCTTCCTGCGTGTGACCGATCTGGACGAAGCCAGCGCCACTGCAAACAAAACCATCAGCGTCACCGTCAATGGCACTGCATTTACCTTGACCCAGACTGGCGCAAACACCGGTGTATTCGAGGCGGCTTTGAGCGGTTCGGGTTTCACGAACCTGCCCCAGGGCGTGGTTCTCTCGGCCTCTTACATCGACCCGGACGATGCCACAGACACCAGCGGCGACAGCATCAGTGTCCCTGTGGCCGGCAATGCAGCGCCAACGGCCACGAACAACGCGCGCAGCATCAACGAGGATCAGTCCGCATCCGGCACCAACCTGATCACCAGCAACGAAGGCAGCAGCAGCGATACGGACCCTGATGCCTCCGACGTGCCCAACTTGAAGGTCACAGCAATCAATGGGGCAGGCATCGCCCAAACGACCCTATCGACAGTCACACTTGTGAATTTGCCTTCGGGCGCCCAGTTGTCGGTGGCACCGGATGGCTCCTACACCTACAACCCCGCCGGTGCATTCGATTACCTCAATGCAGGCGAGTCGACCACGGACAGCTTCACCTACACCCTGTCCGATGGTCGCGGCGGAACATCGACCGCCACCGTCACGATCACGCTCAATGGCGTCAACCCTCTCCCTAACCTGAGCATCTCCGGCATGAACGTCGAGGAAGGTTCACGCGCAACCTTCTCCGTTAATCTGTCCGACCCATTGGCAACCAGCGCGGCCATTGACCTGGCGCTGTCGAACGTCGACACCACCACTGGCGACTTCGATGCCAGCACGTACCAGTGGAGCGAAAACGGCGGCATGACCTGGTCCAATGTGGGCAGCAACCAAGTCACACTGACCGCAGGCAAGACTTCGTTTCTTGTGCGCGTGGCCACCATCGATGACAGCACCTTCGAAGGCGTCGAGGCCTTCAAACTCACGGCCGGCTTCAACGCGGCAGCGCTGCGCTACGCCAACGGCATCAGTGGCGCCGAACGCGCGGGCAGCTCGGCCAATGACAACAGCACAATTAACGACGACGGCTCCATCGACGGTGATGACGGCTCTGACTCTGACACCACCACCGCCAAGAACGATGACCGGCCGAGCTTTGCGGTCAACGATGTCACGGTCAACGAAGCTGCAGGCACCCTGACCTTTACCGTCACCAAGACCGGCAGCACCACGCAAAACGCCACCGTGGCCTACGCCTTTGCCGATGGCAGCGCCACGGCCGGTGCCGCCAACGACTTCACCGGCAGCGCAGGTACGCTGAGCTTCCTGCCAGGCGAGACCACCAAGACCATCGTCGTCACCATCAACAACGACGGTGTGTTCGAAGGCAGCGAGAGCTTTAACGTCAACCTCTCCGGCGCCACGGGTGCCACCCTCCGCGCCCCCCAAGGCGTCGCCCCCATCAAGGACGATGCCACCGGCGGAGACGACGACGGAAACAACGCCGACGATGCAAACGATACAGCCAAGAACGACGACCGCACCCTGAGCGTCACCGCCTTCGGTCCGGTCAATGAGGCCTCGACCTATGCGATGTTCAGCGTCACCGGCAATGCCGGCTACCTGCTCGACCTGTCGCTGCAGGGCACGGCCGCTGTCGGCGATGCCGAGGCCACCCATGCGGGCTTTACGCTGATCGAATATTCGACCGACGGCACCAACTGGAGCACCTACAGCAGCTCGAGCAAGCCGACCGTGCCCGTCAGCGGCCAGGTCTATGTGCGCGTGACCATCACCAGCGAGGCCGATGCGGCCCTGGAAGGCGCTGAGGGCTTTGCCCTCAAGGCAGCCTACAGCACCAACACCGCCAAGAGCGCCACGGGCGAGACGACCATCGTCGATGACGGCAGCGGCAAGAAGTACGGCCCCAACATGCCCTCGGGCACGCCCGCTGAGAGCACCTCGGGTCTGGACGACGACCGCGCCATCACTGTCACCGCCTTCGGTCCGGTCAACGAGGCCTCGACCGATGCGAT
>JAIXWZ010000163.1 GCA_027491035.1 Comamonadaceae bacterium | reverse complement strand
GACGATGTCGTGCTCAAGATGCCGGTGGGCACCATTTTGAGCGACGCCGAAACCGGCGAGGTGCTGCTGGAATTGCTCACGCCGGGCGAGCAGGTGCTCATTGCCAAGGGCGGCGACGGCGGCTTTGGCAACCTGCGCTTTAAAAGCTCGACCAACCGGGCGCCGCGCACCAAGACGCCGGGCTGGCCGGGCGAACACAAGAGCCTCAAGCTCGAGCTCAAGGTGCTGGCCGATGTGGGGCTGCTGGGCATGCCCAACGCCGGCAAGTCCACCCTGATCACCGCCGTCTCCAACGCCAGGCCGCGCATTGCCGACTACCCCTTCACCACTTTGCATCCCAATTTGGGCGTGGTGCGCGTGGGCCCCGAGCAAAGCTTCGTCATTGCCGACCTGCCCGGTTTGATCGAAGGGGCCAGTGAAGGCGCCGGCCTGGGCCATTTGTTTCTGCGCCATCTGCAGCGCACCCGGCTGCTGCTGCATGTGGTGGACCTGGCCCCGTTTGACGAGGGCATCGATCCGGTGGCGCAGGCCAAGGCCATCGTGGCCGAGCTCAAGAAGTACGACGTTGACCTGTACAACAAGCCGCGCTGGCTGGTGCTCAACAAGCTCGACATGCTCAGCAGCGAGCAGCGCGCCAAGGCGGTCAAGGACTTCCTCAAGCGCTCACGCTGGAAGATGCCGGTGTTCGAGATTTCAGCGCTCACCCGCGAGGGCTGCGAGCCGCTGATCCGCGCCATCTATCCCTTCATCGAACAGGTGCGCCTGGCCGCACAGCCGGCCGCCGAGGTCGATCCGCGCTTTGCGGCCGGTGCGCCGCAGGCCGAGGCCTGAAACCCAGACTCTGTCCGCCCCCCATCTGCCTGCCCGCGCCCTGACCACCATGCCCAGCAAGCTCACCGCCGACGTGCTTCTTCAGGCCCGCCGCATCGTCATCAAGGTCGGCTCGAGTCTGGTCACCGATGAAGGGCGCGGCCTGGATGCGCAGGCCATCGGGCTGTGGTGCGAGCAAATGGCTCAGCTGCGCGAGCAAGGCCGCGAGATCATCATGGTCAGCAGCGGCGCCATTGCCGAGGGCATGAAGCGGCTGGGCTGGAGCAGCCGCCCGAGCGCCATCCATGAGTTACAGGCTGCCGCCGCCGTTGGCCAGATGGGCCTGGTGCAGGTCTACGAAAGCAAGCTGCGCGCGCTGGGCGTGGCCAGTGCCCAGGTGCTGCTCACCCATGCAGATCTGGCCGATCGCGAGCGTTACCTCAATGCGCGCTCGACCCTGCTGACGCTGCTGCAGCTGGGCGTGGTGCCGGTGATCAACGAAAACGACACCGTGGTCAACGACGAGATCAAGTTCGGCGACAACGACACGCTCGGCGCCCTGGTGGCCAACTTGGTCGAGGCCGACCTGCTGATCATCCTGACCGACCAGAAGGGCTTGTACACGGCCGATCCGCGCAAGGACCCGAGCGCCACCTTTGTGCACGAGGCCCAGGCGGGCGACCCAGCGCTCGAGGCCATGGCCGGCGGCGCCGGCTCGAGCATCGGAAAAGGCGGCATGATCACCAAGATCTTGGCGGCCAAGCGGGCGGCCGGCTCGGGCGCCTCGACCGTCATCGCCTGGGGGCGCGAGCCCCAGGCGCTGCTGCGCCTGTGTCAGGGCGAGCTCATCGGCACCGCGCTGCTGGCGCAGACGGCCAAAAACCAGGCCCGCAAGCAGTGGATGGTCGACCACCTGCAACTGCGTGGCTCGGTGACGATCGACGAAGGCGCGGTGGTCAAGCTGCGCGATGAGGGAAAAAGCCTGCTGCCCATCGGCATGACCGCGGTGCAAGGCGACTTTGCCCGCGGTGACGTGATCGCCGTGCGCGACGAACAGGGCCGCGAGATCGCCCGCGGACTGGCCAACTACGCCAGCGCCGAGGCCCGCCTGATCTGCCGCAAGGCCTCGGGCGAATTCGAGCGTCTGCTGGGCTACACCGGCGAGCCAGAGATGGTGCACCGCACCAACCTCGTGCTCTCGCGCTGAGCGCGACCGGCCTCAGCGCACCGAAAACTGGCCGGCCTGCCCGAGCGCGCGCACGATGTCGTCGGCTCGCGAAGGCGTCCCGCCATTGTCACAGGCGCCCTGGCGCGCGAGCTGCAGCGCGTGACGCGAAGGCCGGCTGGCCATGTCCTGCCACTGCGGATCGCTCGCCTTGACCCAGCGCCCCTCACTGTGGCGGGCATAGGTCTTGACCTGACCGACCGGGCAGCGGATGCCCTCGTAAAACACGTTGCGCGCACCCCCCGGGCTGCTGGCCACGACGACGTAGCGCACCACCCGGTCGCCCGGCGAAATGCTCAAGGTCTGTGGATCGATGGCATAGACCAGGGGCGAGTTGGGATTGACCTCAAAGCGCAGCAAGCGCTCGAGATTGAAGGCGGGCGGCTCAGGTATGTCACCCTCCTGCCAGGTGGCAGCGCCAAAAATTTGCGCCTGCGCCTGCGCCCAAAAGACCAGGCCAGCGGCACATAACGCCCGCTTCATGGCTTGGAAGCCGATCTGCCAAGCAGCTCGTTTTGCGGATCGGGGTCGAAGCTGGCCCCCGGGGGCAACTCCAGCGCGGCCGACTCGGCCAGGGGCGCCAAATCGTGCGCAGACACAGCCGAGGACGCGCCATCTCGGCGCATGGAGCCGCGCATGTAACGGCTGCGCGAGTCCGCACGGCCATCGGTACGCGGCACGTAGCGCGCCAATTCATTGAGCGCCATCTCGTAGACCCCGCGCTTGAATTCAACCACCACGTCCAGCGGCACCCAGTAGTCGTTCCAGCGCCAGGCGTCAAACTCAGGATGGTCGGTGGCGCGCAGGTTCAAGTCCCAGTCATGGCCAATGAGCTGGAGCAAAAACCAAATTTGCTTTTGACCCTTGTAATGGCCCCGCGCATCGCGGCGGATATAACGGTCGGGCACCTCGTAGCGCAACCAGTCGCGGGTCCGGGCCAGCACCTGCACATGGTGCGGGTGCAAGCCCACCTCTTCGTGCAATTCCCGGAACATGGCCTGCTCGGGATTCTCGCCCCGATCAATGCCGCCCTGCGGAAACTGCCAAGAGTGGGTGCGGATGCGCTTACCCCAAAAGACCTGACTTTTCTGGTTGAGCAAGATGATGCCGACGTTGGGCCGAAAGCCGTCTCGGTCGAGCATAATCGAACCTCAAAATTCATCAATTCAGACCATTATGCACAGCCATGGCCGGCAAGCCAAGCCGGCCCATCGGCTTTTTGCTCCCCACCCCGAGTTCCCCGCATGAAAGCGTCACAGTTCCACATTGCCACGCTCAAAGAAGCGCCCGCCGATGCCGAAGTCGTCAGCCACCAGTTGATGATGCGCGCCGGCCTGATCAAAAAACTCGGCGCTGGCATCTACAACTACATGCCCATGGGACTGCGCGTGATCCGCAAGGTCGAGGCCATCGTGCGCGAAGAGATGAACCACGCCGGCGCGATCGAGCTGACCATGCCGGTGATCCAGCCGGCCGAGCTGTGGCACGAAACCGGCCGCTTCGACAAGATGGGCCCGGAGCTGCTGCGCATCCGGGACCGCCACGATCGCGACTACGTGGTGCAGCCCACCAGCGAAGAGGTGGTGACCGATATCGCGCGCCAGGAGGTGCGCAGCTACAAGCAGCTGCCCAAAAACTTCTATCAGATCCAGACCAAATTCCGCGACGAGCGCCGGCCGCGCTTTGGCCTGATGCGCGGGCGCGAGTTCATCATGAAGGACGCCTACAGCTTCGACCGCGACGGCGCCTCGGCCCAGCTGAGCTACCAGGCCATGGCCCAGGCTTACCGAGCCATCTTCGACCGCTTTGGTCTGCGCTACCGGGCCGTGGCGGCCGACTCAGGTGCCATCGGCGGTGATCTGTCCGAAGAGTTTCAGGTGATCGCGGCCACCGGCGAAGACGCGATCGTCTATTGCCCCGGCAGCGACTACGCGGCCAATATGGAAAAAGCCGAAGCCCTGGCGCCAAGCGGTCCAAGGCCAGCAGCGCAAGAGCCGATGCAAAAAACACCCACGCCGGGCAAGAGCACCTGCGCCGACGTGGCCGAACTGCTGGGCCTGCCGCTTGCGCGCACGGTCAAGTCGCTGGTGCTGGCCACCGACGAGCTCGGCGAGCAAGGCCAGGTGGTCAAGACCCAGGTTTGGCTGCTGCTGCTGCGCGGCGACCACGATATGAACGAGGTCAAGGTCGGCAAGGTGGCGGGGCTGGCGAGCTTTCGCTTTGCGACGGTGCCCGAAATCGAGGCTCACTTTGGCTGCAAGCCCGGCTACCTGGGCCCGATCGGCCTAAAGCAGCCGGTCAAGATCGTCGCCGACCGCGAAGTGGCCATGATGGCCGACTGGATCTGCGGTGCCAACGAGGTCGACTTTCACCTCACCGGCGTGAACTGGGGACGCGACCTGCCCGAGCCCGAGCAGGTGGCCGATCTGCGCAACGTCGTCGCGGGTGATCCCTCACCCGACGGCAAAGGGGTGCTGGCCATCGAGCGCGGGATCGAGGTCGGCCATGTGTTCTACCTCGGCACCAAGTATTCCAAAGCCATGAACGCCACCTTCTTAGACGAAGACGGCAAGCCCAAGTTCATGGAGATGGGCTGCTACGGCATTGGCATCACCCGCCTGCCGGCAGCGGCGATCGAACAAAACCACGACGAGCGCGGCATCATCTGGCCCGACGCGATTGCCCCGTTTACCGTGGTGATCTGCCCCATAGGCGCGCACCGCAGCCAGGCGGTGCGTGATGAAGCGCAAAAACTGCACGACGCGCTGCAAGCACAGGGCGTCGACGTGATGCTCGACGACCGCGACGAGCGTCCCGGCGCCATGTTCGCCGACTGGGAGCTCATCGGCGTACCGCACCGGGTGGTGATTTCCGAGCGCGGCCTCAAGGAAGGCCAGCTCGAATACCAGCACCGCCGCGACAAGGAGGCCAGCAAGGTCGCGGTCGCGCAGACGCTGGACTTTCTGCGGGCGCGGCTGCAGGGCTGAGGCCGCATCGCCGCGAGGGCGCGGCTCCCACAGTTTTCGGGGGTCGGCGCTGTCATTGCGAGGAACGAAGCAATCCAGCCCCACCCTGCCATTGCACCCCCACCCTGTCATTGCGAGGATTGCCGCGTCGCAAGCTCCTCGCAATGACGGAAGCAATCCAGCGGCCGCGACGCAGGCACATGGATTGCCACGGCGCTGCGCGCCTCGCAATGACGAAGTAGGGGCGCGCCCTGTAATGACGGGAGAGGCGTCATTGAGCCACCACCCCGTCATTGCGAGGAACGAAGCAATCCACCGCGACCCTGGCACCGCAGCATGGATTGCCACGGCGCTACGCGCCTCGCAATGACGAAGTGAAGGCGACCTCGCAACAACGGAGCGGGCGCCCGAACTTTCAGCCGTGGTGCGTAGCGCCCTGAAAGTCTCGTTCCTGGGCGAACCAGGCCAACACGGGCACGGTGCCGGGCAGGACCGGCTGCACCTGGACCGGCAGGGCCTGCCAGGCGTATCGCTGGCCCTCTTTCATCACCAAGGCGCCCTGCCAGTCGTAGACCTTGCAAAAATTCAAGCGCACCAGGGCGTGGGGGTAGTCGACCAGCTCGATGCGCCAGGGCTGGGCCGACCCGATGGTGACGCCGATTTCTTCTTGCAACTCGCGCCGCAGCGCCTGCTCGACCGTCTCGCCCGCCTCAATCTTGCCGCCCGGGAATTCCCAGTAGCCCTCGTAGACCTTGCCCGCGGGGCGGGAGGTGAGCAGGAATTGAGCATCGGGGCGGATCAGCACGCCCACTGCGACCTCGACCACACGCCGGTCGCCCTCGCGCGGACGCTGGCCATCGGCCACCAAGGCCGTCATGCGCGCCCGTGCTGACCGGCGTAGTCGCGCGCGAACTGGGAGGCC
This sequence comes from Comamonadaceae bacterium, assembly GCA_027491035.1. Classification (GTDB taxonomy): domain Bacteria; phylum Pseudomonadota; class Gammaproteobacteria; order Burkholderiales; family Burkholderiaceae_C; genus Polaromonas. Next base: position 7,427 of record JAIXWZ010000163.1, on the reverse strand, counting down.
ACGCGGCCGCTGCGCGAGCCACCGCGCTCGAGCGACCACAGCAGCGCCGCGGCTCTAGCCGCCTCGATCTCGGCTGGCCCCACGCCGTAGGAGCGCAGCCACTGCGCCACGATGGCCAGGTACTCGTCCTGGCTGAAGGGGTAGAAGCTGACCCACAGGCCAAAGCGCTCAGACAGCGAAATTTTTTCTTCCACCACCTCGCCCGGATGCACCTCGCCGTCGGGCGTGTGCTTGTAAGACAGGTTCTCGCTCATGTACTCGGGCAGCAGATGGCGGCGGTTGCTGGTGGCATAGATCAGCACATTGGGCGTGGCCGCCGCCACCGAGCCGTCAAGGATGGACTTGAGCGCCTTGTAGCCCGACTCGCCATCCTCAAAGCTCAGGTCGTCGCAAAAGATCAGGAACTTCTCGGGCCGTCCGCTGACCACCTCCACGATATCGGGCAAGTCGGTGACGTCATCCTTGTCGATCTCAATGAGCCGCAGGCCCTTGGGGGCGTAGGTGTTCAGGCACGCTTTTATCAAGGACGACTTGCCGGTGCCACGCGCACCGGTGAGCAGCACATTGTTGGCTGGCAGCCCCTGCACGAACTGCTCGGTGTTGCGCTGGATCTTGGCCTTTTGATCGTCGATCTCCTTGAGGTCGTCCAGCGTGAGCGTCGACAGGTGCACCACCGGCGCCAGCACGCCGTGGCCCGAGGCCCTGCGGCGGTAACGCCAGGCCACGGCAGCGCTCCAATCGGGCGCGCGCAAAGGCTGGGGCAAGATGGTTTCGATACGCTGCACCAGGGCTTGCACCTGGTCGATCAGCCCTTGCAGGTCACTCATCGCTGGCTTTCTTCAAGACCGCCGACTGCCGCCGCTTAGCTGCGGTAGTCAGCATTGATCTTGACGTAGTCGTAGGAAAAATCACAGGTCCAGACGGTGTCGCTGGCCGTGCCGCGGCCGAGCACCACGCGCACCGTGATCTCGCTTTGCTTCATCACGCGCTGGCCGTCGGCCTCCTGATACTGCGGATGGCGGCCGCCGCGGCTGGCCACCTGGACGTCGTCCAGGTAGAGGTCGATGCAGCGCTGATCGAGGTCGGCAATGCCCGCATAACCCACGGCGGCCAAAATGCGCCCGAGGTTGGGATCGCTGGCAAAAAAGGCGGTCTTGACCAGGGGCGAATGCCCGATGGCGTAGGCGACCTGGCGGCATTCCTGGGCATCGCGCCCGCCCTCGACGCGCACGGCGATGAATTTGGTGGCGCCCTCGCCGTCGCGCACGATGGCCTGGGCCAGCCAGCGCGCCACCTCCATCATGGCCGCGCGCAGCGCCTGGGCCTGCGGCGACTGCCAGGAGCTGATCGCCGCGTGGCCGGCCTGCTGCGTGGCCACCACCACAAAGGAGTCGTTGGTAGAGGTGTCGCCATCGACCGTGATGCGGTTGAACGAGGCTTCGGCCAGGTCATGGGCCAAGCCGGCCATGAGTTCGGGCGCAATGCAGGCGTCGGTGGCCATAAAGCCCAGCATGGTGGCCATATTGGGCCGGATCATGCCGGCGCCTTTGCTGATGCCGGTGATGGTGACCGTGCGCCCGTCGATCTGCATGCGGCGCGAGCAGGCTTTGGGCACGGTATCGGTGGTCATGATGGCCTGGGCCGCCTGGCCCCACTGCTGCGCCTGCGCCGCCGCGATCGCGCCGGGCAAGCCGGCGATCACCCGCTCGCTGGGCAGCGTCTCCATGATCACGCCGGTGGAAAAAGGCAGAACCTGCTCGGGCGCCAGGCCCAGCTGCGCGGCCAGCGCTTGGCAGCAGGCACGGGCGCGCGCCAGGCCGTCGTCTCCGGTGCCGGCGTTGGCGTTGCCGGTGTTGATAAGCAGGGCCCGGATGGCCGAGCCGCTGGCCAGGTGCTGACGGCACAGCTGCACCGGCGCGGCGCAAAAGCGGTTTTGCGTGAACACCGCTCCGACCGCACTGCCCTCATCGAGCAGCATGACGGCCAGATCCTTGCGTGCGGCCTTGCGCACGCCGGCCTCGGTGATGCCCCAGCGCACGCCGGGGACGGCAAACAGTTGATCGGCCGGTGTGGCCACCAGGTTGACGCTCATGCGATGACTCCAGCTTGATAACCGCGCAGCAGCGCAGGGGCGCCGCTCAGATCAGGCGGCCGTGGCACTGCTTGTACTTCTTGCCCGAGCCGCAAGGGCACGGGTCGTTGCGCCCAACGCGCGGCACCGACTGGCTCTCCAGAAAGGCTTGCAGCCGGGCTGCATCTTCGGAGCTCACCTGCGGCTCGCCGTTTTCATCGGGGGCCGAATAGGTGACGTTGCTGACCTGCTCGCCACGCTCCTCGATCTGGGCTGCGGCTTCGTCGAGCTGCTCGCGCGACTGCACCTGCACCGTCATCAGCACCCGGGTGACCTCGTTGCGCACGCTGTCGAGCAGTTGGGCAAACAGCTCGAAGGCCTCGCGCTTGTACTCTTGCTTGGGCTGCTTTTGGGCGTAGCCGCGCAGGTGGATGCCCTGGCGCAGGTAGTCCAGCGCACTGAGGTGCTCGCGCCAGTGGGTGTCGATGGTCTGCAGCAGCACCATGCGCTGGAACTGCACGAAGTTTTCTTCGCCAATTTGCTCGACCTTGGCGGCAAACGCCGCGTGGGCCGCTTGCACCACCTTGGCCACAATGTCTTCGTCGCTCACCGAGGTCTCGTTGACCAATTGCTGGCGCAGGGGCAAGTCGATCTGCCACGACTCGGCCAGCACCCGCTCCAGGCCCTCAAGGTCCCACTGCTCCTCCACGCTTTCAAGCGGCACATGCTCGCGCGCCAGATCGGTAAAGCAGCCTTCACGCAGCGCCGTGATCTGCTCGGACAGGCCGGCCGCATCCATGATGTCGTTGCGCTGCTGGTAGATGACCTTGCGCTGGTCGTTGGCCACATCGTCGTACTCGAGCAGCTGCTTGCGCATGTCGAAATTGCGCGCCTCGACCTTGCGCTGGGCCGACTCAATGCTGCGCGTGACGATGCCCGCCTCGATCGCCTCGCCCTCGGGCATCTTGAGCCGGTCCATGATGGCTTTGACCCGCTCGCCGGCAAAAATGCGCATCAGCGGATCGTCCAGGCTGAGATAGAACCGGGAGGAGCCAGGATCGCCCTGACGGCCGGAGCGGCCACGCAGTTGGTTGTCGATGCGCCGCGACTCGTGGCGCTCGGTGGCGATGATGCGCAGGCCGCCCTGGGCCTTGACGCGCTCATGGTCGGCCGACCAGCCGCCGCGCAACTCGGTGATGCGCGCCTGACGCGCGGCTTCATCCAAAGCTTCGTCGGCCTCGATCGCCTCGACCATTTTTTCGACATTGCCGCCCAGCACAATGTCGGTGCCGCGGCCGGCCATGTTGGTGGCAATCGTGATCATGCCCGAGCGCCCCGCCTGCGCCACGATGTCGGCCTCGCGCGCATGCTGCTTGGCATTGAGCACCTGGTGCGGCAGCTTGGCCTGCTCGAGCAGCTTGTCGATGATCTCGGAGTTCTCGATCGATGTCGTGCCCACCAGCACCGGCTGGCCGCGCTCGTGGCAGTCCCGGATGTCGGCGATGGCGGCCGCATATTTTTCAGCGGTGGTCTTGTAGACCCGGTCGAGCTGGTCGTCGCGCCGGCTGGGCTTGTTGGGCGGAACCACGACGGTTTCGAGGCCGTAGATTTCCTGGAACTCATAGGCCTCGGTATCGGCCGTGCCGGTCATGCCGGCGAGCTTGCCGTAGAGGCGAAAGTAGTTCTGAAAGGTGATCGAGGCCATGGTCTGGTTTTCAGCCTGGATCTCCACGCCCTCCTTGGCCTCCACCGCCTGGTGCAGGCCCTCGCTCCAGCGCCGCCCAGACATCAGCCGGCCGGTGAACTCGTCAACGATGACCACCTCCCCGCCTTGCACCACATAGTGCTGGTCGCGGTGGTACAGGTGCTGCGCGCGCAAGGCGGCATACAGGTGGTGGAGCAGCTGGATATTGGCAGGGTCGTACAAGGTGGCGCCCTGCGGGATCAGGCCCATGCCAGCCAAAATGCGCTCGGCGTTCTCATGGCCTTGCTCGGTCAGGAAGACCTGGTGCGATTTCTCGTCGACGGTAAAGTCGCCGGCCTTGATCACGCCCTCGCCGGTGCGCGGATCGGCCTCGCCCTCCTGGCGGGTGAGCATGGGCACGATCTGGTGCAGCGAGCGGTAGAGCTCGGTGTGGTCCTCGGCCTGGCCCGAGATGATCAGGGGCGTGCGCGCCTCGTCGATCAAGATCGAGTCGACCTCGTCGACGATGGCGTAATGCAGGCCGCGCTGCACCCGGTCGCCTGGCTCGTAGACCATGTTGTCGCGCAGGTAGTCAAAGCCAAACTCGTTGTTGGTGCCGTAGGTGATGTCGCTGTTGTAGGCCGCCTGCTTTTCCTGCCGGCTCATCTGCGCCGAGTTCACCCCGACGCTCAGACCGAGGAAGTTGTAGAGCTTGCCCATCCAGGTGGCATCGCGGCTGGCCAGATAGTCGTTGACCGTCACCACGTGCACGCCTTTGCCCATCAGCGCATTGAGGTAGACCGGCAGCGTGGCCGTCAGGGTCTTGCCCTCGCCGGTGCGCATCTCTGAAATCTTGCCCTCGTGCAGCGACATGCCGCCGAGCAGTTGCACATCAAAGTGGCGCATCTTCATGACGCGCTTGCTGCCCTCGCGCACCACGGCAAAGGCCTCGGGCAACAGCGCTTCGAGCGACTCGCCCTGCGCCACCCGCTGCTTGAATTCATCGGTCTTGCCGCGCAGTTGCTCGTCGCTCAAGGAGGCCAACTGCCCTTCCATGGCATTGATGCGATCGGCCGTCTTGCGATAGGTTTTGAGCAGGCGGTCGTTGCGACTGCCAAAGATCTTGGTGAGGAAATTGATCGCCATATGCGAAGAGCCCGACGGCCCAGCCCCCTGGCCGGCCCGTCAGACCCCAAACCCTTCGAAAGTGTTGACCACGCGCCTGTCCCTCCGCTGGCCTGAACCAGCTGGCAAATGCGCCAAACCCTCCATTTTACGCACCTGCGAGCCCCTTCGGCCGCCCGGGTCGGGCAAGGCCGGAGCCGCCGGGCGACATAATGAATGCATCCATGAGCCTGTACCGACGCCTGCCCGCTGCCGTGCCGATCGCCCAAGCCATAGACGGTGCGCCGGCGCTGGCGCGCCTGGCCGGCCTGGTGGATCAATCGCTGGCCATGCTGCGCGCCGTGCAGCCGCTGATCCCGCCAACGCTCAAGGTCCATGCGGGGCCAGTTCAAGAGCAGCAGTGGTGCCTGCTGGTCGACAACAGCGCCGCGGCCTCCAAGCTGCGCCAGCTGTTGCCCTTGCTGCAAGGCCGGCTGCGCCAGCAGGGCTGGCCGATCGAGCAAATCCGGGTCAAGATCATGGCCGGCGGGCGGCGCTAAAGCCCGCTGGAACCGGCAAGCTGGCGCTACAAAACCGCATTCACGAAAAAAAATGGCCTGAGAAGATCAGGCCATTGAATATGGTGCCGGCTATCGGATTCGAACTGATGACCTACCGCTTACAAGGCGGTTGCTCTACCAACTGAGCTAAGCCGGCGTAGCTTGTAGTTTACTTCAGGGCCTGCGCAGCCCGGGCGCTTACTTGATGCGCTTGAGCGCGGGGCGACCGGGGGGTTTGGGTGGCTCGGGCGGCGCGCTGTCGCCCTTGCTGTCGCCATCGCTGTCGTCCTCGGGCGCGGCAGGTGGTACGCTGATGGGGCTGATCTTGCCCGGTGCAGCAAGCGGGGCAACAGGGACCAGCGCCGCGCCAGGCTCGGCAGCCGCAGCGCCTGAGGCGGCGGCAGGCGCCGAGGGAAAGGCCATACCTTGGCCGTTTTCACGCGCGTAAATCGCGATCACCCGACCGATGGGCACCACAATTTCGCGGGCGATGCCGCCAAAACGCGCCTTGAACTCGATGAACTCATTGCCCAGCTTGAGCGAGCTGGTCGCATCAAAGCTGATGTTGAGCACGATCTCGTTGTTTTTGACGAACTCGCGCGGCACCTGCACCGTCTCATCGACCTGCACCGCCACATAAGGGGTCAGGCCGTTGTCGGTGCACCATTCGTAGAGCGCCCGGATCAGGTACGGGCGGGTGGAGCCGAGCTCCGGGGCCTTCATCAGGTCGCTCAAAGGGGCCTCGCACTCACTTGCGCATGACTTTTTCGGACGGTGTCAGCGCCTCGATGTAGGCGGGCCTGGAGAAGATGCGCTCGGCGTATTTGAGCAAGGGCGCCGCATTCTTGGACAGGTCGATGCCGTAGTAGTCCAGACGCCAAAGCAGCGGTGCAATCGCCACATCGAGCATGGAGAAGTTCTCGCCCAGCATGTACTTGTTCTTGAGAAACACCGGGGCCAACTGGGTCAGGCGGTCGCGAATGTGCGAGCGGGCCTTCTCCAGCGCTTTGTCGTTGCCCTTGCTGGCGCGCGACTCGAGCGTGCTGACGTGGACAAACAGCTCTTTCTCAAAGTTGAGCAGGAACAGGCGCACCCGCGCCCGATCGACCGGATCGCCCGGCATGAGCTGCGGATGCGGAAAGCGCTCGTCGATGTACTCGTTGATGATGTTGGACTCGTAGAGGATCAAGTCGCGCTCGACCAGAATCGGCACCTGGCCGTAGGGGTTCATCACGCTGATGTCTTCGGGCTTGTTGTACAAGTCGACATCGCGGATTTCGAAGTCCATGCCTTTTTCGAACAGCACGAAGCGGCAGCGGTGAGAAAACGGGCAGGTTGTGCCGGAGTACAGAACCATCATGACAGGCGATCTCCTAGATAGCGAAGGAGTGGAAGCCAAGGGGATAGACCCCGTGGCCGCCACTCCCACGAGCGCCAGACCCCGATGGGCCCAGCTGCGTTGATTACTTGACGTCTTTCCAGTAGGCAGCGCTCAGGCGCCAGGCCACGAACACAAACAGGCTCAGAAAGAGCAGCACCCAGGCGCCCACGCGCACACGGGTGTTTTGAACGGGCTCGGCCATCCACTGCAGGTAGCCCACCAGGTCGGCCATGGCCTCGTCGTATTCGCGCGGGGACAGGGTGCCGGGGGTGACCTGCTTCCAGCCCTTGAACACCTCTGCGTCCTGGCCGTGGCTCTTGACTTTCTCGAAGATCGGCTGGCGCTCGCCCTGCAACTCCCACAGCACATGGGGCATGCCCACATTGGGGAAGGCCAGGTTGTTCCAGCCGGTGGCCTTGCTGTCGTCACGGTAATAGGTGCGCAGATAGGTGTAGAGGTAATCGGCACCACTGCCTTTGCCCGCTGCCGAGCGCGAACGGGCGATCAAAGTCAGGTCAGGCGGATTGCCGCCGAACCAGTCTTTGGCCTGCTTGGGATCGATGGCGGCCTTCATGGTTTCGCCGACCTTGTCGGTGGCAAACAGCAGGTTGTCCTTGATCTGCTTTT
>JAIXWZ010000084.1 GCA_027491035.1 Comamonadaceae bacterium | reverse complement strand
TTTTCCTGCTGACGCTGGCGCACCGACTCGCGGGTGAACTCCAGGCCGTACAAATAAGCCTGCGGCGTCAGACCGCCGACGCGGGCGATCAACTGGGCCACCGTCTCGCCGGGCTCGCTCTGGTAGACGCCAGGGGCCGCCACCTCGCCTTCAAGACGGACCATGCGCGTGCGCCGGCTCACCGGCAAGCGCAGGTCGTTGTTGCTAAAAATCGTCACCACATCCCCGGGCCGCAGGGCCAAGTTTTGCGCCGGATCCTTCTTGAGCAGCAGGCCCGCCAGGTTGAAGGGGATCACCTGGGTGCTCAGGCGTTCGGTGTCCATGCGCTCGATCACCGCATAGTCCCAGTTGATGTCGTCGGCCAGGCCGCGCACCCGATCGACGACGCGGCTGCCAGCGCCCAGCGTCTGCAGGTTTTGCACCAGCAAATTCTTGCGGCTGTGGTAGCCCGGGGTGATCAGCGCTTCACGCTCGGGCAACAAATCGAGCAAGCGCATGCCCTCAAACCAGCGGTAGCGCAGCGACTGCGCAACTGTGCCCTGCAAGGTCACGGCATTGGCAAAGGCCGGGCTGATCGGCAGCACCGTGAGCACATCGCCGTCGCGCAGCAGCGTCTGCAGGCCGCGCGCATCCAGGGTGAGCTCGACCACCTGCCGGGGCGGAGAGCGGTCATTGAGGATGCGCTCGAGCATGCCCTTGCGCGGATCGGCCAGGGCCGGCAAACCGCCACCGTGGGCCATGATTTCACCCAGCGTGCTGCCGCCGGGCTTGAGCTCGTAGATCGCCGCCTGGTCGAGCGCGCCGGTCACCGCCACGCGCGGGCCGGCCGGCGCAATGACGATGACGTCGCCCGAGCGCAGCGGCACGTCGCGCCCCTTGTCACCGCGGCCGATGAAGTCGTACAGATCGAGCTCGGTCACGGTGTGGCCGCCGCGACGCAGCTGGATGTTGCGCATCGAACCGTTGGCATTGGGCCCGCCACTGGCGAACACCGCATTGAGCAGCGTGCTCAGGCTCGAGAGCTGGTAGGTTCCTGGCTGCTGGGCCTGGCCGACCACATACACCTGCACCGCGCGCAGCTTGCCCATCGTGGCGCTGAGGTTGAATTTGACAAAAATGCGCCCGAGCTGGACGCGCAGCACCGACTCCAGATCACGCAGAGGCACCCCAGCCAGCGACACCACCCCAACCCTGGGCAGGCTGATCTGGCCGCTGCGGTCGATCACATGGCTGCCGGCGTAGTCGATGGCGCCCCACACCTGAATACGCACCTCGTCGCCCACACCGAGCACGTAATCGACCGGCGGCGTCAGGCCCGAATCGGCCGCATAGGCCTGCGGCGTCTGAAACAGCTCGGTGCCATAAATCGGCAGCAGTCGCCCGGTCGATTCCTGCACGAAACGTTGGAACTGGTTGGGCGCGGGGCGCGGGGCCGGCTGCAGCAGCCGCGCATCGGCTGGCGCGGCGGCGCCAAGCGGCGCCGCGCCAGGCGCATTCATCCCAGGCGCATTCATCCCAGGCGCATTCATCCCAGGCGCATTCATCCCAGGCGCATTGACGATCGGCGGGCTCACGTCGAGGGCCGAGCGGTTACCGGCGGCGCCGGCGGGCGCAAAACCAGCGGGCCAGCCGCCCGTTTGTGCACCCGCTGCCAGACTGAGCAGCAGCACGAGAGATCCAGAAAGCTTCTTCAACACCATCGAACCCTAACTGAAAAAACCACGCGCAGCGGCCCCGGCGAGCGCCTTGCGGTCGTTCAACTGGCCACGCTTTGCGTCACCGCACCAAAACGCCTGTCCTTGTCGGCATACCAGGCCAAGGCCTTGTCGAGTTCTTGCACGGAAAAGTCGGGCCAGAGCACATCGGTGAAATACAACTCGGCATAGGCCAGCTGCCAAAGCAGGAAATTGCTCACCCGCGATTCTCCTCCAGTGCGGATGAGCAAATCGGGGTCGGGGGCATCGGCCATGCTCAGATAGGGCGCGAGATCGGCCTCGCCCAGCTCGCTGACCGGGCGCTGCGGGTGCGCCGCCTGCCAGCGGCGCACCGCTTCGAGCATGTCCCAGCGCCCGCCGTAATTGGCCGCCACAGTCAAAGTGATGCGGGTGTTGGCTGCGGTCTGGCTTTGCGCGTCGGCAATGAGCTTTTGCAGCCTGGCATCGAAACGCGAAGCATCGCCAATGACCTTGAGCCGCACACCGTTGAGGTTCATGTCGCGGATCTCTTTTTCGAGATACAGCACAAACAAGCTCATCAGGCTCGAAACCTCATCGGCCGGACGCTTCCAGTTTTCGGAACTGAAGGCAAACAAGGTGACATGGCTGATGCCCAAATCGGCGCAGTGCTCGACCAGGGCGCGCACCTGCCGGGCGCCGCTGTTGTGGCCAAAGCTGCGCGGCAGGCCACGTTTTTTGGCCCAGCGGCCGTTGCCGTCCATGATGACGGCCACATGCCGGGGCGCGGAGCCATCGCCGGCTGGCCAACGGGTCAAAGGAGCATTCAAGAGCAGGACCTCCCAGTCGCTGAATCCAGCGCCCGGACAAAAAACCCGATTGTATCGCTTGTCAAATGTAAAAGAATTGATGTCGGCACGGCAAGCTCAAGCCTTGGGCAGGGTCACGCCGACCTGCCCCTGGTATTTGCCACCGCGGTCTTTGTACGAGGTTTCACAGACCTCGTCGCTTTCGAAAAACAGCACCTGGGCGCAGCCCTCACCCGCGTAAATACGCGCCGGCAGCGGGGTCGTGTTGGAAAACTCCAGGGTGACGTAGCCCTCCCATTCGGGCTCGAAGGGGGTCACGTTGACGATGATGCCGCAGCGCGCATAGGTACTTTTGCCCAGGCAGATCGTCAGCACATTTCTAGGGATGCGGAAATACTCAAGCGTGCGGGCCAGCGCAAAGCTGTTGGGCGGAATGATGCAGCTGTCGCCATGGAAATCGACGAAGCTTTTCTCGTCGAAGTTCTTTGGGTCGACCACGGTCGAATGAATATTGGTGAAGACCTTGAATTCGGGCGCGCAGCGGATGTCGTAGCCGTAGCTGCTGGTGCCGTAGCTGATGATCTTGCGCCCACCCTCGGCCTGACGCACCTGGCGCGGCTCGAACGGCTCGATCATGCCGTGCTGCTCGGCCATGCGGCGGATCCACTTGTCGCTCTTGATGCTCATGAAACGGTTTGTGCGAGGGGGATGGGTATTGTAGGCGGCCGGGCCTCAGGCGCTGGAGCGGCCGGCGATCACGGTGCGCTCAATGAGGCGGTCGTCGCCCAAGACGATCATCGCAAACAGCCACTGCGCCAGGCTCTCGGCGCGCTCGACCTTGCGCGCAAGCAGGGGCGTGCAGCGGGGGTTGAGCACCACAAAATCGGCCTCGCAGCCGGGCAGCAAGTTGCCCACCACGCCCTCCAGGCCGAGCGCGCGGGCAGCCCCCGCGGTGTGGTCGAACCACAGCCGCTCGGGCGAGAGCGACAGACCGGTCTTGCCGCGTCCGTCGCGGCCCACATAGTAGGCCGCCAGCATGGTCTGAAAGGGGCTAAAGCTCGTGCCACCGCCGACATCGCTGGCCAGGCCGTAGGCCAGATTGGCCCGCTGGCTGGCTGCGTAGTCGAACATGCCGCTGCCCAAAAACAGATTGCTGGTGGGGCAGACCGCAGCAGCCGCGCCCGTGCTGCGCATCAGGTCGCGGTCGGCGTCATCGAGATGGATGCAATGCGCATAAACACTGCGCGGCCGCAGCAGACCGAACTGCTCATACACCGACAAGTAGCTGCGCGCCTGCGGATGCAGAGCCTGCACCCAGGCGATTTCATCGTGGTTTTCTGCCACATGCGACTGCACCCAGACCTGCGGGTGGCGCCGCGCCAGCTCGCCCGCTCCGGCCAACTGGGCATCGCTGCAACTGGGCACAAAGCGCGGCGTGATGGCATAACCGAGCCGATCGACCCCCTGCCAGCGCCCGATCAGCTGTTCGGTCTCGATCAGGCTGGCCTCGGTCTGGTCCCGCACGCCATCCGGCGCATGGCGGTCCATCAGGCATTTGCCCGCAATCAGGCGCAAGCTGCGCGCCCGCGCCTGCGCCATCAGGGCCTCGACCGAGCTGGCGTGCGAGCTGCAAAAAACCAGGGACGTGGTCACACCGTGGCGCTGTAATTCGTCCAGGAAGAAGGCGGCCACCTCCTGGGCATGCGCCGGATCGCCAAAACGCGCCTCCTGCACAAAGGTGTAGGTCTCAAGCCAGGGCAGCAGCCCGTCGGCCGGCGAGGCGATCACATCGAGCTGCGGGTAGTGCACGTGCAGGTCGATGAAACCCGGCGCAATCAGCCTTGCGGGCCAGTGCTCGAGCGCCTCGCCAGCGGCCGCCGCAGCCGACCAAGGCCCGATCGAGGTGACGCGCTGCACGCCGCGCTCGTCCGGGGCGGTCAGCAGCAGGCCGTCGGCTTCGTAGACCAGGCGGTCATCGGGCGAAAAATACAACAGGGCGGATCGGTAGGCGGGCATGGCCGCCAAGATTAGCGCATCTGCGCCAGCCTTTCACGGGCGCCGCTGCGATGACCGACCCGGGCCGGGGCCCGCTTCAGCGCGGCAAGCCGCCTTGCACACCCTGCACCAGGGTTTTCATGGTCAGGATCTGTTCGTCGCTCAGGGCAGAGCGCGCCGCAATCATGACCGCACCTGAGGCATCGAGCACCGGCTTGTCACCGGCCGCAAAAGGCCGCAGGCGCCCGGCCGCCAGGTCCTGCTGGCGCGCCAGCACCTCCTGGCGCACCGCAGCGGGCACGCGCGGGCCGAACTCGCCCACCCGAACCATGCCCTCGCGCACGCCCGCCCACAGCGCCTGGCTGCTCCAGCGGCCCTCGATCACAGCCCGGGCGCGGTCGGTGTAATAGTCGCCCCACTCATGGGTGACCGCCAGCAACTGCGCATCGGGCGCGACATGGCGCATATCGGAGTGGTAGGCAATGGCCAGCTTGCCGCGCTCCTGCGCCAGCCGCATGACGGCGGTGGAGGCGGTGTGAAAAGCCAGCACGTCGGCGTCTTGGTTGAGCAAGGTCAGGGCGGCCTCGCGCTCGCGCGCCGGATCGAACCAGGCCTGCAACCAGATCACCCGCACCTGTGCATCCGGGCGCACCGAACGCATGCCCAGGGCAAAGGCGTTGATGCCCTGCAGCACCTCGGGGATGGGAAAGCCGGCCACATAGCCGGCCACCCCGGTTTGGCTCATGCGCCCGGCCGCGATACCGGCCAAAAAGCGGCCCTCGTAGTAACGCGCATTGGCCACCGCCACGTTGTCGGCCCGCTTGTAGCCTGTGATCGACTCAAAGCGCACCTGCGGGAAATCGCGCGCCACCCGCAGCGTGGGCTCCATATAGCCAAAAGAGGGCGTGAAGATCAGGCCGTAGCCCTGCTGCGCCAGATCGCGGATCACGCGCTCGGCATCGGCACCCTCGGCCACGTTCTCGACCGATCGGGTCTGCACCCGCGGGCCCAGGGCTTTTTGCAGCGCCAGCCGGCCGTTTTCATGCTGACGCACCCAACCGGCCTCGGTCACCGGTGCCACATGGACCACGGCGACCTTGAGCACGGGCTGAGCCGCAGCAACGGTCTGAGCGAAAGCGGAATGAAAAAGCAAAAGGGCCGCGCCTGCGGCCAAGAGGTTTTTGTACATGGTGCGCCTCGACATGGTCCCGGACAAAAAAACATCGCCGGGCAGGGACAACGCCCGGCGAAGTGCCGATTGTAGGCACCGACCCCGGTCGAATCAGGGAAAACACCCGCAAACGGTCAGACCAAATCATTGATCTATTTGTTCAGTCAATTTAAGATACTCGCAAGTAGCCAGACAAAAAGTCGGTCCGAACCGGGCTGCAGGAGGGCAGATGAATCGAGGAGATCACCCAGAAAACGGGGCCGCGGGCGAGGGCCCAAGCTGGAGCACGAGCGGTGCCTGAACGCGTGCACGTTGCTGTCATCGGCGCCGGTGCGGCCGGGCTGTGCGCCGCCAAACACCTGCTGCAGCGCGGCCAGCAGGTCACGGTCTTTGAGCACGGCAGCCATGTCGGCGGCTTATGGGTCTATGGCAACGATAACGGCATGAGCCCGACCTACGAGTCGCTGCACCTGAACTCCGAACACAAGGTCACCGCCTACGAGGACTTCCCCTTCCCGCCCGACTCCCCCCTGTACCCCGATCATGTGCAAGTCACGGCCTATCTGAACGCGTATGCCGAACACTTTGGCGTGTTGCCGCACATCCGCTTCAACAGCCCGGTGACGGCCCTGTGCGCCCAGGACAGCGAAGGACATCGGCGCTGGCGCGTCGATGTCAAAGGCCAGACAGCTGGCGTTTTTGACGCCGTCGTGGTGGCCAGCGGACACCAGAACGCGCCCCGCCATCCGCCTTTTGCCCAGGACTTCGAGGGCCAATACCTGCACGCCCACGACTACCGCGTGCCCGAGCCCTTCAAGGGCAAGAAAGTGCTGGTCGTGGGCATTGGCAACAGCGCCTGCGACATCGCCTCCGACATCGCGCCCCACACCCGCGACGCCGTGGTCGCGGCCCGCTCGCCGGTGCTGCTGATGCCGCGCATGTTTTTGGGCGTGCCCACCTCGCGGGTGCTGGCAAAGCTGGAAAAACCCTGGATGCCCTGGGCCATGCGGCGCCTGATCCGCACCACGATCTCGCGGCTGGCCTTCGGCACCATGGAGCAATGGGGCTTTCGCACACCCAAGACCCGCACCCATCCTGCCGGCCATCACCTGCTGATGGGTCACTTCATCTGGGGCCGACTGCGCGCCAAACCGGGTATCGCACAGATCCAGGGGCGGCAGGTCACTTTTGAAGACGGCAGCCGTGAGGACTTCGACGCGCTGATCGCCGCCACCGGCTATCTGGTCGATCTGCCCTTCCTGCCCGACGACTGCTCGCCCATGAGCGGCCACTGGATCCACCTGTACCAGCGCATCGTGCATCCGCGCCAGCGTGGGCTGTACTTTGTGGGCTTCTTCAACGTCAGCGGCGGCGGCAACATCCGCATGATGGACGACCAGTCACGCTGGGTCAGCGACCTGGTGACCGGCAAGGCCAGCGTGCCTTCGGAGCAAGCGATGCAGCGCAGCATCCTGGCTGACCGGGCCCTGGTGCAGCAACGCTACCCCGACAGCCCGCGCTACGGTCTCGAGCTCGATCCGGTGGACTATCGACAGGCGCTGGCCAAGGCGATGCGTGAGTCGGCTGCATGAGACGCCCCTTCAACACCCTAGAGAACACGGCATGAAACAACTCACACCCGACCCCGATGGCCTGAGCGGGGCCATTTGCGTGGTCACCGGCGCGGGCAGCGGCATCGGCCGCGGCTGCGCGCTGGCTCTGGCCGGCGCGGGTGCGCGCCTCTTGCTGCTCGACATCAATCAGGAGGGGCTGGCGGCGACCGCCGAGTCGATCGGCGCGGCCGCTGAGCACAGCCTGATCGAACGCTGCGATACCAGCGATCCCGACCAGGTGGCTGCGGCAGCGCAGCGCTGTGAGCGCGAGCTCGGGCCCTGCACGGTGCTGGTCAATGCGGCAGGCATTTTGCGGCCGGGCGGCCTCGACGAGCTGCCACTGGCCCTGTGGAACCAGGTCATGTCGGTCAATCTGACAGCCTACTTCCTATGCGCCCAGGCCTTCGGCCGGCAGATGCGCCAGCACAAGCGCGGGGCGCTGGTGCACATCGCCTCCATCGCTGCCGATCACGCAACCCCCTACGGCGGCGCCTACAGTGTGGCCAAGGCGGGCGTGTCCATGCTCTCGCGCCAGCTGGCGCTCGAATGGGCGCCGCACGGGATCCGCAGCAACACCGTCAACCCCGGACTGACCGAAACCGGGATGACGGCTCCTTTTCACACCGATCCGCAGATCGTGCGCAGGCGCAGCGGGGCCATCCCACTGGGCCGCATCGGCCAGCCCCAGGACATTGCGCAGGCGGTGCTTTTTCTGGCCAGTGACCGCGCCCAATACATCACCGGGCAGGACCTGACCGTCGATGGCGGCTTTGCGCGATCGGTCATGGCCACCATTCCCCGCCCCGGTTACGAGCGCCCCTGAAGCCACACTGTTTTTGACGCAGGAGCCCAGCCCCATGCCCGCCTACGATCCAGACCTTGCCCGCCTGCTCGAGCTCGGCCGCCAGGCGGGCAAGCCGCCGTTGGAGGCCCTCAGCCCTGAACAGGCCCGCAAAGCCTATGCGCTGACCTGGGACATCCTGCAGCCGCCGGCCCAGGAAGTGGCCAGCGTGCGCGACGTCCAGATCCAGACCGAGCAGGCGCTGCTGGGGCTGCGCATCTACCGGGGCGTCGGCACCGGCGAGCACGATCTCCTGCCCTGCGCCGTTTACCTGCACGGAGGCGGCTGGGTCATCGGCAACCTCGACAGCCACGACCGGCTGTGCCGGCAATTGGCCAATCAGGCGGGCATCTGCGTGGTGTCGGTCGATTACAGGCTCGCCCCGGAGCATCCTTACCCAGCGGCGATCGACGACAGCGCTGCCGCCTGGCGCTGGGTCCACAGCCACTGCGAGCATCTGCGCATCGACGCCAGCCGAATCGGGGTGGCCGGTGACAGCGCGGGCGGCAATCTGGCGGCGGTGCTGGCCCTGATGGCTCGCGAAGGCGAGTTGCCGCCGTGCAAGATGCAGGCCCTCATCTACCCGGTGACCGACCTGACGGCCTCCTCGCAGGGCTACCAACGGGTCACGGCCGGCGTGCCGTTGACCGACAAGACCATGCACTACTTCATCGGTCTGTACACGCCCCGTGCGCAGGACCGCAGCCATTGGAAAGCCTCGCCCGCCTTCGCGTCGACCTTGAGCGGGCTGCCCAAAACCCTGGTGCTGACCGCAGCACACGACCCGCTGTGCGAGGAGGGGCGCGACTATGCCCAACGACTGGAGGCGGCCGGTGTGGCCCTGACTCACCTGCACCTGAGCGATCACATGCACGGTGTGCTCACCCACGGCAAGATGGTCAAGGCCGCCGTGCTGATGTCCAACTTCGTGTGCCAGTGGGTCGGTCACGCACTGCACCACGGTTAAGAACTCGCCACGTCCATCAACCCTCCACCCCATCACCAGATCGGCCTTATCGCTTGCCCATGACACAGCATCAAACCTCGAACACGCATTACGACGCCGTTGTCGTGGGCGCCGGTTTTGCCGGCCTGTACATGCTGCACCGCCTGCGCCTGCAGGGGCTGCGCGCACACCTGTTCGAGGCGGGCGACGGCGTCGGCGGGACCTGGTACTGGAACTGCTACCCCGGCGCACGCTGCGATGTCGACAGCATGCAGTACTCTTACTCTTGGTCGCCCCAGTTGCAGCAGGAATGGCAATGGACCGAGCGCTACCCGGCGCAAGAGGAAATCCTGCGCTACATCAACCATGTGGCGGACCGCTTTGATCTGCGGCGCGACATCACGCTGAGCACGCGCATCGTGGGCGGGCAGTGGCAAGCGGCGCAACAACGCTGGCGGGTGCGCACCGAACACGGGCAGGAGGTCAGCACTCAATTTCTGATCACCGCCACCGGCTGCCTGTCGGAGTCTCGGCTGCCGGCCATTGAGGGGCTTGAGGATTTCAAAGGCAGGATCCATCACACAGGGCGCTGGCCCAAGACGCCGGTGGACTTCACCGGGCTGCGCGTGGGCGTTATGGGCACAGGCGCTTCGGGCATCCAGGCCATCCCGCAACTGGCCAAGCAGGCCAAACAGCTCTACGTGTTTCAGCGCACTCCCAATTTCAGTGTGCCGGCCTGGAACGGGCCGATCGATCCAGCCCACCAGCAAGACTGGCTGCAACACTACCCCGAGTACCGCGCCAAGGCGCGCAGCACCCGCTCGGCCATCATGTATGACTACGGCACACAGTCGGCTCTGGAGATGACGCCACAGGAGCGCCTAGAGGAAATGGAGCGGCGCTGGCGCAAGGGCGGCACCAATTTCGCACACTCCTTCAGCGACACCTTCACCAACCGGCAATCGAACGAGCTGCTGGGCGATTTCGTGCGCGACAAGATCCGCCAGGCGGTGCACGACCCAGAAGTGGCGCAAAAGCTGCTGCCCCATGACCACGCGATCGGCACCAAACGGATCGGCGTGGACACCGGCTACTACGAGACCTACAACCTGCCCCACGTCAAGCTGATCGATCTGCGCAAGACGCCGATCGAGCGCTTCGATGCGACGGCCGCCCTCACCGGCGGCCAGCGCCTTGAGCTTGACGCCATGGTCTTTGCCACTGGCTTTGATGCGGTCACCGGTGCGCTCGAGCGCCTGAACATCGTGGGCGAACACGGCCGCACCTTCAAGCAACTGTGGCAGGCCGGACCAACCTCCTACCTGGGTCTAATGACGGTGGGGTTTCCCAATTTGTTCACCATCACTGGGCCCGGCAGCCCGTCGATCCTGACCAATGTGATCATCTCGATCGAGCAGCATGTCGAGTGGATTGCCGACTGCTTGGCCTTCATGCAAAAGCAAGGCCACACACGCATCGACCCCCAGCAAGCGGCCCAGGATCGCTGGGTGGGCCATGTGCAAGAAGTGGCCGCAGGCACGCTGTTCGTGACCGCCAACTCCTCGTACATGGGCGCCAACATTCCTGGTAAGCCCAAGGTCTTCCTGCCTTACATCGGCGGGTTTTCCACCTACGTCGCCCGGTGCGAGGAGGTGGTCAGGAAAGGCTACGAAGGCTTTGATTTTTCCTCGCCCAAGGCCGCTGAGCGGCAGCCCACGGCGAGTTCCCCTTCGGCCTGATGAGAAAGTGCATCAGGCCGTCGACTCGCGCCATTGACCATCAACCCTGGAGGATTAACCATGAGACAGACTCCCACCCCACAGCCCAGCGCGCTGCGTCGTCAGCTGCTGCTGGCCACCGCGGCAGTGACCCTGGCCGCAAGCGCCCAGGCGCAATTCGAGATGCCCGCCGAGGGCGTGTACAAGGACCGCGTCGACTGGGGCGTGATGATGGACCTCAGCGGGCCAGCCTCGGGCTCGCAAGGCATCTGGACCAATGGCTTTCAAGCCTATGTGCGCACCGTCAATGAAAAAGGTGGCGTCCACGGCCGGCGCATCAACGTGCTGGCAGAAGACAGCCGCTTCAACCCGGCGCAAGACAAGATCAACTATGAAAAGCTGAGTACGCAAACGCCGGTGCTGGCCATCTCAGGCATGGGCTCGTCGAGCTCGCAAGTCTCGCTGGCGCCCACCATCCGCGGCGGCAAGATCCCGATCGTGGGCACCTACACGCACACCAAACTGCTGTCTGAGCCGGTCTCGCCGCTGGTCTACGGCGGCTTTTGTACCTTCCCCGAAATGGCCAAAGCGGGCGTGGGCTACATGGCCGAGAAGCTCAAGATCAAGAACCCCAAGGTGATGGTGGTCTCAATCGAGACCGCCGGCGGCGTCGAGTACGCGCAGTTCATCGCCGACGCGGTCAAGAAATACGGCGGCACCTCGTCGTTGGTGACCATGAAAATCACAGCCGCCGACGTCACGCCCCAGGTGCTCGAGATCATCAAGCAGAAACCGGACTTCATCACGATTTACGGCGTCAGCAACACCGCCATCCTCACGATGAAAGGCATGCATCAATACGGCCTGAAGATTCCCGCCTTCGGCATTTCGTACCTGATGTCGCCGCAGATCTACGCGGCCATCGGACCGGATGCAGGCCCCAACTACAACGTCATCAGCTGCTTTACGCCGGGCGGCGCCGATCAGTCGGCCGGAAACAGGGAGATGATGGCGGCGGCTGAAAAGTACAACCATACCGCCATGCGTGAAGACATCAATTACGTGGCCGGCTGGGTCGTCGGACAAATGGCCACACAGGCGCTGCAACTGGCCGGCCCGCAGCCCACCCGCGCCAAGCTGGTCGAGGCGATGAACAAGGGCTTTACCGTCAACACCAACGGCCTGTCCGCGCCCATCGTCTTTACGCCCAACGATCATGCCGGGCCCTCGCGTTTTCGGATGATCGGCTACGACTACGCTGCCAAGCGCTATGTCTCGTTCGGCGAATTCGCCGATTACGAAAAGTTCATGAAGTAAACCACCAAACCAGGGTCCCATCATGCTCATACAAGTTCTCCTGAGCGGCATTGCGCTGGGCAGCATCTATGGGCTGGTGGCCCTGGGTTTTGCGGTGGTCTTCAAGGCCACCGATGTCTTCAACTTCGCGCAAGGCATGTTCGTTGCCTTCGGTGCCTACTTTGCAGTGACCACCATCAGCCTGCTGGGCCTGCCCTTCCCGCTGGCCGTAGCGGCCATCATCGCGGCGGCCGCCCTGCTGGGCGTGGTGATCCACATCTTCCTCATCCAGCCCCTGTCGGGTCGGCCGATGCTCTCAATCATCATGCTGACCATCGCCTTGTCCATCGTCATGCGCGCGGTCATCGAGATCCTCTACGGTCTGCAAGCGCGCACGCTGACCACGCCCATGCCCACGGGCGTGTTCATCATCGGCGAGGTGCGCGTCTCGCAACTGCATCTGGTGGCCGCCGGGGTGAGCTGGCTGTGCATGGCCGCCTTCGGCGCCTTCTTCAAGTTCACCTCCATCGGCCTGCTGATGCGCGCAAGCGCCGACGGACATGAGGCCGCACTGGTCTCGGGCGTCAACGTCAAGGTGATGAACCGCCTGGCCTGGGCCATCGGCGCCGGCCTGGCGGCCATCGGCGGCCTGTTTCTGGGCCAGCTGCAGATCGTCTCGCCCGAGCTAGAGCACATCGGTCTGCTGGCGTTGCCGGCGGTGGTGATCGGCGGGATGCAAAGCATACCGGGCGCCATCATCGGCGGCTTGCTCGTCGGTGTGATCGAGCAACTGTCAGCATCCTACATCTCGCCCAAATCGAGCGACATCTTGGTCTACGCCCTGCTGCTGCTCATCTTGATGGTCAGGCCCTGGGGGCTGTTTGGCCAGCGCGAGCTCGGCCGCGTCTGAGTCTTGAGGAGACCCGCAACCATGGCCACCGCCGCACCTCCTGCCCCCCGCGCAAGCGCAGAGTCACCTCGCAGCCCATTGCGCTGGCTGTGGCTCGTCCTGGCGATTGCAGCCCTGATCTATCTGCCCATCTTGCTGACCGAGCGGCAGATCCTGGGCCACCGCCTGTCCAATATGCAGCTGCTCAACATCGGGCTGAGCCAGGTCAACCTGATGCTCATCACCATGCTCGGCGCGCTGTCGCTGAACTACCTGACCGGATCGGCCGGCCTGATCTCCATCGGCCATGCTGCCTTTTACGCGGTCGGCGCCATGAGCGCTGCGGTGACCGGTTCGCAATGGGGATGGCCCTTCCCGGCCGTGCTGGCCGCAGCGGCGCTTTGCGGAGCGGTTGCCGGACTGCTTGCCGGGCTGCCCTCGCTGAGGGTGCGGGGCCTTTACTTCGTGCTGTCGACCTTTGCGATGCATTACCTGGTGGTGTTCGCCTTCATGGAGTATCAGTTCAAGTTTTTCGACGTCGTCGGTGTGCCCTACAAGGGCGCCTCCCTGGGAGGCTGGGACATCAACACGCCGATACGCTGGTATTTCTTTCTGCTGCCCCTGGTGATTGCCGTCTACTGGCTGCTGCACAACAGCCTGCAAACGCGTGAGGGCCGGGCGATGCAAGCCATGCGCGACCATGAGCTGGCGGCAACGGCCAATGGCATCGATGTGCGCTTCCTGCGCCTCAAAGCATTTGCCCTGAGTTCGTCCATCGCCGCCGTCGGTGGCGCCCTGTTTGCCTACTACCTGAGCAATGTGACCTCAGAGTTTTTCGGCATCCAGTTCGCGATCCAGTTCATCGCCATGATCATCATCGGCGGCATGGGCTCTTTGCCTGGAGCCGTTGTCGGCGCCGCCGTGTGGCTGCTGCTGCCGGCCATCATCAACGGATTGACCGCACAAGCGGGCAACACCACCGGCCTGCTGCGCAGCGTGCTTGTAGACCACAAGCCACAGTTGGTGCAAGCGATCTTCGGCTCGCTGGTGATCGTGCTGCTCATTTTTGCCCCCTGGGGCATCGCCGGCATGGCCAGCCGGCTCAAAGCCCGCCTGGCGGCTCGCTGGAGGCGCTCATGAACCCCGCTTTGCAGTTGCGTGATGTATCGGTGAGTTACGGCGGCAAGGGTCTGGCGCTCGAGGGCGTCAACCTGACCATCCCCAAGGGCGGGGTGGTGGCTCTGCTCGGTGCCAATGGGGCGGGCAAGACCACCCTGATCCGTGCCGTCTCCGGCTTGCTGGCGCTGCACAACGGGCAGATCACCGGAGGCAGCATCCACATGGACGGCCAGTCCATCATGGGACTGCCGGCGCACAAGCTGGTGCGCATGGGCATGGGGCAGGTGCCCGAAGGCCGGCTGGTCTTCAAGCAGTTGAGCGTCGAAGACAACCTGCGGGTGGGCGCTGCTGTGCTGCCCAAAGCCAGCGAAAAGCGGCGTCTGGATGCGGTGTATGAACTCTTTCCGCGTCTGCTCGAGCGGCGAACCCAGGCCGCGGGCTGGCTCTCCGGCGGCGAGCAGCAGATGCTCGCGCTCGGACGCGCCCTGGTGACCGAGCCTCGGCTGCTGCTGGTCGATGAACTCTCACTCGGCCTGGCCCCGCTGATCGTGAGCGCGATCTACAAGCAATTGCAAAAAGTCGGGCAGACGCTGGGCGCCTCTATTTTGGTGGTCGAGCAAAACGCCCATCTGGCACTGAACTTTGCCAGCACCGCCTATGTGCTCGAGCGTGGACGCATCGCGCTATCAGGCACGGCCAGCGAGGTGGCTGCCAGCGATCTGGTTCGGGAGTCGTATCTGGGCGCGGCGCGAGAAGGAGTCAAGACATGAGCCGGCCACTGCTGGAAATCCGGGACCTGCTGATGCAGTTTCAGGGCCTGACCGCGCTCGATCGGGTCACGATGACGCTCGATGGCGGATCCATCACCTCATTGATGGGCCCCAACGGTGCCGGCAAGACCACCTTGTTCAACTGCGTCACCGGCATGTACCGACCCACCGGTGGGCAGGTCGAGTTCGACGGCCGCGACATCACCGCCCTGCCCGCACATCAAGTGGCCCGTCAGGGCATTGCGCGCACCTTTCAGAACCTGGCGCTCTTTGGCGGCCTGAGCGTCATCGACAACCTGCTGGTGGGGACCTATCTGCAAGGTTCTTCGGGTTTGCTGCAAGGCGCGTTTCTGACCCCTGCGGCAAGACGAGAAAAGCGCGAGGGCCTAGAAGCGGCTTACACGGTCCTTGACTACCTGGGGCTGGCCGACAGCGCCCACCTGCTGCCAGGCGAGTTGCCCTACGGGCGACAAAAGCAAATCGAGTTCGGCCGCGCGCTGATGCAAAAAGCCAAGCTCGTGCTCCTGGATGAACCCATGGCCGGCATGAGCAGTGCCGAGAAGACCGCCATGAGCGAATTGATCCAGCGCGTTCGCGCTGAGATGGGCGTGAGCTTTCTGCTGGTCGAGCACGACGTGCCGGTCATCATGGACATCTCCGACAAGATCGTGGTTCTGGACTTCGGCAAGAAGATCGCCCAAGGAACGCCATCCCAGGTGCAAAACGACCCGGCAGTGATCGCCGCCTACCTCGGCGCCTGAAGACGCCGGCAGCCAGATCACAAGCTCAAGGGCGCGCAGACGGCAAGGGCAACAACCCCTTGGGCTTGCGCCGCTTGAGCCCCTTGGCCTGGACCATGGCCAGCACCAGCAGAGCGACCCGCTCCGATGCTTCGACCTGGCTCAAGCGACCGCCCGGGCGGTACCACACCGGTGCCCAGCCGACGATACCGCCGATGGCCAGGGCCGTCAGCGGCACATCCTCAACCGTGAACTCCGCGCTGGCCACACCTTCTTCGAGCAAGCTGGCAAAGCGCCGGTCAAAGCCGCGGCGCAGGGCGTTGATGGCATTGCGGTCCTCGAGCGTGAGTTCTTTTTCTTCGCGGCTGTAAATCACCGCATGCGCCTGGTGCTGCAGCACCGTGAGCATGAAGTCACGCGCGATCGTGTAGAGCTTTTCAGTGGGCGAGATTTCGGCAGCAAACACCCGATTGAGCGCCTCATGCGAAACCCGAATCGCCCGCGAACAGATCTCCGCCAGCAAGTCGTTCTTGGACTTGAAGTGCGAATAAATAAAAGGCTTGGTGACGTGAATGGCCTGAGCCACCTGGTCGAGCGTGGTCTTGCTGTAGCCCTGCTTGTAAAACAGGTCAACCGCTGCGGCCACGATGCGCTCGCTCTTGAGGCGCCAGACCGCATCGCGGATGTCGCCAGTGGATGGCACATCGACTGCAGCACCCGCCACCACAGCGCGCTCATTGCTGGCGGCGCGCGTAGAACCCATGGGTCTTGAACCTTTGCTCATGGACATGAGTCTACCCGTGCGGCGGCGCTGCGGACTGGGGCCGCGCATCGGCGCAAGCGGCCGCGGGCTGGCCCCGCAAGTCAAAGCCCTCATAAGCGCGCGCCGCGCAGTTTTGGAGCAGCCGGCGATAACCGCGCACCCCTCCGGAGTACGGCATGAACACCCTGGGCTTGCCCGCAACTTCTGCCCCGTTGTAGTACGAATCGGTACTCAGATACAGGGTTTGCCGGGCGCGCTCGTTGACGTGCTCGACCCAGGCGTGCTCGGCACTGTGCCTGGCTTCGAACTCGACTTGCTCGTGCGCGTCCATGTGGCGCAGCAACTGCACCAGCCAATCGATCTGCTCCTCCGTGGACACCAGCACGTTGCTCAGCAGTGACGGGCTGCCGGGCCCACCGACGATGAAGAAATTGGGGAAGTCTGCGACCGCGAGCCCAAACAAGGTCAGCGGGCCTGCGGACCACTTCTGGGCCAGGGTCAAGCCGCCCCGCCCCTTGATCTCGGGCCTGAGCAGGGATCCGGTGAACGCGTCAAAGCCGGTGGCAAAGATGACCACGTCGAGCTCGTGCAAACGGTCCTGCGTGCGGATGCCCTGTTCGGTAAAGGCCACGATGGGCCACTGGCGCAGATCGGCCAGCTCCACATTGTCGCGATTGAAGGCCTGAAAGTAGCCGCTGTCGACCGATGGACGACGCGCACCGAACGGGTGCCCGCGGGGCGTGAGCTTGTCGCGCAGCACGGGGGCGTGCACGATGGCCGCAATCTTTCGGGTAATGAAATCGACCGCGGTGTCGTTGGCCGCCTGATTGAGCAAGATGTCATGGTAGGCCAGCGCAAAACCGAAACCCAGCCGCCGCCACGCCTGCTCATAGACCTGCTCGCGCTCTTGGGGCGTGGCCTGCAGGGCCGACTGCTTGTTGGGCACAAAGCCCAGACCACTGGGTGAGTTCCAGGCCTGCTCGCGCCTTTGGCGATAGCTGGCCTTGATGCGCCGGTCCTCTTCGTCCGACACCGGTGCATTGGCCGACGCAATGCTGTAGTTGGCGGTGCGCTGAAAGACCGTCAGATGAGCAGCCTGCTCGGCGATGACCGGGGTCATCTGCATGCCCGACGAACCGGTACCAATGATGCCCACCCGCTGACCGGAAAAGTCGATAGGCTCCTTGGGCCACAGGCCGCTGTGGATGACCCGACCCCGAAACTTGTCTTGGTCAGGATAGCTCGGACTCTTGGTGGTCGAGAGTTGACCGACGCACATGATCAGCGCCCTGGCCCACCACTGGCGGCCGTCTTGCGCACTGATGCACCAGCGCGCGCCGGCTTCGTCGTAGCAGGCGCTGCGCATGCGCGTGTTGAACAAAATATCGCGTCGCAAATCAAAACGCTCGACGACATGAGCGATGTAGCGCAGGATCTCGGGCTGGGTGGCGTAGCGCTCAGTCCAACGCCATTGCTGTTCGAGCTCGGGCGAAAAACTGTACGAATAATCGTAGCTCTCGACGTCGCAGCGTGCGCCTGGGTAGCCGTTGTGATACCAAACCCCACCTGCATCGGCGCTGGCCTCGAGCACGCACACACGCTTGCCCATAGCGCGCAGGCTGTAGAGCGCGCGCAGCCCGGCGAATCCCGCACCGACGATCACCGCATCGAATTGCGTCAAAACATCCTCCAGCGCCATTTAGCATGGCCGTTTTCAAGTCGACAGGCTCTGTATTCTAATCAGTAGACTTAGCTACGCACGAGTATTTTTTGAGTCAAGATCGGACCAGCGAGCCCACCCGGGCTCGCTGGCGAGGTCGTGGGGGCTTCAGTAGCTGTAGAAGCCTCGCCCGCTCTTGCGGCCCAGCCAGCCGGCTGCCACCATCTCCTTGAGCAGGGGCGCGGGGCGGTATTTGGAGTCGTTAAAGCCCTCGTAGAAGACATCCATCACCGCCAGCAAGGTGTCCAGACCGATCATGTCGGCCAAGGCCAACGGTCCGATCGGGTGGTTGCATCCGAGTTTCATGCCAGCATCGATGTCTTGCGCCGAGGCCAGTCCTTCCTGCAACACAAAAATCGCCTCGTTGATCATGGGCACCAGGATTCGGTTGACCACAAAGCCGGGCGAGTTGCGGGCCGTCACCGCCGTCTTGCCCACCACGGTGGCAAAGTCGAGCATGCTGCGGTGGGTGTCGTCGGAGGTCTGCAGCCCGCGAATGAGCTCGAGCAAGCCCATGACCGGCACCGGGTTAAAAAAATGAGTGCCAATGAACCGGTCCGATCTCTTAAGCACCGCCGCCAGCTCGGTGATCGAGATCGACGAGGTGTTGGTGGCGATCACCGCATCATCAGCAACGATGGCCTCGACCTGCTGCAAGATGCTTAGCTTGAGCTCGCGCCGCTCGGTGGCCGCCTCGATGACAAGGTGGGCACCCGCAAGATCCGCATAGTCTGTTGTGCTGCGGATGCGACCGAGCACCTGCTGCTTGCCCAGCTCATCGATCGTGCCCTTGCGCACCTGCCGATCCAGACTGCCGGCGATGGTCTTGATGCCGCGCTCCAGGGCAGCCTGCGACACATCTACCATCACCACCGACAAGCCTGCAGCGGCGCACACCTGCGCTATGCCGTTGCCCATGGTGCCCGAGCCGATCACCCCCACACGTTCGATTGCCATCGCTGAACTCCTTTGTTTCGAATCCGATTGACCGTCCTGCCCACCCCGCATCGACCGCGCATTTGGGTGAGCAACCGCCCCCGGGCGCCTGCAGAACTTTAACAAGCCAATTTTAGGTCAGGGGTTCATGCCGCCCCGCCTGAGGCCACCGACTGCACGCGCACTTACATGAAAGTAGACATTCCTACTGGCCAGTAATATACTGCACCTCCAAGCAAGCGCCTCGCAGCATGATCCAGCCCTTTTCTTCCCCATCCACGGTGACGGGCCATGCGGCCTTCAATCCGTTGACGCCGCTGCCCAGCATCTCGGCGCGTCAGGACGCCTTGCGCCAGCGTTTCCCCGTTTGGCGACCGCAGGCGCTGCACGAGCTGTTTGATGACACCGAAGCGCTGTTTGCGGCCAGGCCCTATGTCATCACCGACAACCAGACCCTGAGCTATCGCGACATCGGTCAGTGGTCGCGCCGGCTGGCCTCTGGGCTGCTGGCCGCCGGCGTTCGGCCCGGCGACCATGTTGCCTTGCTGATGGGCAATCAGCCCGAGTTTGTCGCCACCAAGCTGGCCATCTCCCGCGTGGGCGCAGTGGCTGTGCCCATCAATTTCCTCAATCGGCGCGACGAGATCGGCTATGTGCTCAAGCAATCGGATGCGGTCCTGCTGATCACCATGAACCGGTTCCGGGGGCTGGAATACCTCCAGTTTCTCGATGAGCTGGCGCCGCACTGGCCGCGCCGCGGTGGCGGCGACACGCTGCCGTGCTTGCGCCAAGTGGTGGTGCTGGCCACCGATGAGCAGGCGCTGCCAGCAGACGTGGCCGACCTGCGCGACTTCGGCGCCGGTCTGGCCCCCATGGCAATGCCGGCCCATCCGGGGCCGCACAGCCACTGCGACATCATCTACACCTCGGGCACGACCGGCTCGCCCAAAGGCGTCATGCTCAGCCACGACATGATGCTGCGCACTGCCTTTGCCAGCGCCTGGTCGCGCGCATTCGAAGACGGTCGGCGCATCCTGTTTTCTCTGCCCATGTACCACGTATACGGCTATGTCGAGGGAATGCTTCCCGTCCTCTTTGTCGGCGGCTCCATCGTGCCGCAACTCAAATTCGATGCAGCCGATACGCTCGATGCCATCGCGCGTCACGGCGCGAGCGACGTCTTGCTCATCCCCACCATGACCTTGGCGCTGATCGACGAGCAAAAAAGGCGCGGCCAGCCTCTGCACGGGCTGGCGTCGATGATCTCCTCCGGCGGCCGGTCGCCCGCCTACATCTGGGACGCGATTTACACGCACCTGGGCCCGCGCGAGCTGACCACCGGCTACGGCATGACCGAAGTCACCGCCTCGAGCACCGTGACCCGACCCGATGACCCGATTGAGCGCTTGCTCGGCAGCAATGGCAGGCTGCGAGATGCCGGCCCGGCGGGCGAGCCCGAGCTGGGCGGGCGTCTGGTGGCCTACCGGGTGGTCGATCCGACCAGCGAGCAGGACTTGCCGCGCGGACAGGTGGGTCATTTGCTGGCCAAGGGGCCAGGGGTCACCCGCGGCTACTACAAGCAGCCGCAGGCCACGGCGCAAACGTTCACCGCCGACGGCTGGCTGCGCACTGGCGATCTGGGCCGCATCGACGAAGATGACTACCTTCTGCTGGTCGGGCGCACGAAGGAGTCGTACCGCTGCGGCGGGGAGCTGGTGATGCCCACCGAAATCGAAGACCTGCTGGTCACCCACCCGGCGGTCCTGCAGGCGCATGTGGTGCCGATCCCCGACGAGCGCATGGGCGAGATCGGCGCGGTGTTCGTCGTGCTGCGCGAACACCCGCCGGTCAGCGACCAGGATCTGATCGATTACTGCGCCCAGCGGTTGGCACGGTTCAAGGTGCCGCGCCATGTGCTGCGCATCGCAGCGCAGGACATCCCGGCCACCCCCTCCGGGCGGGCGCGTAAATTTCTGCTCGTACAGATCGCCCTCAAGGCGCTGGGCCACTGAATCGCGCGCTGACCACAGCACCCTCCCACACCCATTCAATTCGAGCCCAAACGCATGCAAGATATCATTCAAGGACGACCGAGCCAGGGGCTGATCACGATCGATACGCCAGTCGGTCATCGCCTGCTGGGCGTGAAAAAGAAGGCGACGATTCAATTGATGGGCTCGCGCCTGTGGGGGCGCTTTAACCCCAACCACTGGGACCCGGTGTACGCCGCAGAAACCGGCCTGAAGGCGCCCATACAGACTGGCGAGATGTCCAGCGCCTACATTGCCGAGATGTGTGTCAATCACTTCGGCGCCCAGGTGTTTCGCAACGCGCGCATCGTCTGCAAGTATGTGGCCTCCACCCTGGCCAATGAAATCATCACGACACACGGCGTCGTCAGCGAGAAAACGCCCAAAGGCCATGGCTTTCGCTTCAAGGTCGATGTCTGGGCCGACAACGAACACGGCGAAAAGAAGACGGTGGGCTGGATCGAAGTCGATGTCGGCGTTTGAGACCGCGCTGCAACACACCACCTCCTCACCCTCGAAGCCGCCGCGATAGACCCACCGGAACACACCATGAGCGCCCTGCCCGTTGCCACAGATGCCCTGATGCCGATGACCGCGATACAGATCGACCAGGTGCGCCAGTTCGTCGGCGCCCTCGAATCGGGCTCGCAAACCTACTGGGACATGGTGAACCTAGGACAGGAGCTCTCGCGCGATCTGCACATCACGCCTGAGTTGGTGATCTTGTACGCCGATGCGGTCGAGGACTACAACCCGTGGTACGAAGGCTGGCGCATGAACACCTGGGGCATTGAGGGCGAGTCGCCCTTCGGCGCAGCCATCGTGCCGCCGTTGCTGGTCTCGCATTTCGTGCTGTCGGTGCAGTTCGATCACACCAAGCCTTTTGCCATCGGCTCGATCCACACCTATCACGACACCGAGCTGATCGAGCCCATCCCGGTCGGAGCCAAGGTGCGCATCACCACGCGCGCGATCGATAAATTCATCAAGCGCGAACGCCGCTACGTGCGCCACGAGGTGGAGGTCACCGACCTGGGCAACGGCACGCTCTACATGCGAGAGACGCGCGATATTTTGTCGCTTTAGACCAGTTGGTGGCTGCTGGGCCAACCCGAGCAGGCTGAGTCTTGATCGGCGCTACCATCGGGCCCTTGTCCACCTCAACCGGCAGGCCCGCGACCATGACCGTTGTCCTGAAGATCGACTTCGTCTCCGATATCTCCTGCCCCTGGTGCGCCGTCGGCCTGGGCGCCTTGCAGCAGGCCCTGGCCCGGCTGGAGCCGGCGATCAGCGCCAGTGTGCACTTCCTGCCCTTTGAGCTCAACCCGCAGATGGGTCCGGGCGGGCAGGACATGGGCGAGCACCTGAGCCACAAGTACGGCACAACGGCCGAGCAGCAGGCCCAAAGCCGCGACCATATTCGCCGCCGGGGCGCCGAGGTCGGCTTCCAATTCAACGCCAACGGCCGCGCCCGCATCTACAACACCTTCAATGCCCACCGGCTGCTGTTTTGGGCCGGCGAGCTAGGGCGTGCCCAGCAACTGGCGCTCAAGCACGCCCTGCTGGTGGCCTGCCACCGCGACCGCCAGGTCATGGACGAGCAGAACGTTCTGGTGGCAGCCGCTGAGGCCGCCGGACTGGACAGCGGCGAGGCCGCAAATATTCTTGCCAGCGATCGCTATGCCCAGGAGGTTCGCGCCAGCCAGGCGCACTACCGCGACGCGGGCATCCATGCGGTGCCGGCGGTCATCGTCAACGACCGGCACCTGATCTCGGGCGGCCAGCCCAGCGCGGTGTTCGAGCAGGCGCTGCAGCAAATTGCCGCCGAGATGAGCTGACACGACGCCCCACCCCATCGAAGACGGAGCCCCTATGAGCCCGACACCGACCTGGGCCGAACAAGCGGCCGCCGAACTGCTGCGCCAGCACCGCCAGGGCGAGCGCTTTACCGCACTGAGCGTGCCGGCACCACTGAGCGATGTGGCCAGTGCCTACGCCGTGCAAGACGCCCTGGTGCGCGGCAAGTGCGCCGAACTCCACAGCCAGCCCGCAGGCTACAAGATTGCGCTGACCACCGCTGCCATGCAGGCCATGGTGGGGTTTGAAGGCAGCATCAGCGGTCATTTGCTGGCCTGTCAGATCCAGTCCAGCGGCGCGAGCCTACAGGCCGCGCACTACGGCCGTCTGGCGCTGGAATTCGAAATCGCCTTCATCATGAAGGCCGATCTGCCGGCGCGCGCCAAGCCCTGGGACCACGACATTGCCCAGTACATTGCGCAGGCGGTACCGGCGCTGGAGTTGGTCGACGACCGCAGGGCCGACTATGCCCGCTTGCGCCAGGACATCTTGACCCTGGTGGCCGACAACGCCTGGAATGCTGGCCTGGTCATGGGTGAGCCGATCGAGGGCGCCGAGCTGAGCCGGCTCGACCAAATCTGCGGCGTGGCCTGCATCGACGGCGTGGAAGTCGGACGCGGCAAGGGCAGCGATGTGCTGGGCCATCCGCTGACCGCGCTGGCCTGGCTGGCCAATCACCTCACCGCTCGCGGTCTGGGTCTGCGCCGCGGCGACATCGTGACCACCGGCAGCCTGGTCAAGAGCCAATTCCCACAGGCCGGCAGCCAGGTGGTGTTCCAGCTCGATGGGGCCGCGCCGGTGAGCGCGTCCGTCATCTGAGCCGGTAACGATCAAGCAGGGCGCTCAGGCCGGCACCATCACGAAGTCGTAGTCCAGCGTGTAGAAGTCGCGGCTCATCACCTTGCCATCGGGCGCCGTGCCGGCGCCTTGGTGCACAAAGTCGGCAATCAGGGAAGGCCGCACACCGAAGACCGCATCGGCATCGAGGTTCTTGCTGTTGCGATCAAAGATGTGCGTGATCAAGGGCTTTTGACCCTGCGCCTGCACCCGGAAATGCAGGTGCGCGGGACGCCAGCTGCGCCCGGTCGTGTTGCTCAGCATGATGATGGCCGTGCCCTCTTGCGGCACCGGGTAATCGACGGGCATGACCGACCAGAAGTTGTAATGGCCGTTGGCATCGGCGGTGAGCAGCGCGCGCGCCCAGGGCCCGTTGGTCTCCAGATCCTGCTGCACGTCGTACAAGCCACGGTCGTCCGAATGCCAGACATCGATCTTGGCATGGGGCACCGGCTTGCCATCGACATCGCGCACCGTGCCTTGCGCATACATGGGCGTGCCCTGCGCGCCCGCGCTGATGTCGGCGCCCAAAGGAAATTCGGGGGCGTTCTCCAGCAAAAACGGGCCCACCAAGGTGGGCTCGGTGGTGTGCGGCGGGCGCGGATAGTCCTGCGTGACCGTGAGCATCGACAAGCCCAGGGCGTCGGAAAAAATGATGAACTCATTGCGCCCCGGACCACACCACTTGCCGGTTTCCTCCAGCAAATTCATGGCGTAAAGCCACTCACCCGAGGTCAGCTTGACCTCTTTGGCAAACGAGTGGATGTGACGGATGAGCGAGAGCATGATCTCGCGCAGACGCGGATCGGGCGTGCTCTCATAGCGCTTGAGCACCTCCTGAGTGATCAGGTCGATGGCGTCATAGCGGCTTTTCAGACCGCTTTCGGTGGGTGCGTTCATTTCGGGTTCTCCTTTATCGGCATCACAGGCAAACTAACAAGACTGTAGGGGCATTTTGCGCGCCCAATGTAACGGCTTTTCGAGCGCCTGGCCCAACAATAACCCTCACTACGGGATAGCCCTGATCCCGTGGCGAGCCGGCCCTTCAATAATCCGGCTCAGCAATCTTCACCCCCTAATCATTCCACAAAGGAGTCCGTCATGCAAAAGCGTCCCTTTCTCAAGGCACTGGGATCGACCATGGCCCTGGCCAGCATGCCCTCGCTGGTGCGCGCGCAGGGCCAGCCCATCCGGGTTGGCAGCACCATGTCGATGACGGGCCCGCTGGCCGCCACCGCCATCATTCACAAGATTTCGGCCGAGATCTTCATTGAGAACCTCAACAAGCGCGGCGGCTTGCTGGGCCGCCCGATCGAGTGGATCATGAAGGACGACCAGTCGCGACCCGACTTGGCGCGCACCCAGTACGAGCAGCTGATGACGGTCGACAAGGTCGATTTGCTGATGGGCCCCTACGCCACCGCCACCTCGCTGGCCGCCATGGGCGTGGCGCAGCGTTACAGCAAATTCATCATCACCAACTCGTTTGGCATCCCCTCGCTGGCCAAGTACGACATGCACTTCCCGGCCTATGCCATGGGCCACGAGCCGGGCACCACCTCGCCGACCACCCTGCTTGACGCCTTTGCGGCCAACGGCCAGAAGCCGCAAACCGTGGCACTGGTGACCAGCAAGTTCCCCTCGGTGGTCTTTATGTCTCAGGGTGCACGCGAAGTGTTCAAAAAGCGCGGCATGCGCGAGCTGCTCTGGCTCGAGTGGGAGTTTGGCAACCGCGACTTTGGCTCGATTGCCTCGCGCATCAAGGACGCCAACCCGGACTTCCTGTGGGTGGGTTCCATTGGCCCAGAGAGCATCCAGCTGCTCGAGGCCATGGCCAAGATCGACTACCGGCCCAAGCTGCACTTTCACCTCTACCCCACGCCAGGCCCCATGGCCCAATCGCCGCTGGCCGCCAACGCGCTGTCCTTCACCACCTTCGAGCAGCACGCGCCCTTTACCAGCAACCCGGCCTACGCCGACGTGTTCAAGACCTTCAACGACCGCGCGGCCAAGGCCAATCTGCCCGACACCGCCTTTGAGCTGCAGGCTGCCAACTGCTACGCGGGCTGGCAGGTGCTCGAAGCCGGTGTCAGGGGCACGAACAGCCTGGACGACAAGCGCATCGCCGACTGGCTGCGCAAGAACCGGGTCGACACCATCGTCGGGCGCCTGCGCTTTGACGGGCCGAACAACTATGGCGACGACTCCAACCGGGTCAAGCAGATCCAAAACGGCAAGTGGCTGGTGGTGCACCCGCGGGAGTTTGCCTTCCCAGGCAGCAAGCTGCAGGGCTGATCGCCGGGGCTGCGCGTCGCCTGCATGGCGGCGACGCAGCGCTCGGAGGGGCTTTTAGGGGGCGGTGCGCGGGCTTTGAGCGGGCTGATACCGGGCTGTACGCGGGCTGCCTCAGGGTGCGCTCGGATGCGCTGGCGCCTCCGAGCGCACCCTGAACTCAAACACGTCGGCGCGGTTGTAGTGGCCTGCAAAATCCATGGCGACCTTGCGCACCAGAATGTCATTGAGATCGACCTCGGCGTAAACCAGCCCCTCCCCGGCCAGGCTCGGGGTCAGAACCTGGCCCGATGGGCCGATCACGCTGGCATGGCCCTTGTCCTTGAGGGCCTGCATGAACGCAACTTCCTGTTCGCCGGCTTGGTAAGCGTCGATGGCCTCCTGGGTCAGCACGCCGGTGGAATTGACCACAAAGCAACCCATGGTCACGGCCAAGCCCCGGGTGAGGGTGGGAATCACGTCGCCCAGGCTGGCGGTGGGTGAGACAAACGCGGGCCAAGAGGCCACATGCACCAGCGGATACTGCAAAAGCAGGTGGTAGGCGGCCAAAGGGTTGCCGTTTTCACCGCAGATCAGGCCGCTGATGCGCCCAAAAGCCGTCTCGAAAGCACTGAGCGTGTCGCCGTAGCCGCCGGTGTGCACCAGCTTCTCGGCCAGGGTCGGCATCAACTTTTGATGCTTGCCCAGCAGCTGCCCTTGGGGACCGATGAACAGCTGGGTGTTGTACATCGTGCCTGTGCTGTCGGGCCGCTTCTCACACACCCCCACCACGGCGGTGATCCGGGCCTCCCGGCAGGCCTGGGCCAACTCGTCGGTGGCCGCGCTGGGAATGACGACCGCGTTTTGGAACAGTCGCGCAGACAGCCCCAGACTGATCTTGTCGGTGGCCGGTCGCACGGTGAACCAACAGGGGTGGGCCGGAATAAAACCCTCAGGAAAAGCAATCAGGTCGGCGCCTTGCTCGCCCGCCTGCGCGATCAAGTCACAGGCCTTGGCCACACTGGCCTGGCGATCGAGATGGACCGACGCGGCCTGCACGGCAGCGAGCTTGAGGCGGGGCAACACATCTCCCATGGCATGGACTCCTTTTGCAGCCAGGGCCGCGATGGGGCCCCCGGCGATTCGACC
Organism: Comamonadaceae bacterium; assembly: GCA_027491035.1. Lineage (GTDB taxonomy): Bacteria > Pseudomonadota > Gammaproteobacteria > Burkholderiales > Burkholderiaceae_C > Polaromonas. The sequence goes on along the minus strand of JAIXWZ010000084.1, from coordinate 14,444 downwards.
ACAAAACAGCGGGGGGGCGCGCAGCCCTTGACGACTGGCCGACCTCAATCGGCCGGGCGCTCCAGGCGCGACAGCACATGCTCGGCAAAGGCGTGTGCGATCACGGGCAGTTGCCGTTTTGCGAGCCGAGCCATCAGGATGTGCCCCAAGGGAAAACCACGGTCCTCGATGTCCCGCGTGACCAGCTCTCCCCCATCGGTCACCGCGCCGCTTTCAAACTGAAAGGTCAGCGCATTTTGGTGGTAAAGGCAGCCGCGCAGCAGCTCAAAGCTGTTGCTCTCAACCATGGGTTTGAGCTCAATGGAGCGGCGCAGCAAGAAGCGCTCGAGCATTTGCCGGCCGGCGGTGTCCCGGTTGGGCAGGGCCAGTGGGTAGCTGGCGCAGTCGGCCAGGCGGATCGAGTTCGATCCCTGCGCCAGTCGATGGCTGCGGTGCATCACGGCCAGCAGCTTTTGCTCGTGAAACACGATGGGGTGCAAATCGGGCTCCGAGTCCAGGTTGAACACCAAAATGAGATCGGTCTCCAGCGCCCTGAGGGCGCCCAGGGCCTGCACATGATCGCCCACCTGAACCTTGAACTCGACCTGCGGATGGAGCTGGCGAAACGAGGCGATGGCCTGCGGCACAAAGCTTGGGGCCAGCCCCTGACTGGTGATCAGCTTGACCGTGCCGCGGCGCAAGCCCTTGAGCTCCTCGATGCGTGAGCGCACCTGCTCGAGCTCGGCCTGCCTCGAGCGCACATAGGTGATGAACATCTCGCCGGCAGCGGTCAAACGCTTGCCCCGCGGCAGGCGCTCGAAGATCGGCGCGTCGAGCTCCTGCTCGATGTCTTGCAAGCGCCGGTTAACGGCCGAAGGGGCCACATGCAATCGCTCGGCCGCCGCCCGGATGGAGCCGCTGCGGGCGATTTCATCGACATAACGCAGAAATCTCAGATGGTTCATGGGCGCGATGACAAGCACAACCGATGCCAAGACGGCAACACAAGCAGCGCAATTCGGCATCTTCAAAGAACGCCATCTGGCACTGGGGGTGCTGTGTCGATCGGCATGAAAGCCGATCGTCCCAAACCGCGCACCAAAGCCAAGCCTGCTGCGCACGCCGCCCAGCCGGGCGCACCAGTTCGGGGCAAAGGCCAGGCTCAGCGCCCCAGCAGGGCCCAGCGGCAGATCCCTTGGCGGCTCACGCCAGAAGGGGTCAGCTTGCTGCGTCCCGCGCGCAAAGCGCAGCCTTGCTGGCTCAAGGCCAGGCCCCAACACGTCGAGATCGATCTGAGCCGCAGCGCCCTGATCGTGGTGGACATGCAAAACGACTTTTGCCATCCGCAGGGCTGGTTTGGTCAGAAGGGCGTGAGCATGCGGGCCACCCGCAAACCCATTGCCATCCTCAACCGTCTGCTGCCCCTGTGGCGCGCAGCCGGCGGCCAGGTGATCTGGCTCAACTGGGGCGTGCGGCCCGATGCCCTGAACCTGCCCGCAGCCGTGCGCTTCAAAGCCAAGGTCGATGCCCGCGGGCAACTGGGCGCGGTGGGCTATGCCGAGCATTCTCCGCTGGACCGAGGCCCAAGCCTGGTGCCCGGTCACTGGGGCGCGCAGGTCGTGGATGAACTGACAGTAGCACCCGAAGACCTCACTGTCTTCAAGCACCGCCTCAGCGGCTTTTACGACAACGAACTCGACAGCCTGCTGCGCCAGCAAGGCCTGCAGACCTTGCTGTTTGCGGGCATCAACACCGACCGGTGCGTTTTCTCGAGTTTGCAGGACGCCGGCTTCCTCGGCTACGACTGCGTGCTGCTCGAAGACGCCTGCTCTACGCCCTCGCCCAGCTATGTGAGCCGGGCCATTTTTTTTCTGGTGGAAAAGCTGCACGGCTTTGTCGCCAGCGCCCAGGACCTGATTGTTTCATTGACCCCCAAAGGAGCCCGACCATGACCGCTGCATTGCCCAAGTTCCCCCTGCGCCGCCTCGCCGGCCTGTGCGCCACCGCCGCCTTGCTCGGCGCGATCGGCACGCAAGCGTCGGCGCAGACCAAGATCAAGTTCACGCTGGACTGGAAGATTCAAGGCGTGCACGCCTGGATTTACTGGGCCAAAGACAAAGGCCTGTTCAAAGCCGAAGGCCTCGATGTCGAGATCGACCAGGGCAACGGCTCGGCCGCCGCCGTGACCCGCGTCATGTCGGGCACCTACCAGGCCGGCATCGGCGACATGAATGCCATCATCCAAAACGCTTCGCTCAAGCCCGGCGAGGCGCCGGTGATGGTCTACATGGTCTACAACCGCGCGCCGTTTGCGCTGATCACGCGGGCCAGCAGCGACATCAAGACCCTCAAGGACCTTGAAGGCAAAACCCTGGGCTCACCGGCTGGCAGCGCCGCCTTGGCCATCTTCCCGGCCCTGGCCAAGAAAAACGGTCTGGACGAAAAGAAGATCAACTGGATCAATATGGCGCCCAACCTGCAAGAGCAAATGATGTTGCAGGGCCAGGTGGCGGCATCGGCCGTGTTCTCCGCCACGAGCTACATGAACCTGGTGTCGCAAAACGTCGATCCGGACAAAGACATCCGCTGGATCTTCTACAACGACCACGGCCTGGACCTCTACAGCAACGGTATTTTGGTCTCGAGCAAGCTGCTCAAGGACAACCCCAAGGCCGTCAGCAGCCTGGTCAAGGCGCTCAACACCGGCTTCAAGGAATGCGTCAGCCGCATCGACGCCTGCATCGACAACCTGGCGGTCAACGAGCCGCTGATCAACAAGGACATCGAAAAGCGCCGCTTGAACTACGTGCTCAAAAGCTCGGTGCTGACCGCCGAGACCGCTGAACTGGGCCTGGGCGATGTCAAAGACGCGCGCATGAGCAATGCCATTGCACAGATCGCGCAAAGCTACGGCTTGTCGCGCCTGCCCGCCGTCGGTGAGGTGTTCAGCCGCGCGGCGCTGCCGCCCAAGGCCGAGCGCAATCTCAAGTAAGCCGCCGCGCCGCCCTCACATGACACCTGACAAGTCGCCCATGGTCGATCCCTGGTTCATCTGCAACGCCCGGCTGCCCGGCCGGGCCGATTTGTGGCGCGTGGGCATCGCCGGCGCACGCATCATCAGCGTCGAGCCACAAGACGACGGCGGTGGCCGCGACCTGGGCCCCGCCTGGGATGCAGCCGGTCGCCTGGTCTCGCCGGGCTTTGTCGACCCTCACCTGCACCTGGACAAATGCCTGACCAGCCAGCGCAGCCAGGGCGCCGCGCGTAACCTCGATGAGGCGATTCGCGCCGTGAGGGCGATCAAGGCGAGCTTTACCCGAGCCGATGTGGCCGAGCGCGGTCGCAGGGCGCTGCGCATGGGCGTGCAGCACGGCACGGTCGCGGTGCGCAGCAACTGCGAGGTCGACCGCTCGGCCGGCTTCAACGCCCTCGAGGGCTTGCAGCAGGCCAGCCGCGAAATGGCCGCACAGGTCGATGTGCAGCTCATTGCCTTCCCGCAAGAAGGCTGGTTTGACACACCGGGCACGATCGAGGACGGCGCCGGCTCCTATGTGGCGCAGGCCTTGGAGCGAGGCGTCAAGGTCGTCGGCGGCAACGTCAACGCATCGCTGTGGCCCTCAGATCCACAGGCACAGGTCGACGCCACCTTCGCCCTGGCCGCCCAGCACGACTGCGACATCGACTACCACCTCGACAACGCTGACGTGGCCCATGCCTTCACCTTGCCCTACGTGGCCGAAAAAGTGATTGCACAAGGCTGGCAGGGCCGGGTGGCGGTCTCGCACATTGCCTCGCTGGCCCAGGTGTCCGATGCGCAGGCGGCGCAGGCGATCGAGCGCGTTCGCGAGGCCGACATCAGCGTGTGCGTGCTACCCACCCGCATCCGGCTGACCCGGGTGCGCGAGCTCATGGAGGCCGGCGTCAATGTGGCTTGCGGCACCGACAACCTGCGTGACCCCTTCGTGCGCTTTGGCGATGCCGATCCGCTCAAGGCTTTGCTGCTGCTGGCTCAGTTGACTTTCGGCCTGGACGACGCAAGCCTGGAAAAGCTCTGGTCCATGGCCACCACCCGCGCCGCGCGCATGCTGCGCCTGCCCGACTACGGCCTGGCGGCAGGCTGCGCCGCCGACCTGATGGTCATCGATGCGCACAGCGTGCCTCAAGCCATCTTGGAGCAATCGACGCGGCTGGCGGTGTTCAAAGCCGGCGTGCAGGTCGCGGGCCCCATGCAACTGCAATGAAAACCCTGCCCTGTTTTTTTAACTTTATCTAGGAGATGTTCATCATGAAGACAAGACTGCTGGCCCTGTGCCTGTCGGCCCTGCTGGTGCCTGCCGCCGCAATGGCCCAAACCAAGATCAAATTCGTGCTGAACTGGAAATACCAGGGCCCGCAGGCCTGGTTCTTCATCGCACAAGACCGAGGCTATTTCAAGGCCGAAGGCCTAGACGTGGAGATCGACCAGGGCGAAGGCTCAGCCGCCCCGGTGGGCAAGGTCGCCACTGGCGCCTACACCGCCGGCTTTGGCGACATCAACGCGCTGATCGATCTGGCCGCCAAGCGCGGCAACGAAGCGCCGGTGGCGGTCTCCATGCTCTACAACACTCCGCCCTTTACCATCGTGGTCAAGGCTGACAGCCCTATTCGCACGCCCAAGGATCTGGAAGGCAAAACCATCGGCGGACCTGGCAACGACGGCGCACTCAAACTCTTTCCCGCCTTTGCCAAGGCCGCAAAGGTCGACGCTGCCAAAGTCAATATCACCAATATGGCGCCCAATCTGCGCGAGCAGATGCTCATGCGCGGCCAGGTCGATGCGGCCTTTGGCTTCATCAACACCATCTGGTTCAGCGCCAAGCTCACCGGGGTCGATCCCAACAAGCAGCTGCGCTTCATCAAGTATGTGGACCACGGCATGGACCTGTACTCCAACACCATCATGTTCTCGCGCAGCTTTGCGCGGGACAACCCACAGGCGGTGCGGGGCTTTCTCAAGGCGCTCAACAGGGGCATTAACGACGTGCTGGCCAATCCGGAAGCGGGCATGGACGCAGTGATGAAGCGCGAGCCGCTGCTCAATCGGGCGGTGGAGAAAGAGCGCCTGCTGGCCACCATCGCCGAGGAGATGAGCCACCCTGAAATCGCACGCATTGGCCTGGGCGATGTGGACGACAACCGCCTCAGGCGCGCCATTGGCATCGTGGTCGAGTCGGCGCAGTTGCCCCGCACGCCGGCCAACAACGAAATCTTTGACCGCAGCTTCCTGCCGGCCCGCGCCGAGCGCGCCTCCAAGCTCTAAAAGCCCCGAACACAGCCCCACTATGAAGCTCGAACTCCAAGACAAAGTCGTCGTCATCACCGGCCCTGCCAAGGGCATGGGTCAGGCCATCAGCCTGGCCTTTGCCGAGCAAGGCGCCAAGCTGGTGCTCACCGGGCGTGACACCGCAGCCATTGAGGAAGTGGCCACCAAGACCCGAGCCATGGGCGTGGCGACCCAGGTGCTGCGCTGCGATCTGACCGACCCGGCCCAGACCGAAGCCATGGGCCAAGCAGCGCTGGCCGCCTACGGCCGCATCGACGTGCTGGTCAACGTGGCCGGTGGCTCTGGCCCGATCGGCAAGACCGGTTGGGAAACCAGCCACGCCGAATTCCAGGAGATCGTCGAACTCAACATGACCGGCTGCTTCAACACCATGCACGCCGTGCTGCCGTCCATGATTGCGCAGCGCTACGGCAAGGTGGTCAATGTGGGCGGCACCTTCGGCATGCGCGGGCGCGCCGGTCGCATGGCTTACTCGGCCTCCAAATGGGGCTTGCGCGGCATCACCAAAAGCTTCGCGCTGGAGGCGGGCCCGCACAACATCAACATCAACTGCGTCGCCCCCGGCATGGTCGACGGCCCGCGCTTTCGCGAGAAGGTGTGCGCCAACATGGCCGAGAAGCTGGGCATCACCCTCGAAGAAGCCATGACCCGCCACGCGGCCGATTACGCCTTGCGCCGGGTCTCCACCGACACCGACGTCGCCAATGCCTGCCTGTTTCTGGCCAGCGATGTCTCGCGCCAGATTACCGGCGTCGACCTGCCCGTCGACGGCGGCTGGGCCATGCTCTGAAAGAACGATCCATGTCATACGCCCCCAAAGAAGTCGATCTGGTCATCCGCGGCGCCCAAGTGGTCTCGCCCGAGCAGATCATCCCGGCCAGCGTCGCCATTGCCGGTGAGCGCATCGTGGCCGTCGGCCACGACGACTGCATGCCGCCAGCACGCCAGGAGATGCGCGCCGACGGGCTTTTCCTCCTGCCTGGCGCCATCGACAGCCATGTGCACTTTCGCGACCCGGGTTACCCACACAAGGAGACCTGGAAGACCGGCTCAGCTGCCGCAGCCTGCGGCGGTGTCACCACCGTCTTCGAGATGCCCAACACCAACCCGCCCACCGGCACGCTCGAGGCGCTGGCGCTCAAGCTCAAGGCGGCGGAGTCGTCCTATGTGGACTACGGCATTCATGGCCTGCTCGGCGACGACACCATCGCCAACCTCGAGCAACTGCTCGAAGGCGGCGTGAGCAGCTTCAAGGCCTTTGTCGGCAACACCTTCGGCAACCTGCCCGCGCCCACCGACGGCGCCCTGCTCGAAGGCTTTGAGATCCTGGCGCCGCTGGGCATACGCACCGTGGTCCATGCAGAAAACTCTTCCATCATGGCGCGCCGGCAGGGGCAGTTGCAGGCCGCCGGCCGAATCGATCCGCTGGCCCACCTTGACGCGCGGCCAGCAGTGGCAGAAATCGAAGCCATCGGTCGGGTGCTGACCCTGGCCGAATGGACCGGCGCTCGGGTACACATTGCCCACCACAGCGCGGCCGACTCGCTGTTTTTGCTGCGCCAGGCCAAGGCCCGTGGGGTCGATGTCACCGCTGAAACCTGCCCCCAGTACATGCTGCTCAACACCGAGCACATGCGCAAGCTCGCCGGCGTGATGCGAGTCAACCCGCCGATCCGCGAGCCGCGGCACAACCAGCCGCTGTGGGATGCGCTGGTCGAAGGCGTGCTCGACATGATTGCCACCGACCATGCGCCCCACACGCCCGAAGAAAAGACCCGGGCCAACATCTGGGAGTGCGACTGCGGCTTCCCGGGCGTCGAGACCCAAATGCCCTTGATGCTGACCGAAATCAACAAGGGCCGCGCCAGCCTGATGGATTACGTCAAGTGGAGCTCGGTCAATCCGGCCAAGGCCTGGGGCCTGTACGGCACCAAAGGGGTGATTGCCGTGGGCGCCCATGCCGATATCGCCTTTGTGGACATGGCCCGCGCCGGCACCTTGTCGCAAGGCCGGCTGCAAAGCATCAGCAAGATCTCGCCCTGGCATGGCCGCAGCGTGCAGGGCTACCCCATCCACACCCTGCTGCGCGGCCGCTTCGTGATGCGCGACGGCCATTTAGTGACTGACGCCGCCGGCTGGGGACGCAACATCAAGCCCATCCAGAAGATGCCCACCCCCAAGCCGCGCAATACCGAGCACTACAGCGGGGCCATCGTCAAGGCCAGCGCCCACGAGAGCCAGTCATGAGCACGCCGCTGATTGAACTCTCAGGCGTGAGCCTGCAATACGCCAACGGCACGGTGGCGCTAGAGAGCACCGACCTGAGCATTGCGAAGGGCGACTTTGTGGCCTTGGTCGGGCCCAGCGGCTGCGGCAAGTCCACCATCCTCAAGCTGGTGGCAGGACTCTTGAGGCCGAGCGCCGGCGCGGTGGTGGTGGGCGGACGCGAGGTTGGCGCAGCCGGCCAGCGCGATGCATTTGCCTCTGGCATACGGCTGGGTCTGGCCTTCCAGAACCCGACCATGCTGCCCTGGCTGAGCATCCGCGAGAACGTCATGATCCCGCTCAAGATCGTCGAGCCCTTTCGGCAGGACTACGCGCGCAAGAGAAATGGTGAGTTTGCCGAGCGCGCCGACGCTCTGCTGGCCCAGGTCGGGCTCAAGGGATTTGCCGACAAGCGCCCCTGGCAGCTCTCGGGCGGCATGCTGCAGCGTGCATCCTTGTGCCGCGCCCTCATCCATGAGCCCCAGCTGCTGCTGCTTGACGAGCCCTTTGGCGCGCTCGATCAGTTCACCCGGGAAGAGCTGTGGGCCATCATGCAAGAGCTGTGGATCAAGACCCGCCCTACCGTGCTGCTGGTCACGCACGACCTGCGCGAGTCGGCCTACCTGGCCACGCGCATCTGCGTCATGTCTTCGCGGCCCGGGCGCATCATTGAAGACTGCCCCGTGCCTTTTGCACGGCCGCGCACCGTCGAGATGAGCTACGCGCCCCAATTTAGCGAACTGGTCCAGCAATTGAGGCTACGCATCGCCCACGCACGGTCCGAAGGAGTCACCGCATGAGCAAGCTGTCCGCATCGACACAACAAAACCTGCTCACGCTTTTGGCGCTGGTGAGCTTCTTTCTGATCTGGGAGGTGGTCTGTACGGCGTTTGCCGTCTCCAGCCTCATCTTGCCCAAGCCCAGTCAAATTGCCACGGTGCTGATCACCAAGATGCCGCTGCTGTGGCCGCACACCGCGCAAACGCTCTACACCACCGTCGTCGGCTTTGGCATCGGCGTGGCCGTGGGCATCGTGCTGGGCATGCTGATCGGCTCCTCCAAGCTAGCCTACAACGTGGCCTACCCGCTGCTGGTGGGTTTTTCGAGCATCCCGAAGGTCGCCGTCGTGCCCATCTTTGTGGTGTGGTTCGGCGCCGGCACCGTCCCGGCCATCCTGACCTCGGCAGTCATCAGCATCTTCCCCGTGGTGGTCAATGTGGCCACCGGTCTGGCCTCGACCGAGCCCGAACTCGAAGACGTGCTCAAAGTGCTGGGTGCAAGCAAGCGCGACCTGCTGTGGAACGTGGGCTTGCCGCGTTCACTGCCATACCTGTTCGCCTCACTCAAGATCGCGATCACCCTGGCCTTTGTGGGTACCGTGCTGTCCGAGACGGTGGCCGCCAACCGCGGCATTGGCAACGTCATGATGATCGCCAGCGGCAACTTCGACGTGCCCATGGTCTTTGCCGGCCTGTTCATCCTAGCGGGGCTGGGCATCTCGCTGTATGCCATCTCGTCCTTCATCGAGCGGCGCATGACCGGCTGGAGCCAGCGCAAATCCGAAATGGCCATGGCCTGATCCCCCCAAAGCCCCCACATCTCATGACCACCCCTCACATTGCCATCGACGTGGCCGGCCATCGCCTGATGGCCCGCGCCCACCCCCAGGCGCCCCAAACTGTGGCCGCCTTCCTCAAGCTGCTGCCCTACAAGCAAAAATTCATCCACGTGCGCTGGAGCGGTGAAGGCGTATGGGTGCCCCTGGGCGACGGGTCGCTGGGGGTAGGCTTTGAGAACCACACCAGCCACCCTTCAATCGGTGACATCTTGTTCTACCCCGGCGGCTACAGCGAGACCGAGATCATCATGGCCTACGGGCCGTGCAGCTTCTCGAGCAAGCTCGGCCAGCTCGCCGGCAACCACTTTCTGACGGTGGTCGAAGGCCGGGAACACCTGCCCGAAATCGGCCGCAAAGTGCTTTGGGAAGGAGCGCAGGAGGTGGTTTTCTCGATGGTCTGAAATCGGGCCTTGCCCCCGAGCCGACACCGCCTGCTCGAGCCGCAATACCCGTAAACTGCGGCAACGGTAACCGGGGCCGCCGTCCCGCTGGAGTAGGGTTGGAGATGAAGGTTCTCCTGGTCGAAGACGAACAGCGCATTGCTGACTTCGTCACCAAGGGCTTTGGTGCGGCCGGTCATCAGGTCACCCATGCCCCCGATGGCGAGCAGGGCCTGCAGCGCATCAGTGGTGAGCACTATGACGTGGTCATTCTGGATCTGATGCTGCCCGTCAAAGACGGTATCGAGGTGTTGCAGACCCTGCGCCAAAGCGGCTCCTCGACCCCGGTGGTCATCCTCAGTGCCAAAGTCGAGCTCGAAGATCGGCTCAGGGGCTTTGAAGTCGGCGCCGACGACTACGTGCCCAAACCTTTTTTCGTCGAAGAGTTGATTGCACGCGCCCAGGTGCTGGTCGCCCGCCGGGACGGCACCACAGCATCGAATTTACAAGTGGGCGGCCTCAAGCTCGACCGCGTCAAGCGCGAAGTGTCGTGGGACGATGGATCGGCAGCGCTGAGCACGCGCGAATACCGCCTGCTTGAATTGCTCATGCGCTCGCCCGATAACATCTTTTCACGGCAGCAAATTTTGCGGCAGGTCTGGGACATCGGCTTTGATCCGCAAACCAATGTGGTCGACGTGTGCGTGCAGCGCGTCAAGCGCAAGATGGAGGCGGGCACCGAACTGCACGGCGTGACCATTGAATCGGTTCGGGGGGTGGGCTACCGCATGAAACTGCAAGGCAGCGATGCGTAAGTCATTCAAACTGCGCCTGTTCATACAGATCTTCCTGGCGTGCGGCATCGTCATTTTGGCCAACCGCCAAATTGCGCAGTACCTTCTGTCGACCCAGCTGACCGATCGCGTTCACCTTCAAATGGGCCAGGCCCTGCAGCGCTGCAGCCAGCATTTTTCTGATCCGTCCGAATACCTGCTGTGCAATGCCCGCCTGGATCAGGGCAATCTGACCGCCTGGCTGGCCGATCACCACGTGCTGTGCCCCGCCCTCATTGAGGGCCAAATCCAAGAGGCGGCCTGCCGGGTCATGCGCGAGAACACCGCCAGCTGGAGCCGAGAAAAATCCGGGCTGGCCACCTCCATTGAAGTGGCGCAGCGTCCCATTGAGAACGACGATTGGGTGGCGGTTCGTCAAGCCGGGCAAGCTCAGGGCCCGATGATCTTGCTGGCCAAATCGAATGTCTCGCAGTTTCAGGCCCAGATCTGGTCGCTGCGAGACCGCAATCTTGTGTACGTGTTGCCCGTGATTTTGACGATGTTGCTGCTCGTGACGTGGTACATGGCGCATGTCGCGCTGCGCCCAATACGGCAACTCGAAAAATCCATGTCGGATCTGACCCTGGAGAATCTGACGCATGTGCGGGTCGCCGACGCTGAATTTCGCGAGTTTCAGAGCTTTGTGGCTATTTACCAGGATCTGCGCACGCGGCTCAACGAGAGCTTTGTCAAGGCACGCCGGTTCGCCGGGGACGTGTCACACGAACTGCGCACGCCACTGACCATTTTGCGAGGCCACGCCGAGCAATTGATCCGGCAGCTGCCCGTGGGTTCGGACGCGCAGGTCCAGGTGCGCGTGATCAGCGACGAGATCGAACGGTTGATCGATATCGTCGAGCGTCTGCTGCTGCTGTCTCGCGCCGATGCCAACAGCATCAAGGTCAATATGCAGGCGCTCAATTTCAGCCAGGCCATCACCCAGATGATCGGCGAAAGCCATGGCTTTCAATCCAACGTCACGTTCAGCGGCCAGATCGAGCCCAACATCGTCTGGCATTGCGACCGCCAGCTGGTGGGTCAGCTGCTGCAGAACCTCTACACCAACGCCGTCAATTACAACCTGCCCGGCGGTTGGGTCAAAGTCGTCCTGACCCGGGAGTCAAACGCGCTCAGACTCACCGTTGAAAACCCCACCCGCGAATTGACCGACGAAATGATCAATCGGGCCTTCGAGCGGTTTTACCGAGGCGCGGCATCACACAACCGCACCATCGACGGCCAGGGGCTGGGCCTGAGCCTGTCACTCGAAATCGCCAAGGTCCACCAAGGCCAGCTGAGCGTTGAACGCACCGCCGAACACACTTTTAAAGTCAGCCTCACGGCCCCTCTCAATCCAACGCTCGCCTGATCCGCGCAGGTTCAGAACGCAGCGGCGATGGTCAACCAAAAGCGGTTGCGCACCAGGGAGCCGTCTTGGTCTTTGCCCGTGACATCATTGGGGTTGGGATTCTCACCCTTGCGCCGCGCCCACACAGCGCGGACGTTGAAGACGTCAAAGGCGAGCCAGTTGACCCCCACTCCGCGTCCTTTGAGCCCGTAGCGGTTCAATTCGGGTGCACCTCGGTAGTCGTTGCGGACATTGCCCCGCACCTTGCCTGTGTCATAAAAGCCCAGGAAGGTCAGCGTGGGCTGGACGCGCCAGCGCAGCTCCAGGTTGGCCATGTGGGCGCGCGCACCGGAGGCCTCGCCGCTGCCGTAGGCCCGCACCCCGCTCGATCCACCGAGGCTGAACTTTTCTGACGAGTCCAGATTCTTGCTGGCCCACTGCCCCGACACCGACGCGTAAACCGACAGCTTGGGATGAAGTGACTGCTCCTGGCTCAAAGTCCAGCGCAACTTGTGGAAGTCGCCGCCCGGATTGGCGTCTTTGGCCAAGGTGTCCTCGTTGGGCGATCCCCGCAGATCGAGCACGCCCGACGACGCCGCCAGGCTGGCCGTGAAGGCCCCGGACAGGCCCAGCCACTCGGTCTCACGGTTGCCCTGCAAACTCAGCGACCACGAGCGGCTGAAATAGTCGGACGACAGCAGCCCCAGCGGGTCGTAGTTGATGAAGACCTTCTCATCCCAAGCCAGATTGACATAGACGTTGCGATTGCGCTCGCGCACCAGTGGATAGGTCAGCTCCAGGCCATAAGTCTGAGAGCTGCCGCGGCCCTGTACCTCGACCGGCAGATTGACCACCTGGTAGTCAAGATGAGACGCTGATGCGGTGGCTCGCAAGCCGTGCGACCCCACGGGCACGTTGACCCCCAGACGGCCGTACTTGCTGCCTTCCGTGTAGGCCATCTGCGTGCTGAGCACTCCGCCTGGAAGCAGGAAGCGGTTGAAATTGATCAATGCAGCAACACGGCTCGAGCCGGTCGCATAGGAGCCGGTGTTGTCTTGGCTGAGATTGACCTCAAAGGGCGGCTTGGCCAAGGTTTTGAGCAACAGATCGGTCTGGGCCTGCTCTTGTCCCTCGACCAGGCTTCCAGCGACGGTCACACCTGAAATATCGTTGGCGATCAACAACCCCCGATCGATCCGATGGGAGTTGAGAAAATCACCGGCCGGCTGGCTGGCCTCGATGACTTTTCTCAGCGCCGCCAAGGAGCTCGGCTTGGCCACATCGCCATCGCTGCGCACCGCACCCAAGGTGGCCTCGACCACCTCGATCGTGGCCACCCCTTGAACAATATCTTGCTCCGGCAAAAAAACCCTGACGGTCCAGCCCAAGGCCCTGAACTGATCGCCCACCGTGGCAGCGGCATCCTCGAGCTGCGAGAAGGACAGCGGGCGCCCCAAAAAAGGTGACAGGGCAGCCTGCAGTTGATCTTCGGGAACCAGCGAGTGGCCGCGCAAAACAAAGCGCTCAATCAACACCTTCGGGCCACTCGGTGCGCGTTGAACACGAGGCGTTTGCACCACCGGTGCCTGCAGCTTGGGCAAACGAAACACCTGATCGCGCTCGATTTGCTGGCGCAAGGCGCCCGCGTCGACCTGAGCCTGCGCCGCGCAAGCGGCCAGCAGCAATCCGCAGGCAAGCGCCAGCTCAGTACCCGTGACGACAACATTCGAAGGGCGTTTCACGACAAACGCCTGATTAAAAACCGACTGCATGAGGCTCCAGTGCACACAAGGGCCACGTTAGCGGCCCGGGACCAATGACTCCGACACCACGATAGAGGTGCGTTGTCCACCAATATTCAAGATCACGGTCACCGGCAAGGTCGTCGCCGGTGTCGACTCGACCACCAGGGCTCTTTGCGCGGCGTCGTACTTGATCCAGCCCGGCAGCGGCCGGTCGTTGCTTAAGGTGGCCCGAACACCCGCGGCGGGCGTCGCAGGCTGCACCACTGTCGTGGGCAGCGGCACCACGACGGCAGCTGCGCCTCGAATGGCAGGCGCTGGCACCACCACGTTGACCAAGCCGCTGACCTGAGCCGTCGCCTGCGTGACGACCGCCAGGCTCACGCCCGTGGCCTGCGCCGCCCGACCCGGCACAGCCTGAGCCGAGACCGGCGCGGCGCCTGCGGTCTGCTCCGGGGTACCCGGCGCAGCGGCTGCCGCCCGCGGTTTCCCGTCGGGGCCAGTCTCCTCAGTTGCGCTCGATCCACCGCTGGTGCCCGCTGCCGTGGCCGCAGCGGTCTCACCCTGGCTGGCCGACGAAGCCGCAGGCGCGGCCGCCGCTGGCCCATCGCTGGCAGCCGCAGCGGCGGCCGGGCTCGGCGCTGGCGCTGCGGCTTCAACCGCTGCAGGGGCTGCAGCTGCAGAGGTTGCAGCTGGAGTTGTCGCGGCTGCAGGTGTCGCGGCTGCAGGTGTCGCGGCTGCAGTAGGCTGAACTGCGGCGGGGGCCGAGATGCTGTTGGCTGCCGCTGGGGCAGCAACGGCAGTCGGGCTCTGCGCCGCTTGCGCCACCACAGTCACGACCAAGGGCTTGACCGGCGACGCCGGCCAGTTGGGCAGGCTGACGATGATGTCCGACAGCGCCTTGATCTTGACCATGTTTTGCGTGTCGCCCGGCAGCTTGCTGGGCGACAAGGTCA
>JAIXWZ010000092.1 GCA_027491035.1 Comamonadaceae bacterium | reverse complement strand
TTGACCGTGAAGGCCAGCAAAAACACCGCCATCACGCCAATAGAGAAGACGGACAAGGCGTCTACCCAAGCCTTCATCCGCGGCCGAAAGAAAAGATAGAGCAGGTTGATGCGGATGTGCGAACGCTCCAGCGAAGTCACCGCAAAGCTCAGGGGCGCGCCCACCGCAATCGAATAGCCGGCCAGCTCGTCCACGCCCCCGATCGAGATGGAAAACAGCTTGCGCAGCAATGTTTCGACGGTCACGAGCACGGCCAGGGCCAGCATCGTGACGCCGAAAGCATTGGCCGCCAGGCGCTTGTAGCGGCCCAGGCGGGCCGACTCACTCACAGACCGACCCCAATCGTGGCGTTCCAGTCGGCTTCACAGGTCGGATTGACTGCATTGCACATACGGCTCCAGACCGGCAACGAACGCTCCTTGAGCGCATTTTTCACGGTCGCCAGATCGGCCGGGGTGACCGGGACCAAAGCGAGCTTGTAGCTCTTGCCGGCCGTGCAAGGGGTTGCACCGATGTTGCAGCGGTTGGCGTCCTCAGACAGCTCCTGCGAGTAGGTCCAGATGTCTTTGACCAATCGGTCCACCGCCTGCTGCAGCTTGGCCTGATCGGCCGGTGACATCTGGCGCCAGGTGTTGAGGTTGATGGCGTAACCGTTGATGGCCAGCTGCAGGGCCAAGGGCATGACCGTGGTCGCTGCCTCGGGCCAACCGCCGGAATTGGCCGACGCCGGTCCGGTGATGGCACAGTCGACCACGCCGCGCGCCAGGGCCTGCTGCACCTCGCCAAAAGGCATGGGCACACCGGTGGCGCCAAGACCGGCGACAAAATTGGCGCTGCTTTGGTCGCCAACCCGGATCTTGCGCCCCTTCAGGTCGGCCAGCCCCTTGATTTGCGGCTTGCAAAAGATCACCTGCGGGCCGGCCGGCCAGACGCCGAGCAGCTTGGCATTGAACTGAGCCTGCAGCCGCTTGTCGACCGTGCTGAAGAAGGCATCGGTGTTCTTCTTGCCTGCCTCGTAGCTTGGATTGAGGCCGACCAGGTCGAATCCGAGCACCGTCGGGTCGTCACGACTGACTTGCGGCAGGCGCAAAGACACCATGTTGAACAAGCCCGACTTGAGCACCCGCAGGCCGTCGGTGTCGGGAATGCCCGCCACATCGACCGGCGAGTACTGCACGTTCAAATTGAGCCCCGTCGTGCGCGCCAGACTCTCAAAGAACGGCTGCTCCTTGTTCTTTTGAATGAGGCCCGAGCCCACCGGCTGCCCCAAGACCTTCAAGGCGATCGGTTGACTGTGGGCCGCCGTGCCGATCAGGGCTGCAGCGATTGCGGCGATCCATGTGTGGCGCATATTCACTCCTTGAAAAACAACTCGCCTGCGGGCCGATCCCGCGGACTTCGGTCAAAGTAACGCAAGTTTCTTGCCATATTACATGAAACAAGAGTTTCATGGCGTAAACGTGCAGCGGCCCTCAAGAACGGGGCTGCAGCCCCGTCGCCGCAGCGCAGCCACGCCCCTTTTGACGGCATGATGCGCGCCCAAATGGTGCAGCGACACCCAAAACAGGTGCGCTCAAAATTCAGATCAAAGGCCGCTGCGGCAGCAAGGTCCGAGGCGGCGTGGGGTCGGGCGCGGGTTGGCGCCGCGCGCTCAGAGCTCTTCGAGCTCGTCGTTGAGCGCCTCGATCGCTCGCAAGCGGGTGCGACCGGCGCTGCCGGCCTTTTCGATCGCCCGGGTGGCCAGCAGATGGCACACAGCGGCCACCGCCGTGTGATTGAAAAGCGGCCCGGGGGCTTGCGAATGGCAACGAAAATGCCACGTCGCCCCACCCTGGAAGGGGACGCCCTCGTCGGTGATGTAGAGCAACTTGGCGCCCTGGCGGCGGATCTGCTCGAGCATCAGATCCATCCGCGCGACACGGCGCCGCAGGCCCATGACGATAACCAAATCGCGCCGGCCCACGCTGACGAGGTGCTCGCCCAGCGTCTGTCCGCCGCCGGGGATGGCGACGATGTTCTCAATGACCTGCGTCAGCTGCCACTGCAGGTAAGTGGCAAACGGATGGCTGCTGCGAAAGCCGATCACCCAGACCTTGCGCGCCTTGAGCATAGCCAGGACGACAGCGTCGATTTGCGCATCGGAGATCGACAAGAAGGTGGCCTCCAAATTGGCCATGCCCTGCGCCACATGCGAGGCCACGTTCTCGGCTGCACCGCCCCGGGTGACCGAACCCAGAAAAAGGCGCGAGCCCGTCAACTTCTCAGCGCGGGCGTGGCGGCGCGCCGCCTCATAGCTCTCATAGCCCAGCCGCTGAACAAAGCGCGACACCGTGGCCTTGGAGACGTGGGCCAAAGTGGCCAGCTCCGAGCCCGAGTAGCTCGCCAGCTCGCCCGGAAAGTCGCACACGAAGTCACCCAGTCGCCGCTCGGCGGGGTGCAGGTCGGGCAAGGCCTGGCGCACACGGGCCAAGAAAGACTTTTCCTTCGGTCTCGTATCGGTCATGGAGAGGGCCGGCGCGGCGCGACCGCCGGCATCAGGTCATGCAAGCGGGCTATTGTCCATGCACCGCTGAACCCCCCAGCCTCAGGCAGGCGCCAGCCGGGCGCTCACCGGCACGCTCAAGCGCTGACCACTCCACTGGCACACATGACCGGCGAGCTGATGCGCCGTGATGGCGCTGAGCGTCCAGCCCAGGTGGCCGTGGCCGGTGTTGTAAAACACATTGGCCTTCTTGCCCGCGCCCACCCGGGGCAGCATATTGGGCATCATGGGCCGAAGGCCCGCCCAGGGCACGACCTTGCGCGTGTTGATGTCCGGAAAGCACTGGTTGACCCACTGAATCAGGGGCTGGATGCGGTCGGCGCGGATGTCGAGGTTAAAGCCGTTGTACTCGGCCGTGCCGGCCACGCGAAAGCGGTCGTCTCCCAGTCGGCTGGTCACCAGCTTGGTTTCATCGTCGAGCAAGCTGACCTGGGGCGCTGCGGCCTGGCTGATCGCATCGGGCAGGTTGACGGTGATCGAGTAGCCTTTGACCGGGTAGATGTTGAGCCGGTCCCCCAGCTGGGCGGCCAGGCGGCGGCCGTGCACACCGGCGCAGATCACGATGGCATCGAAGGTCAGCGAGTCGGTGTCGCCGGCGTGTTTGACCTGCACAAAAGCGCTCTGCCCGTTGGCCGCCACACTAAGCACCTCGTGCTCGTTGAGAATCTTCACGCCCAGCCGCTCGCAGGCCTTGGCAAGGCCGTAGGTGAACTTGTGGATGTCACCCGTGGAGTCGCTTTCGGTGAAGTAGCCGCCGTAGTACTGCCCCTGCAAGGTCGGCTCGATGGCCTTCATCTCTTCAGGCGTCACCGCGCGGCGCGGCAGGCCGCCCTGGGCCAGCAGCTTGGAGACCTCGCCGGCGTGGTCAAAGCCCTTCTTGCTGCGATAGATGTGCAAGATGCCTTCGCGCTTGTGGTCGAACTCGATGCCTTCGGCCTTGGCCCAGGCAAAGTGATGCTCGCGCGACTCAATCGCCAGCCGGGCGGTGGAAACCGTGTTGTCGCGGTACTTGGGGATGGCCGCCACAAACTCGGTCATCCAGCTGAGCTTGTGCCAGGTGGGCGCGGGATTCATCAGCAGAGGGGCGTCCTTCTTGAACATCCACTTCAGGCCCTTGATGAGCGTGGACGGGTGGGTCCAGACCTCGGCGTTGGAGGCTGAGAGCTGTCCGCCGTTGGCATAGGACGTCTCCATGCCGGGGTAGCGGTTTTTCTCGATCAGGGTGACCTCGAAACCCTGCTGGGCCAGGGCGTAGGCGCTGGTGACACCGGTAATGCCGCCACCAACGACGACGATGTGGCGCGCGGACGCCGGAAAGGAAGGGGAACGGGTAGGAGCCAACATGGCGCAAGCCTTTCAGGTTCAAACGTCAAAGGGGATGGCGGGCAGCGCACACCGTTGTGCGCCGCCGGGCCCCCTCTGTTTGGAACCTGAGAGATTCACAGGCCTTTTGGGCCCGCTTGCTCCTGCGGTGGGCCGCAGGACGAGTGCGGCCGCTCTTCAGAGTGAAAAACGCTGATCGGTCCTTTTGCCTGAGAGTTTCCGGGGCGGTTGCTCCTTCGGCGCCTGCTCGCAGCAGGTCTCTCCCGATCAAGCGAGCAGTGTAGCGCCTTTGCGACCGGCCTGACAGTGCGGCCGGCGCCCTTACTCGACCTTGATCCCAGTGCGCTTGACGAACTCGGACCACTTTTGCATGTCGGCCCGAATCATGGCGGCAAATGCGGCCGGATCGGCATGGCCGGGCTCGGCGCCAATGTCCTCCCAGCGCTTGCGCATCGCGGGCTCGGCAAAGTCCTTTTGCAAGACCCGGGCAATGCGGTCGATGATGGCCGGTGGCGTGCCCGCCGGCGCCAGCAGCCCGCTCCAGCCATTGACCTCGTAGCCGGGCAAGCCCGACTCGGCAATCGTCGGCACATCGGGCGCCTGGGGAAAGCGCTTGGCGCTGGTCAGCGCAATCGGGCGCAGCCGGCCCGAGCGCATCCAGGTCAGCGCATCGGAGAAGTTGGCGAAGGTCAGCTGCACATCACCCGCCGCCGCGGCCGCAACCGCTGGCGCGCCACCGCGGTAGGGCACATGCACCATGTCGACGCCAGCGGTGTGCTTGAAGATCTCGCCTGCGAACTGGGTAAAGCCGCCGGCGCCTGCGAAATTGAGCTTGCCAGGATTGGCCTTTGCATAGGCGATCAGCTCCCGCACGGTGCGCACCGGAAGCGCCGGGTTGACCATCAACACCAGCGGATTGGTGTTGACCAGGGCGATCGGGGCAAAGTCCCTCAGGCCGTCATAGTTGACCTTGAAGATGAATTGGTTGAGCGTCTGCGGCGCGGCCAGACCGAGCAGCAAGGTGTAGCCGTCGGGTGCGCTGCGCGCCACAAACTCGGTGCCCAAACTGCCGCTGGCGCCGGGCTTGCTCTCGATCACGATGGGCTGACCCAGGCCCATTTGCAGACCCGGCTGGATGATGCGGGCGGCCAGGTCGGCAATACCGCCCGGCGCGAACGGGTTGATGATGCGGATGGGCTTGTCGGGCCAATTGGCTTGCGCAAGCGATGCGCCCACGGGTGCCAGGGCGCCCGCAGCGCCCAAGGCCAGCAAGCGGCGACGGCGTAAACCTTCCATGGATCTCTCCTCCTGTTATTTGGGGTGTTGGCTAGCATGTACGCCCCTACAGGGGGTACACCAATAGGGTGTCAATCTGGCGCGAGTCGATGACCACGATGCGCTCGGCAAACAGCGCCTGCGCGCCGGTGGTGTCCACCACATCGAGGTATTTGCCCGTGGCAAACAGCGACTGCTCGCCACTGTACAGGGTCCGGTACACCGCGAAATTTGAACGCACGCTCCAGCGCCCCTCGATCTCGGGGCGCACATCGGGCGCCCCCCAGAGGTGGCAGTAGGTGTGGCTCTCGAAGATGTTGGCGGTTTGAAGGGCCTTGATGCGGTCGTGCATCATCCCGCGCCCCTCGCACAGCATGATCCCCAGCGGGTAGCCCCGGTCCCTGTTCTCCCGGGTGGTGATCTGGTAGAGGGCATCGTCCTGAAAAAAGCTGCTCCAGCGGCCCACCTCACCATCGTCGAGCGCGTGGCAATAGTCGCGCAGCAACGCCTCGATTTGCGGCTTTGCCTGATTGAACTGTGCCGCCATGTCAGAACCCCATGATGTCGCGGTAGCCGTGCCAGAAGCCGCGCACGGCCGCCTCGGTGGCGCGCGATGACTCGTTGGACTCGGCCAGGCGCCCGCCCATCTCGATGAAGGCGGTGTGCGTGGGGCTGCCGACCGTGCCGCGCTGCACAAAGGAGTTGATGCAACCGTCTTCGAGCGCCACCAGGCCGGCCGCGCCGGTCAGGTTGCCTTGCATCACGCGCATCTTTTGCTGCTCGGGCGTGTCGCTTTCGTAGCCCAGGAAGATCCAGAACAGCTCGGTCTTGTCGACGCCGCGCGGCACCACAAAGCGCACCGCCAGCGAGTTGAGCGTGAGCTGCATCACCAGCGTCGGAAACACGGTCTGTATGCTGTGCGTGATGCCGTCGTCAAAGCCTTCCCAGGTCTTGAGCAGCTCGGGCCCTGCAAGATCGGAGCCGTACTGCGCCGCATGCACCTTGGCCTCCTGGTATTCATCGGCCACCCGCAGCGTGGCCCGCTTGGAGTAGCTGATGTGGTGCCACTTCTTGTCCGACAAGACAATGCCGCCATCCATGTCCAGGCGGTTGACCTTGAACGTGGTGTAGAAGGTGTGCAGCAAGGTGGCGTGGTACGAATCGCGCACGTTCTCGGCGTAGAGCTTCCAGTTGTTGTGGATGATCTGGCTGTGCACGCCCAGGATCTTGAGGGGCTGGCCCATGTTGCGCTCCATGAAGGAGCGGGTGCGATCACCTAAAAAGTCGTGCAGCGGCGGCGTCTGCGCCGACATCGTGCCAAAGACCATGCCGCAGTACACCTGCACGCGCAGCGGCTCGAGCCGGTGGTGCGCTGGGTCAAAGTCGGCCGGCATCCCACCCTTGCCGCGTATGCCGTCTTGAAACGCCACCGTCTTGAGCTGACCGTCGAGCCCATAGTTCCAGGCGTGGTAGACGCAGGTGAGCGAAGGCTTGTTGTCACGGTCCTTGAGGCAGACCAAGGCGCCCTTGTGGGCGCAGCGGTTGACCATCGCATGAACAGCGCCGTCCTGATCGCGCGTGACGATGATGGGCGTCTGCCCAAGCCAGGTGGTCTTGATGTCGCCGCTTTGGCTGACCTCGGTCTCCAGGCACAGGTAGTGCCACACCGGCCCGCGAAAGATCTTCTCCTGCTCAAGCGCATAAATCGCCGGGTCAGAAAACACCCGAAAAGGCACGCGGCTCACGCCCCCGTCAGGCCACTTGAAATCGGGCGGGGCAGCCGCCGGCGCGGCCTGGGCCGGCGTATCGTGGGAGTCGGCAGGGCAGATGTGTGGAGCTTGCATGACCAAACCAGAGCTGAGCGGTCATTGTTGGGGCGCGCTCCCCATGACTCAATACGATTTTGCTGATACGCTCCATCTGTATTTGAGATGAGCCAAGCCATGGATGAACCCCGCAACCTCGACGTGCGCCTGCTGCGCGTGTTCGCAGGCGTCTACCTGCACCGCAGCGTCAGTGCCGCAGCGCGCGAGCTCGACATGAGTCAGCCAGGCCTGAGCACGGCCCTGATGCGCTTGCGCAAGCAGCTGCAAGATCCGCTCTTTACCCGCACCCCGTCGGGCATGGAGCCGACCCGCCGCGCCCGCCAGATGATCGGGCCCGTGCGGCGCATCTTGCAAACCGTCGATCAGGAGTTGCTCGCGCCGCCCGAGTTCGATCCGGCCACATCGACCAAGGAATACCGGCTCGCGCTGTCCGATATCGGCGAGGGCATCTATCTGCCGCTGGCGATCCGCAGCATCCAGTACACCGCACCGGGCATCTCGCTGCGCACAGTGGTGATGCCGCCGCTGCAACTGGCAGAGGCCATGGCCGCAGGGGAGGTCGATCTGGCCGCTGGCTTTTTCCCCGACATCCGCGGCACGCAGGTGATCCAGCGGCGGGTGGGGCTGCACTCGTTTACCGCGATCGCCCGGGTGGGGCATCCGGCGGCCGGCAAAGCCTTGAGCGTTGAGCAGTACTCGCAGCTCGACCACATCGTGGTGGAGGCGCCGGGCCGCAGCCAGGAGGTGCTCGACCAATTCCTGCGCGACAAACGCATCCGCCTGAAGGTCTTGCTGCGAACCCCGCACTTTATGAGCGTACCCGTGGTGGTCTCTGAAACCGACGCGGTGGCCATCGTGCCCCAAGCCCTGGGGGACTTTGTGCGCAACTATGGCGGCGTGCAAGAGCTGCCCTTGCCCTTCGTGCCCCCAACGTTTCAGGTCAACCTGTTTTGGCACCGCAGCGCCCACAGCGATCCCTCCAACATCTGGCTGCGCGAGCTGATCATCAGCCAGTTCCCTGCCCTGCACGCGCGGCGCTATGCGCGCAAGGGCGAATCGAGGCGTCGGGCCTAGGGGCGGGGCCCGCATCGCAATAGCCGATCAAAGGCGAGGGCAAGGCCTTGCAGCTAGAGTACTGGGTTTTGCTTCCAAGCCATTGCCACTTCCATGCTGAAATCTTTGATCCACGGCGCAGCCCTGACTGAATTGCTGATCGAGGGCCACAACCCTTACGCCCGCCAGAAACTGAACACCGAAACGGCCGACGCCCTGCGCCAGCACATCCATACACCCGACTCGTTGTTGGCCTATGTCTGCGGCCGCGAAGTCCTGGCCGGCTCAGGCGTGTTCGCGCTGACTCAAGAAAAGTTCCTGGCCTATCACGCCTCAACCCGAACCGTGAGCACAGTGGCGATCAACCAGATCCGTCAGGCCCAAGCGGTGCGCGGCAAGTACGGTCACACCGTGCGCATCCACACCGAATCGCGCACCTACGCCATGTACGGCGTCGACAAATCCCTGGCCGGGGCCATGCACCAGGCCCTGCTGGCCCGCGGCATCACCAGCAGCTTCGAAGACAAATCCCCCCGCGGCACCCTGTGGAACGCCTACTCTGGCCCGCACCCCAGCGTCGACGACTGCCTGCTCGACGCAAGGCAGCGCCTGCTGGCCGCCTGAGGCGGCTGATTGCGGCCCCGTTGGCAAGGGGCCGGGGGCCCTCCCCCGTCATTTCGAGGCGCGGCGCTGTCTTGTCATTGCG
>JAIXWZ010000161.1 GCA_027491035.1 Comamonadaceae bacterium | reverse complement strand
GTCGAGTTCCTTGAGCGCGTCGTAGGGCGCCCTGATCAGGTGCGGCGCGATCACGAAGGGGCCCAGCGAGGACACGAGCAGGGTTTGCCCATCGGCGGCTGAGCGAACCACCTGACCGGTGCCGATGGTCCCGGTGGCCCCGGCCTTGTTGTCCACCACAAAACGCCCGCCCAGTTTTTCTTGCAGCTTGGGGGCCAGCGTGCGCGCGATCAGGTCGGTCGAGCCGCCTGGCGGGAAGGGCACGACCAGGGTCACCGCCCGGCTGGCATCGGGCCAGGCCTGGGCCGAGCCCAGGGTCAGGGCAGTGGCCAGCATACACAGCCAGTGTTTGATCTTCATGGTGTCATCCTCTCGATGTGGTGTGTGGAGGCGGTTCGGTCGGCCCCCAAAGCTGCTCCGGCCAGGCCGCGCAAAGACGCCGATCGTAATGCGACTGCTCGGCTTTGCCCCTACTGGTTGACACCAATGCCAGGCCCGCAAGGCCGCCGAGCCACCTGAGCAGGGGGGCAGGGCGACGCTGGGCAACGGCGCAACAGCGCTACATTACAGGGGTTCGTTGATACCCAGACCGGAGTGGCCCAGCATGAAGTCTCTTGCCGTCAGTATGTTGACTGTTTTGAGCCTCGCGCCCGCCGCCTGGGCGGCTCAGCCCTTGATCACCGACGACACTGGCACCCAAGGCAAAGGCGCCCAGCAACTGGAATGGGCGCACAGCTCAGAGCGCGCCACGCAAGGGCTGGGCCGCAGCCGCAGCCTGGCCGGCGCCTGGACCTACACCCTGGGCGCGACCGATCAGGCCGATGTGTTTGTCACCGGCTCTTATTTGGGCTTGCGCCCGGCAAGCGGCCGGTCGACTTCGGGTTGGAGCCATCTCACGCTCGGCGCCAAGTGGCGGCTGTGGGAGCTCGAATCGAGCCAGACCAGCCTGGCCCTCAAGCCAGAGTGGCTGCTGCCGGTGAGCCCGGGGCGCGAAGCGCGCGAGCTCGGCGTGGGCCGAAGCTCGTATGCGCTGACGCTGATTGCCACCCAGGAGCTGCCCTTTGGCGCTTTGCATCTGAACGTGCAAGCCGGACGCGAGCGTTATCGCGATAGCCAGGACAACGAGCGCAGCCTGCGTTACTCGGCCGCCACCTTGTGGGATGTGGCCCCCGGCTGGCGTTTGGCCCTGGATCTGGGGCAGCAGACGGTGCGCAGCGCGCAGGGCGCTGAGGTGCGCGCGCGCTTTGTCGAGATCGGCACCATCTACTCGCCCAGCAAGTCCCAGGACTGGGCGCTGGGCCTGATCCGCAGCACCGACAACGACAAACCCGCGGCGGCCACCCGCACCCTGACCGGTGGCTGGACCTATCGTTTCTAAAGAGCCAGCGCTTGCGACCACACGGCGCGGCAGGCCTGCCTGCGCACCCTTGATCGCGCCGTGAGGCTGCCCTGATGCCGCCGATGCCGGCCCCCGCCCCGAACCGCTCCATGCTGGTTTTTTTGCTGCTGGCGCAGATGGCGCTGGGCCTGCTGGCCATGACGGTGTGCATCCCCTCGATGCAGGACTGGCCGGCGCAGTGGGGCGCCAGCCAGGCCCAGGTCCAGCTGACCTTCAGCGGCTACGTTGCCGCCTTTGGCCTGGCGCAACTGGTCTACGGTCCCCTGGCGGACCGCATCGGGCGCAAGCCGGTTTTGCTTGCCGGCTTGATCATCGCTGCGCTGGGCAGCGCGCTGGCGCTCAGCGCCCAAGGCTTGAGCCTGTTGCTTTTGGCACGGGTGCTGCAGGGTGCTGGCAGTGCGGCGGGCATGGTGGTTGGCAGGGCCTTGGTGCAAGACCTGTTTGCCGGCGCGCAGCGCACCCGCATGATGGCCTACGTCGGCATGACCATGGGCGTGTGCCCGCCGCTGGCCGCGCTGGTTGGTGGGCGCTTGCATGTGGCGCTGGGCTGGCAGAGCAATTTTGCGCTGCTGCTGGTGTTGTTTGTGCTGTTGCTCTGGCTCAGCTGGCGCCACTTGCCCGACATGCGGCCGCCAGCGGCTGCTCCGCTGGCTTGGTGGCATCAAGCCGCTTCGTCTTATGTCCAGCTGATGGGTCAGCGCGTTTTTCTGCTCTACGCGCTGATCCTGGCGCTGACCTCGGCCACTGCCCAAACCTACTTTGCAGGCGCGCCAATCGTGCTCAAAGCCTATGGGATCGGGCCCGAGTCGGTCGGCTGGTTCATCATGGCGGTGCCGCTGCCCTACATCTTGGGCAATGCCCTGACCAGCCGCATCATCCACCGCTGGGGTGACCGCCGCCTGATGTTTTGGGGCCAGATCGTCACCGTCGGCGGGCTGCTGCTCATGCTGGCCCTGGCCCTGGCGGGGGTGCGCTCGGTGCTGGCTTTGGTGCTGCCGCTGGCCCTGATGGGTTTTGGCCACGGCCTGCTGGTGCCTCCCACCCTCTCGGGCGCGGTCGGCTCGGTGCCCGCGCTGGCCGGCACCGCCGCCGCCTTTGCGGGAGCCTTGCAGCAGCTGTGCGGCGCCGGTGGCGCTTATCTGGTCGGTTTGGTCGAGCACGAGGGCAATGTGCAGTTGGCTGGGTTCATGCTCGCCATGGCCCTGGGCGCCGGGCTGGCCCATGCCGCGCTCAAGCGCAGCGGCGCCTGGCGCTAAAGCGCAGCCGGCCGCGGCGAGCGCCTCATTACAATTTGCGGTTTTTCCCTGGCCAGACTCGAGCGCAGTGCCTCTTGCACCCGCCGGCCGATGGGGACGATCAGCCTGCCAAGGAACTTTCATGAGCCTCAAATGCGGCATCGTGGGCCTGCCCAATGTGGGCAAGTCCACCCTCTTCAATGCCCTGACCAAAGCGGGCATTGCAGCCGAGAACTATCCGTTTTGCACCATCGAGCCCAACACCGGCGTGGTCGAGGTGCCCGATCCGCGCCTGGGGCAGCTGGCCGAGATCGTCAAGCCCGAGCGGGTGGTGCCTGCCATCGTCGAGTTTGTCGACATCGCCGGGCTGGTGGCCGGTGCCAGCCAGGGCGAGGGTTTGGGCAACCAGTTTCTGGCCCATATCCGCGAGACCGACGCCATCGTCAACGTGGTGCGCTGCTTTGAAGACGAGAACGTGATTCATGTGGCTGGAAAGGTCGATCCGATCGCCGACATCGAGGTGATCCAGACCGAGCTGTGTCTGGCCGACCTCACCACGGTTGAGAAAGGCCTGCAGCGCTACACCAAGGCTGCCAAGAGCGGCAACGACAAAGAAGCGGCCAAGTTGGTTGCCTTGCTGACCAAGGTGCAAGCTGTGCTGGATCAGGGCAAGCCGGCCCGCACGCTCGACCTGTCGGACGAGGAGCGCGCGCTGCTCAAGCCCTTGTGCCTGATCACGGCCAAGCGTGCCATGTTCGTGGGCAATGTGAGCGAGAGCGGCTTCGACAACAACCCCTTTCTAGACCGGCTCAAAGACTACGCCGCCGGCCAGAATGCGCCCGTGGTGGCGATCTGCGCCAAGATGGAAGCCGACATGGCCGACATGAGCGACGAGGACAAGGAACTGTTTTTGTCCGAGATGGGCCAAAGCGAGCCCGGCCTCAATCGCCTGATTCGCGCCGCCTTCAGCCTGTTGGGGCTGCAGACCTACTTCACCGCCGGCGTCAAGGAAGTGCGCGCCTGGACCATCCACATTGGCGATACCGCACCGCAGGCCGCCGGCGTGATCCACGGCGACTTTGAGCGCGGCTTCATCCGCGCGCAGACGATTGCCTTTGAGGACTACGTCGCACTCAAAGGCGAGCAGGGCGCCAAGGACGCGGGCAAGATGCGCAGCGAAGGCAAGGAGTACGTCGTCAAGGACGGCGACGTGATGAATTTCTTGTTCAACGTTTAGTCTTAAAGCCAGCGCTGACGGATTGCTTCGTGCCTCGCAATGACGAGGCAGAGTCGCATTGACGAGGCGTGGGCGCATTGACCCCCCTCCCGTCATTGCGAGGCGCGCAGCGCCGTGGCAATCATCGCAATGACGCGTGAGGGCATCATCGCTCTTGCGGTGACTTCTGTAGACTCCCCTCTAACAACCGCGAGGAGACAAAGATGACCCCCACACGTGACAGCCTCGGATGGCGCCAGAAGTTCGGCGTGCTCATCCCATCGACCAACACCAGCGTGCAGCCGGAGTTCGACGCGATGGCGCCGGTGGGAGTGACCAATCACACCAGCCGCATTCGCATTCCGAATATCGCGCTCAACAACGACGAGGACTTCAGCCGGCTCATTGCGCTTATCGAGGCGGCGCAGGACGAAGCGGTCGAGTCCATCATGTCCTGCGAGCCCGATCGGCTGGTGCTGGGCATCTCAGCCGAAACCTTTTGGGACGGCCTGCAAGCCAGCCGGGTCCTGCGCGCCAAGCTCGAAGCCATGACCGGGCTGCCGGTGTCCATGGGCTCGGACGCGTGCAGCGCCGCTTTTGGCGCGCTGGGGGTGCGCAAGATTGCGGTGGTCACGCCCTACCAGCCCGTGGGCGACAAGAACGTGGCCCGTTTTTTTGAGGAGTCGGGCTACGAGGTGCGGCGCATCAAGGGGCTGCGCTGCGCCAGCCCGGTGGCCATTGCGCACACCAGCGAGCGCGAGCTGATGGACAGCTTGCGCGAGCTCGACGGGGACGACATTGATGCGCTGGTGCAGGTGGGTACCAACCTGGCCATGGCCCGGCTGGCCGCGCAGGCCGAAGTCTGGTTTGCCAAGCCCGTCATCGCCATCAACACCGCCATTTACTGGCATGCGCTGCGCGACTCGGGCATTGCCGACAAGGTCAGCGGTTTTGGCCGCCTGCTCGAGCAGTATTGAGCCTGCACAAGGGCCTTAGCCCAGCTCGATAGCCCCCGGAAAGGCCCACAGCAGTGCGCCCGTCATGGTGACATAGCGCGCAAACTTGCCGATGGCCATATAAAGCAGGCAGGGCCAAAACGGCAGGCGCAGCCACCCGGCAACGGCGCACAGCGGATCGCCGACGGCCGGCAGCCAGGCCAGCAGGCAGGCTTTGGGGCCGAGCTTTTCAAGCCATACAAGGGCGCGCCCGTGGGTGCGAGAGCCCCGGTATTTGTCGGCCACCTGATGCGCGCCGTAGCCCATCGCCCAATCGACAGCCCCGCCCAGGGTATTGCCCACCGTGGCCACGGCGATGGTGGGCCAGAACAAGTCGGGCTGCAGCTTGATCAGGCCAAAGACGGCTGGCTCCGAGCCCATGGGCAGCAGCGTCGCCGAGATGAACGACACCACAAAGACCGTGCTCAGGCCGTACTCGGGCAAAGCCAGCAGTTTGAGCAGCTCGTTGAGGCTTTCGTTCATGGCCCGGCCATTGTGCCCGCACGCCAGGTTCGTGCGCAGCCGTCGGTTTGCTGAAATTTCGGGCAGGTAGAATCCGTTTCCCCCCGCCCCGGCCCACCTGTCTTTAGCCCATGCACATCGGCCCCTACGCCTTGGCCAATCGCGTCTTCGCAGCCCCCATGGCGGGCGTGACCGACCGGCCCTTTCGCCGCCTGTGCAAGGCCCTGGGCGCGGGCTATGCGGTCAGCGAGATGGTGACCTCGCGGCGCGATTTGTGGGACAGCCTCAAGACGTCCCGCCGCGCCGATCACCAAGGCGAGGTGGCGCCCATTGCGGTGCAGATCGCCGGCACCGAAGCGCAGATGATGGCCGATGCGGCCGTCTACAACATCGAACGCGGCGCGCAGATCATCGACATCAACATGGGCTGCCCGGCCAAAAAGGTGTGCAACAAATGGGCCGGCTCGGCCCTGATGCAAAACGAGCCGCTGGCCGTCGAGATTGCGCGCGCCGTGGTGGCCGCCTGCCAGCCGCACGGCGTGCCGGTGACGCTCAAGATGCGCACCGGCTGGTCGGGCGAAAACAAGAACGCGCTCACGCTGGCCCGCGCCTTTGAGGACGTGGGCATCCAGATGCTCACCGTGCATGGCCGCACCCGCGAGCAAGGCTACAAGGGCCAGGCCGAGTACGACACGGTGGCCGCCGTCAAGGCCGCGGTGCGCGTGCCGGTGGTGGCCAATGGTGACATTGATTCGCCGCGCAAAGCGCGCGAGGTCTTGGTGCGCACTGGCGCCGACGCGGTCATGATCGGCAGAGCGGCCCAGGGTCGGCCCTGGATCTTTCGCGAGGTGGCGCATTTCTTGGCCACCGGTGAGTTGCTCGCGCCGCCTCTGGTGGCCGAGGTGCGGCGCCTGCTGCTCGATCACCTGGCCGAGCACCATGGGCTCTACGGTGAGTATGCAGGCGTGCGCAGCGCGCGCAAGCACATCGCCTGGTATTTGCGCAGCCTGCCCGGCGGTGAGGCTTTGCGCCAGCAGGTCAACGTCATCGATTCGGCCGATGCCCAACTGGCCGCTGTGGCCGATTTTTTTGATGCGCTGGCCCAGCGCATGGACCGATTACCGCCCGCGCCTTGGCAGACGGGCCAGCAAGAAACACAGGAAGTTTGTGCATGAGCAAGAAGAACATTGAAGAGTGCGTGCGCGCCAGCCTTGAGAGCTATTTCAAGGATTTGCGCGGCACCGAGCCTGCGGGGCTCTACGACATGATGGTGGGCACGGTTGAAAAGCCGATGCTCGAGGTGGTCATGCAGCAGGCCGATCACAACCAGTCGCGCGCAGCCCAATGGCTGGGCCTGAACCGCAACACGCTGCGCAAGAAGCTGCTCGACCACAAGCTGGTCAAGTAAGCAGCCCGCTCCGGGGCCCGTCGCCCCTCCATTCAAAGGCTCTCGCCCATGTACGCCCTGATTTCTGTCTCCGACAAAACCGGCATTGTTGACTTCGCCCGTGAGCTGCATGCGCTCGGGGTCCACCTGTTGTCTACGGGTGGCACCGCCAAGCTGCTGGCCGAGCAAGGCTTGAGCGTGACCGAGGTGGCCGACATGACCGGCTTTCCGGAAATGCTCGACGGGCGCGTCAAGACCCTGCATCCCAAGGTCCACGGCGGCCTGCTGGCCCGGCGCGATTTGCCCGAGCACATGGCTGCGCTGCGCCGCCACAACATCCACACCATCGACATTCTGGTGGTCAACCTCTACCCCTTTGAAGCCACTGTGGCCAAGCCCGGCTGCACGCTCGAAGACGCGATCGAGAACATTGACATCGGCGGCCCGGCCATGGTGCGCAGCGCCGCCAAGAACTGGAAGGACGTGGCTGTTCTGACTGACGCCTCGCAGTACGCCGGCGTGCTCGGTGAGCTCAAGGCGAGCAAGAAGGTGAGCGATGCCACCCGCTTTGCCTTGTCGGTGGCCGCCTTCAACCGCATCAGCCAGTACGACGGCGCGATCAGCAACTACCTGTCGTCCATCGAGTTCGATCGGCCTGAGGGCGTGCCCCGTCGCAGCGATTACCCGGCGCAGAGCAACGCGCAGTTCATCAAGCTGCAAGACCTGCGCTACGGCGAAAACCCGCACCAAAGCGCCGCCTTCTACCGCGATCTGCAGCCCGCGGCCGGCTCGCTGGTCACGGCCCGCCAACTGCAGGGCAAGGAGCTGAGCTACAACAACATTGCCGATGCCGATGCGGCCTGGGAATGCGTCAAGAGCTTTGATGCGCCGGCCTGCGTCATCGTCAAGCACGCCAACCCCTGCGGGGTGGCCGTGGGCTCGCAGCCTCTGGAGGCTTACCGCAAGGCCTTCCAGACCGATCCGACCAGCGCCTTTGGCGGCATCATTGCCTTCAACCGCCCGCTCGACAAGCTCGCCGCTGAGGCGGTGAGCAAGCAGTTTGTCGAGGTGCTCATGGCGCCGGCTTTCAGCGACGAGGCGCTGGAGGTGTTCAAGTCCAAGGCCAATGTGCGTATCTTGCAAATTGCCCTGCCTGCTGACCTGGCCGGCAGTCGCAACGCGCAGGACATCAAGCGCATCGGCTCGGGCCTCTTGATTCAGAGCGCCGACAACCACGAGCTGCAGCGCGCTGACCTTCGGGTGGTGAGCCGGCTCCAACCCACCGCGCAGCAGCTGGACGACCTGCTGTTTGCTTGGAAGGTGGCGCAGTATGTCAAGAGCAATGCCATCGTGTTCTGCAAGGACGGCATGACCCTGGGCGTGGGTGCTGGCCAGATGAGCCGTCTCGATTCGGCCCGCATTGCCAGCATCAAGGCCGAGCATGCGCAGCTCAGCCTCAAGGGCACGGCGGTGGCCAGCGACGCCTTCTTTCCTTTCCGCGACGGCCTCGATGTGGTGGTCGACGCCGGCGCGAGCTGCGTCATACAGCCCGGCGGCTCGATGCGCGATCAGGAGGTCATCGACGCGGCCAACGAGCGCGGCGTGGTGATGGTGCTCACTGGCGTGAGGCATTTTCGGCATTGATGGACTCACCGCCGGGGCCCCCCACCTGAAATTTGAACAACGCCATGGCTTGGTTGTATCTGCTTCTTGCTGGGCTGTTCGAGATTGGATTTGCAATCTCCATCAAGCTCATGGATGGCCACAAGAATCTTCCTTGGACAGTCGTGTTCTACGTCTGTGTCATCCTGAGCTTTGGATTTCTACAGGAGGCAGCGAAGTCGCTGCCCATCGGAACGGCTTATGCCATCTGGACTGGAATTGGCGGCGTGGGCGTCGCAATCATTGGCATGGCGTTTCTTGGCGATCCGATCAATCCGTGGAGAATCGCGTTTCTGCTGATGCTGGTTACCGCTTTAGTCGGCTTGAAGCTAACCGCTGGTGAGCATTGAGGCCCCAGACCCCAGCTCAGGCCCAGTCCAGGCCCAGTCCAGGCCCAGTCCAGGCCTGGCACCTGGGGGAAATCGGGGTGGCCATCGGGCAATGCATCAAGGCCGGGTACCGTCACAACAGCTATTACATGTCTGTCGCTGCAATGAACACCAAGCACTACGAAGGCGGCTGTCTCTGCGGCTCAATCCGATTTCGGGTAAGCGGCGAGCCGAGCAAGCCCCACACCTGTTCATGCGCAAGCTGTCGCAAGCACTCGGGCTCCCTCACCCTTACTTGGGTGGAGTTCCCCGCGCAGAGCATTGAGTGGGTCGGCCCTGGCGGCAAGCCTGCAACCTGGCGCTCTTCTTCGTACTCTAGCCGAGCTTTCTGCAGTTCTTGCGGAAGCACCATCGGTGCCATTGACGACGAGCCAACCATCGCAATTGCCACAGGCGCACTTGACAAGGCGCACCTGAAAGAATTCGCGCCAAGGTATCACTCCTACGTGACTCGCCGCCCGCGGTGGTGGCATGTGCAGTGCGACCATGAATCCAGCGGCAAAGCATGACAATGGCCAGAACACGTTCGGTTTGGTCGTCCCTGTCAGCTTGGGCGCTAGGCCTTATTGCCTGCACCTTCGAACACGCAGACGCCCAAGGGTAGGCACTCACGCTTGCCTGACTTTTTGCATACTCACACCGCCATGAATCTGCTTTTCGTCTGCATGGGCAATATCTGCCGCAGCCCGACTGCCGAGGGCGTGATGCGCCATCTCCTTGAGCAGCAAGGCCTGGCCGATCGCATCACGGTCGATTCGGCCGGCACGCACAATTACCACCCGGGCAAAGCGCCTGATGCGCGCACGCAAAAGCATGCCGCCCAGCGCGGCTATGACCTGTCGGCCTTGCGCGCCAGACAGGTGGTCGATGCAGACTTCGAGCGCTTTGACCTCATCTTGACCATGGACTGGGACAACCAGGCCTTGACCGAGTCCCTGTGCCCGCCGGCCCTTGCCCGAAAGGTGCGCCGTCTGGCCGAGTTCTTTCAGCGCCACTCAGACACTGCGGTGCCTGACCCGTATTACGGCGGGCCGGACGAGTTTGAGCGGGTGCTTGATCTGGTGGAAGACGGGGTTGAGGGGCTGATGCGGCACTGCCGGCAGAGGCTGGGCACAAGCGGGCCCACCGGCTCGCCTTCACAGCAGTAAGCTGTCAAATTTCAGGACAGGTCAGGCCTTCGCTGGGCTTACTCGGACTCCTATCGCCCACTTGCGCATCTTGATGCTTTGATGCAAAAATGAGCCTATGCGTACTACCGTCGACATCCCCGATATGTTGCTCAAGCACCTCAAGGCCCGTGCGGCGCTGGAAGGGCGGACTTTGCGCGACCTGGTGGTGGATTTGGTGGAAAAGGGATTGAATGTTGGTGGCGCAGTGGATGCGAAGCAGCGTTTTCTGGCGCGACCGCTCGTCCTTCCCGCCCGCGGCCCCATGGCGGTGGATCTGAGCCGAATGAGCAACGCTGATCTTCATGGGCTCATGAACGAGGATGACGATGAGCGAGCCATTGAGCTCATGGCGCGTCGCTGAGGCCAGCGCTAACTGGCGCACGGCTTCTGGAGATTTGCCTGACGTCAATGTCTGGCTGGCCTTGTGCAGCGCCGCCCATCCGTTTCACGCGGCCGCTATGCAGTATTGGCAGTCATCATGCCAGTCGGGAACGACTTTGTGGTTTTGCCGAGCCACCATGATGGGCATGATCCGCTTGTTGTCTCAGCCCCGTGTGATGGGCGCCAATGTGCTGGATCTGGCTCAGGCCATGGCCCTGTACCGGCAGTGGCTGGCCACCCCTGCAGTCGAGCTTTGGTTCGAAGTCCCCGGCGTGGACGATGCTCTGGACCAGATGCTCGTGCGTCGCGTACAGCCCTGGTCAGCACGCCTTTGGACAGACCTTTGCCTGGCGGCCACCGCCCAAGCCGCCGGCCTGCGCCTGGTCAGCTTTGACCGTGACTTTGAGCGCTTCAACCTAGAGCGTTACCTGATTTTGCAGACCCCCAGCGGCTCGGGTTCAGAGGCAATATAGGCTGCACCCAGGCGGCCCGGCCTATCCGATGGGACCGGCCCTACTCAAGCCCGTGCAAAGTGCGCGCGCGCGGCCGCCACCGTGGCGTCTATGTCGGCGTCGGTATGGGCTGCGCTCACGAAACCGGCCTCGTACAAGGCCGGTGCAAAGTACACCCCCGCGTCCAGCATGCCATGGAAGAAGGCGTTGAATTTCGGGCCGTCGGTGGTCATCACCTTGGCGTAGTTTTGCGGCAGCGTGTCCATCAGGAAGAAGCCGAACATGCCGCCTTCGCTGTCGCCGCAAAAGGGCTGGCCTGCTGCGTGCGCGGCTTGCGTGAGGCCAGCCACAAGGCGTTGGGTGCGGGCGCCCAGGGTCTCGTAAAAGCCGGGCTTGCTGATCTCGCGCAGCGTGGCCAGGCCGCAAGCGGTGGCCACCGGATTGCCGCTGAGCGTGCCGGCCTGGTAGACCGGCCCGAGCGGGGCGAGCTTTTCCATGACGGCGCGTTTGCCGCCGAAGGCAGCCAGCGGCATGCCCCCGCCAATGACCTTGCCCAGCACCGTCATGTCGGGCTCGAAGCCAGGGATCAGTTGGGCATAGATGCTCTGCGCGCTGCCCAGCGCAACCCGAAAGCCGCTCATGACCTCGTCAAACACCAGCAGGGCGCCGTACTGTCTGCACAGCTCGCGGCAGCGTTTCATGAAAGGCACGCTGGCACGCACGAAGTTCATGTTGCCGGCGATCGGCTCGATCATCAGGCAGGCCAGCTCGGCCCCATGGAGCTTGAAGGCCTCTTCAAGTTGCTCGAGGTTGTTGTACTCCAGCACCAGGGTCTGCGCCACCACTTCAGGCGGCACGCCCGCACTGGTGGGGTTGCCAAAGGTGGCCAGGCCTGAACCGGCCTTGACCAGCAGCGCGTCGGCATGGCCGTGGTAGCAGCCTTCAAATTTGATGATCTTGCTGCGCCCGGTGGCTCCACGCGCCAGGCGCAGCGCGCTCATGCCGGCCTCGGTGCCCGAGCTG
Organism: Comamonadaceae bacterium; assembly: GCA_027491035.1. Lineage (GTDB taxonomy): Bacteria > Pseudomonadota > Gammaproteobacteria > Burkholderiales > Burkholderiaceae_C > Polaromonas. The sequence continues at coordinate 11,002 of JAIXWZ010000161.1, read as the reverse complement.
ACCAGGCGCACCATCTCCAGTGAGGGCACTTGGGCGATGATGGCCTCGGCCAGCTCCACCTCGCGCTCGGTGGGCGCGCCAAAAGAAAAGCCGTCGAGCGCGGCCTTTTGCACCGCTTCAAGCACCGCCGGGTGGCCGTGGCCCAGGATCATCGGGCCCCAGGAGCCGATGTAGTCGATGTATTGCTTGCCGTCGGCGTCCCAGAAGTAAGCGCCCTGGGCCCGCTTGACAAAGCGCGGTGTGCCGCCGACGGCGCGAAAGGCGCGAACGGGGGAGTTGACGCCGCCGGGAATGACGGCCTTGGCGCGGTTAAAGAGCACATCGTTGAGCGAGGTGTTATTGCTTGGTGCCATGGGGTGGAAGCTCGAAGTAGTCGGAGGTTGTGGGCAGGGGGGAGGACGCCGTCGCGATTGTGCTGCTATCGCCGCCTTCGCCGTCCTCGTCTGGCTCTTGCGGTTGGGCCCAGAACAGGCGATCGGGCACCAGGTGACCCATGCCGGGCGCGAAGGCCGCGTCCAGGCATTGGTCCAGGTAGTTGAGCGCCTCGCTGGTGGCGCTTTGCAGGTCCAGTCCGCCGGCCAGCAGCGCCGCCAGCGCGGCCGACAGCGTGTCGCCGGTGCCGGTGAAGTTGGCATCGAAGTGCTCGAACTTCTCGCTCAGCAGCACCGCCTGGGGGCTGGCCAGCACGTTGTCGAGGTATTTCTCATGCAGCGGCATGCCGGTGACCAAGGTGTAGGCCACGCCTGACTGGGCCGCTGCCTTGGCAATGTCGCGCGCGCTGGGCGATTTGTCGCCGATCCAGTCGGGCAGCAGCCAGCGCCACAGCGTGCTGTGGTTGCCCACCAGCACCGTGGTCTGGGGCAGCAGCAGCTCGCGAAAAGCGTCCAGGTAGCTGTCGAGCTGGGACTCGTCCCACCAAGACAGGTTGGGCATGAAGGCAATGAGCGGCACGTCGGCGTAGTCGCTGGCGATCTCGGCAAGGGTGCTGACGATCTCGGGTGAGCCGACAAAACCCACCTTGATCGCTCCCACGCTCATGTCTTGCAGCGCGGTGCGGGCTTGCTCGGCCACCGCCTCTTCGTCGAAGGCGAAGTGATCAAAGACCTCGGCGGTGTCGCGGCAGTAGGCGCCGGTGACCACCGGCAGCGCATGGGCGCCAGCCGAGCCGATGGCCGCCACATCGGCCGCCAGACCGCTGGCGCCGCTCGGGTCGTTGGCGTTGAAACTCATCACGCAAACCGGACTGCCTTGGGCTTCGGGCGCTGCGGGGTCGCTGTCTTTCGGGGTTCTGGAGAGGGCCATGGGGGGTGGGAGTGCCAAACGGCTGAGCCTGGCCGATACAATCGAAACATTCTATTAGAACGATTCGAACCCATCGTGACTTCTTCCTCCCCTGCGACCACCTGGATGTGCCTGATTTGCGGCTGGATCTATGACGAGGCCACTGGCGTGCCCGAAGATGGCATCGCGCCGGGCACCCGTTGGGCCGATGTGCCGATGAATTGGACCTGCCCCGAGTGCGGGGCGCGCAAGGAAGACTTCGAGATGGTGGCGATCTGAGGGGTCGGGCGACCGGTCCCTGTGAGACCTTTTCCCTATCGCCGCGAGGGCGCGGCTCCCACAAAAAAGCAAGCGGCCACCCCCTGCAATGTGGGAGCGCCGCCCCCGGCGCGATGCGGCGCCTGATCAGGCAGTTCCTTCACTCCCTGCTGCTGCCAGCGGCCGAGGCAGTCAGGCTGCTTTCTTGACCACCGCATAGCGCGCCAGCGTGCGCGCGCGGGCCTCGTCGTGGGCCACCAGGGGTTGCGGATAGTTGTCCCCCAGTTTCACGCCGGCGGCGGCCAGCTCCATGGGCGGCGCTTGCCAGGGCGCGTGGATGGACCGCTCGGACAGCCCCGCCAACGCAGGCAGGTAGCGCCGGATGAATTTGCCTTGCGCATCGAATTTTTCGCTCTGGCTGACCGGGTTGAAGATGCGAAAGTAGGGCTGCGCGTCGCAGCCTGAACTCGACGCCCACTGCCAGCCGCCGTTGTTGGAGGCCAGGTCGAAGTCGTTGAGGTGCTGCGCAAAATAGCGCTCGCCCCAGCGCCAGTCGATGCCCAGATCCTTGATGAGAAAGCAGGCGGCCACCATGCGCAGGCGGTTGTGCATATAGCCGCTGGCGTTGAGTTGGGCCATCGCCGCATCGACCAGCGGATAGCCGGTGCGCCCCTGGCACCAGGCCTCAAACAGGGTCTGCGCCTGCGGCCCGCTTTCCCATTCAATGGCGTCGTACTCGGGCTTGAAGGCGCGCTGGGCCACATGCGGGAAATTGGCCAGGATCTGGGCGTAAAAGTCGCGCCAGATCAGCTCGCTGAGCCAGGTGGCGGCGCCCGCACTGCCTTGGCGCTGCCAGCCTTGGCTGGCCAGGGCGCGGATGGAGACCGTGCCAAAGCGCAGGTGCACGCCCAGATAGCTTGGGCCTTTGACGGCCGGGAAATTGCGCTGCTCATCGTAAGCGTCGATGCGGCCGAGAAACGACTCGAACAGGGCGCTGCCAGCCCGCTCGCCCGGGGTGATGCCCAGATCGCGCAAATTCGTGGGCTCAAATCCGATGTCGGCCAGTGTGGGCACGCGTGCGAGCGCGCTCTCTGGCCGATCGGCCAGAGCGCCGGCGTGCGGCTCGATCGGCCAGGCGCTGAGCTGGCGATCGCTCACGGCCTTGAGCCAGGCGTTCTTGTAGGGCGTGAACACGCCGTAGGGCCGGCCTGCCTGCGTCAGCACCTCCTGGCGCTCAAACACCACATGGTCCTTGAAACTGTGAAAGGCGATGCCGCCTTGCGCCAGCGCGGCGGCCACCCCGGCGTCGCGGGCGATCGATTGCGGTTCGTCGTCGTGGTTGGCAAACACCGCCTGCACCTGCCACTGGGCCGCCAGCCGCGGCAGGGCCTCGCGCGACCAGCCGTGCTCGACCATCAGCCCGGCCCCCTGGCGGCCGGCCCGGCTGGCGAGCTGGCGCAGGTTTTCATCGAGCTCGACCAGGCTGCCGACGATGAACTCCACCCGCCGGTCGGCGCGTGGCAAGGGGTCGAGGATCTCGCGGTCGAGCACGAACAGGCACAGCACTTGGCGGCAGTGCGTCAGCGCCTGGTGCAGCGCCTGCTGATCGTGCATGCGCAAGTCGCGGCGAAACCAGACCAGGCCGCGTTCGTATCGGGTGTTCATGGCCCGCATGTTAGGCCGCCAAGGCCGCTGCCGCCTGAGGTGCGCCCGACGCTCGACTGCGCTGCGGGGGTGTTGCGAGGGTATTGCCGCAGTGTTGCGCCCGAGCCGGCCGCACTAGAATGGGGCCATGTCTGATGCGTTTGCCGCCACCAATCTAACGCACCATTTCTTGATCGCCATGCCCGGGGTCAGCGACGAGCCCTTTGTGCGCAGCGTGGTCTATATGTGTGAGCACAGCCAGCGCGGGGCGCTCGGTCTGGTGATCAACAAGCCCAGTGAGATCAACCTCAAGAGTCTGTTTGACAAGGTCGACATGCCGCTGCGTCGGCAAGATCTGACCGACTCGCCGGTGTTTCAGGGCGGGCCGGTGCAAATCGAGCGTGGCTTTGTCCTGCACGAGACCATGGAAACCGGCACCGACGAGTCGGCTTACGGCTCGACCATGAGCATCCCCGGGGGCCTGGAGATGACCACCTCCAAAGACATCCTGGAGGCGCTGTCCACCGGCGCCGGGCCGCGCAAGGTGTTTGTCTCGCTGGGCTACTCGGCCTGGGCCGAGGGCCAGCTCGAGTCTGAAATTTCGGAAAACAGCTGGTTGACCGTGCAGGCCGACCCGGCGGTGATTTTCGACACGCCGATCGAGCAGCGCTATGAAAAGGCGCTGGCCCTGCTGGGCTTGCAAAGCTGGATGCTGGCATCGGGGGTCGGTCACGCATGAGCGCGGCCGGCGGACCTTGCCCGGTCCAGCTGCAGATTTTTTTGGCCTTTGACTTTGGCTTGGTGCGCACAGGCGTGGCCACGGGCAACCGCCTGACCCGAAGCGCCACGCCGCGTGGCACCGTGGTGGCAGCCGGCGCGGCCCGCTGGAGCGGCCTGCGTGAGCGCATCGAGCAGTGGCAGCCCGATGCCTTGGTGGTGGGCATCCCTTTTCATCCCGATGGCGCCGCCCACGACAACACCGTGCGAGCGCAGCGTTTTGCGCGGCAGTTACGCGGCCGCTTTGGTCTGCCAGTGTTCGAGGTCGATGAGCGCTACAGCACCACGCAAGCGCTTAGCGAGGGCGCGCGTGACGCCGATGCAGCGGCTGCCTGCATAATCCTCGAGCAATTTTTGCGGAGCCTGCCATGAGCGATCGATCGTCTTTGTCTGTTTGCGCCCGGGGGCAGCCCTCATGAGCAGCCTGATTCTCGATGCCGAGGCGTTGTATGCCGACTTGCGGCGCGGCCTGCAACAGCTGCTGCAAAGCGATGCGCCCCCGACCCATCCCCGCCTGGTGGGCGTGGCCTCGGGCGGGGTCTGGCTGGCCGAGCGTTTGCAGCAAGACCTGAACCTGCCGGCCCCGATCGGGGTGCTGTCGTCGTCGATGCACCGTGACGACTTTGCCCAGCGGGGGCTGGCCACCGGCGCCAAGACGCATTTGCCCTTTGAGGTCAATGGCGCCCACCTGATCGTGCTCGACGATGTGCTCTACACCGGACGCACCGTGCGCGCGGTGCTCAACGAACTCTTTGACTACGGCCGGCCGGCCAGTGTCAGGTTGGCCGTGTTGGTCGATCGGGGCGGGCGGCAGCTGCCGGTGCAGGCCGATCTGGCGGTGGCCCGCGTGAGCTTGCCAGCCGAGCAGTCGCTGCAGCTCGCGCGCGACGCAAGCGGGCGGCTGAGCCTGGAAGTGCAGGGGGCCTGAGAACATGCTTTACAAGCGCAATCCACAGCTCAACCGGCATGGCGAGCTGATCCACCTGTTGTCCATTGAAGGCTTGCCCAAGGATCTGCTGACGCAAATTCTCGACACTGCCGCGAGCTTTGTCAGTGTCAGCGACCGCGAGGTCAAGAAGGTGCCGCTGCTGCGCGGCAAGAGCGTCTTCAATCTCTTTTTTGAGAACTCCACCCGCACCCGCACCACCTTCGACATTGCTGCCACGCGCTTGTCGGCCGATGTGTACACCCTCGACATCGCGCGCTCGTCGGCCTCCAAGGGCGAGTCGCTGCTTGACACCATTGCCAACCTCTCGGCCATGGCCGCCGACATTTTTGTGGTGCGCCACAGCGAGTCGGGCGCCCCGTACCTGATTGCCCAGCATGTGGCCCCGCATGTGCATGTGATCAATGCCGGCGACGGCCGTCATGCCCATCCGACCCAGGGCCTGCTGGACATGTACACCATCCGGCACTACAAGAAAGATTTCAGCGCCCTGTCGGTGGCCATTGTGGGCGACGTGCTGCATTCGCGCGTGGCGCGCTCGGACATCCACGCCCTGACCACGCTGGGCTGCCCCGATGTGCGGGTGGTGGGTCCCAAGACGCTGGTGCCGGCCGATCTGGCACAAATGGGCGTGCGGGTGTGCCACAGCCTGGAGGAGGGCATCAAGGATGTCGACGTGATCATCATGCTGCGCCTGCAAAACGAGCGCATGAGTGGCGCGCTGCTGCCTTCGAGCCAGGAATTTTTCAAGAGCTTTGGCCTGAGCCCGCAAAAGCTGCAGCTGGCCAAGAGCGATGCCATCGTGATGCACCCCGGGCCGATCAACCGGGGCGTGGAAATCGACTCGGCGGTGGTCGACGGCCGTCAAAGCGTGATCTTGCCGCAGGTCACCTTTGGCATTGCGGTGCGCATGGCGGTCATGAGCATGGTGGCGGGGAACGAAGCATGAACATCCTCATCCAGGGCGGACGCCTCATCGACCCGGCCAGCGGCTTTGATGGCCGTGCCGATGTGGCCATTGCAGCCGGGCGCATCGTTGGCATCGGTGCAGTGGCCGACTTTGCAAGTGACCGGGTTCTCGATGCCAGCGGCCTGGTGGTGGCGCCGGGGCTGGTCGATTTGTCGGCCCGTCTGGGCGAGCCCGGCCATGAGCACGAGGGCATGCTCGAGAGCGAGCTGGCTGCCGCGGTGGCCGGCGGGGTGACCAGCCTGGTGTGCCCGCCCGACACCGACCCGGTGCTCGACGAGCCGGGGCTGGTGCAGATGCTGCGCTCGCGCGCCGAGCGCCTGGGCGCCGCCCGGGTCTTGCCGCTGGGCGCCCTGACCCGGGGGCTTGAGGGCAAAGTCCTCACCGAGATGGTTGAGCTCACCGATTCGGGATGCGTCGGTTTTAGCCAGGCCGAGCACGCGCTCAAGGACACCCAGGTGTTGCAGCGGGCCATGCAGTACGCGGCCAGTTTTGGCCTGACCGTTTGGCTGCGCCCCAACGACCCCTGGCTGGGCAAGGGCGTGGCGGCCAGCGGCGCGCTGGCCACGCGGCTGGGTCTGAGTGGCGTGCCGGTGCTGGCCGAAACCGTGGCCCTGCACACCCTGTTCGAGCTGGCACGCTCCACTGGCGTGCGCCTGCACCTGTGCCGCATCAGCAGCGCTGCCGGCTTGCAATTGGTGGCCGCGGCCAAGGCCGAGGGCTTGCCGGTGAGCTGCGATGTCAGCATCAACAGCCTGTTTCTCACCGACACCGACATGGGCTACTTTGACAGCCGCATGCGGCTTGAGCCGCCACTGCGCCAGCAGCGCGACCGCGAGGCCCTGCGCCGGGGCCTGGCCGAGGGGCTGATCGATGCCCTGGTGTCGGACCACACGCCGGTCAAGGAAGATGCCAAGGCGCTGCCCTTTGCCGAGGCCGAGCCCGGTGCCACCGGGCTGGAGCTGCTGCTGGGGCTGACCTGCAAATGGGCCACAGAAAGCGGCCTGGGTCTGCTGCAGGCGCTCGAGCGGGTGAGCAGCGGCCCGGCCCGGGTGCTGGCCGGCTCGCTCGGCCCCACGCAGACGGGCTGCGGCCAGCTGGCCGTTGGCGCGCTGGCCGATGTCTGCATCTTTGACCCCGAGGCCATGGGCGCGGTTGAGCCGGCGGCCTTGCGCAGCCGCGGTCGTCACACGCCCTTTGAGGGCCACAGCCTGCCGGCTCGGGTGCGCTGGACGCTGGTGGGCGGTCAGATCGCCTACGAGGGCTAAGCGCTGTGCGCCACCTCTGGCGGCCCCATGTGGCGCTGCGCCTGCTGCTGACCGTGCTGCAGGTGATGCGCGGCTTTTGGATCATCGGCCTGCACTTTCCCAGGCTCGAGCCGGCGGCCAGGCAGCGCCATGTGCAGCGCTGGGCGCACCAGATGCTCAAGGCCATGGGGGTGGAGCTGGTGCATCACGGCCAGCGCCGCAGCCAAGGCCCCTTGCTGCTGGTGGCCAACCATATCTCGTGGCTCGACATCTTGGTGCTGCACGCCAGCGGGTATTGCCGCTTCATCTCCAAATCCGATGTGCGGCGCTGGCCGCTGATCGGCTTCATGGCCCACGGTGCGGGCACCTTGTTCATCGAGCGTGAATCGCGCCGCGATGCGCACCGGGTGGTGCAGCACATGGCCGAGCGCTTGCAAGGCGGCGACGTGCTGGCGGTGTTTCCCGAGGGCACCACCGGCGACGGGCTCGAGCTGCGCCCGTTTCATGCCAACTTGATCCAGGCGGCGATTTTGGCCGGTGCGCCGGTGCAGCCGGTGGCCTTGCGCTTTGTCGACGCCCGCAGCGGGCAAATGAGCCACGCACCGCGCTTTGTCGACGACGACACCTTGGTGGGCTCGGTGCTGCGCACCTTGGCTGCGAGGGGCTTGCAGGCCCATGTTCGGCTTGGCGAGCCCGAACATCACGAGGGCCGAGACCGGCGCCGCTGGGCCGCCGAGCTGCGCGAGCGCGTCAGCGCGCTGCGCGCTTCGGGCTGAAGCCCCCCGCCTCGGCCGCGCAGACACCGGCTTGCGCGCAGGGCAGCTGGCACAGCTCGCGCTCTTGCGGCTGGCACACCCGGTTGAACGTGACCACGTGGTCGACTTGCGCGCGGATGCCGATCCATTCACCCAGCTTGTGGTCGTGGTGGCTCGGTACGTGGGCCATCAGGGGGTGGCCGCTGGCCAGGCGCAGCGTGTAGAGGAATTCCGAGCCCCGAAACGCCTTGCGCACGATCTCGGCTTTGACGGGCGCATCGTCGTCATGCACGATGTCGTCGGCGCGCAGCAGCACATCGCACTGGCCGCCCTCAAAAGCGCCCGGCAGCGGACATTCGGCCACATCGCTCAGGCGCCCCACCGGGGTGTCGACCACGATCTGGTCGCCTTCTTCGTGCAGGGTGGCCGGCGTGAACACGCCGTGGCCGATGAAGTCGGCCACGAAACGCGTGGCCGGCCGGTGGTAGAGGCTGTAGGCATCGTCCCATTGGTGCAGCCGCCCTTGGTGCATGACGCCGATCACGTCGCCGATCGCAAAAGCCTCCAGCTGGTCGTGCGTGACAAACAAGGCGGTGGCGCCGGCGGCCTTGAGGATGGTGCGCAGCTCGTGCGCCAGCCGCTCGCGCAGCTCCACATCGAGGTTGGAAAACGGCTCGTCGAGCAGCAGCAGGCGCGGCTCGGGTGCCAGCGCACGCGCCAATGCCACGCGCTGCTGCTGCCCGCCCGAGAGCTGGTGCGGGTACTGCGCGGCCGATTGCGCCAAGCCCACCAACTCGAGCATGCGCGCCACCCGCTCTTGCCGGCGTGCCTTGGGCAGCGCTTGCAGGCCAAAGGCCACATTGGCCGCCACGTCCAGGTGCGGAAACAGCGCATAGTCCTGAAACACCATGCCGATGCGCCGATCCTGCGGCGCCACATGCAGACCGGCATCGCTCACAAGCTCCCCGGCCAGGCGGATCTGACCTGCCGCGGCCGGCTCCAGGCCAGCAATCGCGCGCAGCAAGCTGGTCTTGCCACAGCCCGAAGGCCCGATCAGCACACCGATCTCGCCTGCGCCCAAGCCCAGGCTGACCGCATCCACGGCCGCCCCGCGACCGCCTGGGTAGTGCACGCTCAGCTGATTGATCTCAAGGAACATGACAGCATTTTAAGCCGGCCCGCGGTCAAATGCGTACAATTCTCATTTGCAATGAGGGGTGCCCGGCGGTCCATGCCGCTCGTCGGCCCGGCGCCTGCTCGCCGGTGGCTGCAGCCAGGCCAATTCGAATGAATGGGATGCTCAAGCGTTTTTTGCCTTCGGGCTTGCAGGGTCTGCTCATGGGGCTGGTGCTCGCCCTGCTGTGCCTGCCGGTGGTGGCGGTGCTGGCCTCCTGGGCCGGGCTCGATCGACCAGGCTGGCAGTTGCTCGTCGAGATGGCCTCGACCGTCCTGCCCGACTACGCCCTGACCACCGCCGCCTTGTGCCTGGCGGTGGCCCTGGGCGTGGCGGTGCTCGGCTCGGTGACTGCTTGCGCCGTCAGCCTGTTCGATTTTCCTGGGCGGCGCGTGTTCGAATGGGCGCTGCTGCTGCCCTTGGCCATGCCGGCCTATGTCGTGGCCTTTGCTTACACCGATTTCTTGCAGTTTTCCGGGCCGCTGCAAACCGCTTTGCGGCAGGGCTTGGGTCTGCAGGGCCGGCTGCTGCCCGACATCCAGAGCCTGTGGGGTGCGATGCTGGTCTTTACCGTCTCGCTCTACCCCTATGTCTACCTGCTGGTGCGCGCCGCCTTGGCCGAGCGCGCGGTGCATCTGATGGAGGCGGCGCGGCTGCTTGGGGCCGACGGCGCGCGGCGACTGCGTGAAGTGGCCCTGCCCATGGCCCGACCGGCAATCGCTGCCGGCGTCGGTCTGGCCCTGATGGAGACGCTGGCCGATTTCGGCGTGTCGAGCTATTTCGGGATCCAGACCTTCACCGCCGGCATCTACAAGGCCTGGCTGGTCATGGACAACCGGCTGGCGGCCGCCCAGTTGGCCACAGTGCTGCTGCTGATTGTGGCGGCCTTGCTCGCCGCGGAGCGCGCCACCGAGCGGCGCATGCGCTTTGCAAGCGCGGGCCTGCGACCGGGCTCACGCGAGGCCCAGCCCACCGCTTTGACCGGCGCTCGCGCCGCCCTGGCCTGGGCGCTGTGCGCCGCACCGATCGCGCTGGGCTTTGTGCTGCCGGTGCTGTTCATGACCCGTCCGCTGACGGCCAGTTGGACCGAGTTGCCCTGGGCCGCTTTCGCCCGCTGGTCGCTCAACAGCGTGTGGCTGGCCGCCGTGACGGCGCTGCTGGCCACTGCGATTGCCGTGCTGCTGGCCTATGGACAGCGGCGCCACAGTGGCGGTCCTCAGGCTTGGGCGGCCCGTGTGGTCAGCCTGGGCTACGCCATCCCGGGCGCGGTGGTGGTGGTCGGTCTGCTGCTGCCGGTGGGCTGGCTGCAGGCCTGGCTGCCCAATAGCGCCCTGGGCGGCTTGGTCACCGCGACTGCTGCGGGTTTGATCTGGGCCTACCTGGTGCGCTTTTGCTCCGTGGCGCTGCAGTCCATCGAGAGCGGCTACGCACGCATTCCGGCCAGCCTGGACGACAGCGCCCGCATGCTGGGCGCCACCGGTGCAGGCCTGCTGGTGCGTGTGCACTGGCCCCTGCTTAAACGCTCGGCCGCTGTGGCGGCACTGCTGGTGTTTGTGGACGTGATGAAGGAACTCCCCGCAACCTTGGTGCTGCGCCCCTTCAACAGCGACACCCTGGCGGTGGTGACTTACCAACTCGCACGCGACGAACGCCTGGGCGAGGCCGCACTGCCCGCGCTGGCCCTGGTGCTGGTGGGCTTGCTGCCGGTCGTCTTGCTCAGCCGAACCCTCAGGTCAAGATAAGCAAGCGCCGCGTTATTGCGGCCCCGTCCTGTCATTGCGATGATTGCCACGTCGCTTCGTTCCTCAATGGGATGGACGCTCCCACCTCTAACCGGCATCGATGTGCCAAAGTGGAAGTGTGTTCACCACTTAAACGAGAAGGAGCGTCCGACATGAAGGTTACAACAATCGGCCTGGATCTGGCCAAGAACGTGTTCCAAGTTCACGGTGC
>JAIXWZ010000241.1 GCA_027491035.1 Comamonadaceae bacterium | reverse complement strand
GCGAGGCGGCTTATCTGGAGCAGTGGCCCATGAGCCCGGCGCAAAAGCAGGCCGTGCTCGCGCGCGACATGAACCGCTGCCTCGAGCTTGGCGGCAATGTGTTTTTTCTGGTCAAGATTGCGGCCACCGACGGCATCAGCGTGCAGCAGATGGTCGCCGGCATGGTGGGCATGAGCCCGCAGGACTACCGTGACATGATGATGCAAGGCGGCCGCCCGATCGAGGGCAACCGCTCCCGCCGCGAGTGGGGTCTGTGATGGCCAGGGTCAGTGCCGGCGTCTACACCTCGCATGTGCCCGCCTTGGGCGCAGCGCTCGATCAGGGCCGCACGGCCGATGCGCCTTGGGCGCCCCTGTTCGCGGGTTACGAGTTTTCGCGCCGCTGGCTGGCCGAGCATGTGCCCGATGTCATCTTGTTGGTCTACAACGACCATGCCAATGCCTTTGGCCTCGATCTGGTACCCACTTTCGCGCTGGGCACCGGCAGCCGCTTCGAGCCGGCCGATGAGGGCTGGGGCGCGCGGCCCGTGCCGGCGGTGATCGGCCATCCGCCGCTGGCCGCCCATATCGCGCAAAGCTGCATCTTGCAGGACTTCGACCTGACGCTGGTCAACCGAATGGATGTGGACCACGGATTGACGGTGCCGCTGTCGCTGGTGTGCGGCGACGCCTGGCCCTGTCCGGTCATTCCTCTGGCGGTCAATGTGATTCAGTACCCGGTGCCCAGCGCCCGTCGCTGCCTGGCCCTGGGGCGTGCGATCGGGCGGGCCATCCGCAGCTTCGAGCCCGATCTCAATGTGCAGGTCTGGGGCACGGGCGGCATGAGCCATCAGCTGTCGGGTCAGCGCGCCGGCCTGATCAATTCGGCTTTCGACCACGACTTCATGGACCGCCTGATTGCGCGGCCCGATGAGCTGGCCGAGATCTCCCATGTCGAGCTGGTGCGCGAGGCCGGCAGCGAGGGCATCGAGCTGGTGATGTGGCTGATCGCGCGCGGCGCGATGGACTGCCAGAGCCCGCGGTTGGTCCATCGCTTCTACCATGTGCCCGCCTCCAATACTGCGGTGGGCCACCTGATCTTGCAGGCCGATTAAGGACCTGCCGCCCCGTCCTCCTTGATCGCGTGCAGCACCAGGCCGCAGGCTGCGCGCAGGTCCAGGCTCAAGCGCTCAGCGCTGTGGTGCAGCCGGGGCAGTTGCAGCCGATCGGCCCGGCGCTCGATGTCCTCTAGGCTTGAAAACTCCAGCGTCAAGGCACTGGGCAAGACCCGTTGGCGCTGCGCGATCGGCTGCAGATCGATCGCCGAAGGCCCGAGCTGCAGCGTCATGGCGCCGCCCGGCGCCGCCGTCGCGGCTTGCGCGCCTGAGGCTTGCAGCACGGCCGCCCACTGGGCGAGCTCGTCGGCGCCGCCTTCATAGTGCAGTGTGCGCAAGGCGCGCGCGCCGTTGGGGTGGCGCAGCAGCGAGGGCGAGCGCACCAGTTCGGGCGTGACGTGCTGGACCCAGCAGACATAAGAGGGGTCGCTGGGCTGCCAGGGCGCATCAAAATACGAAAAGCGCGCCAGCCCCGAGCGTTCGGGCGTACGCACCGGCCGCGACCAGTCCATCACGGGCCGCACGGCCAGCGCGTTTTGCAGGCACTGCGCATGCCAGGCCCGGGCATCGGCGCAGCCCAGGGCCAGCACGTGCAGGCCGTAGCGCTCGCCAAGGGCCGGCGTGAGTTGGTGGCCGGCCTGCGCATCGGTGATCTGCATCAGCTCGATATAGCCGACCTCGAACATGATGGAGTGCTGGGAGCTGCCGGCCGAAACCGTCTGCCCTTGTGCGTTGCTGCGGGTGTGGTCGGCGCGATCGGTCAGCACAAAGCCGAGGTCGACAAACAAGTCGCGCGCGGCGTTGAGGTCTGGGACGATAAAGCCGATGTGGTCGAGGTCGATGGCCTGCGTCGGATGACCTTGATTTTGCATACTATCTGCCCCCATTGAGCGACTGCTTAAAGCGTTGCTTCCTTGTGCGTCCAAAAATTGTACGCAAAACCCGCTGCATGCTAGCATTGCCGCCTCCTCGTTCAAACGCTTTTTTGGAGGTTCGCGATATGCGCTTGGTATTCAAATCCCTGCTGGCTGCCGGCGCCTTGCTGGCCAGCACCTGGCTGGCCGCGCAGCAACCCGTGCGTGGTGGCACCCTGACGATTGCGCTGCCGACGGAGCCGGCCCATCTCAATTCGGCCATCGACACCACGCAGCAGGTCAAGATCGTCTCCGGCAAGATCTACAGCGGCTTGGTCAAGTACGACCTCAAAATGAACCTGCGGCCCGATCTGGCCGAGTCGTGGACGGTGGCCCCAGACGGGCGCTCCATCACCTTCAAGCTGCGCAAGGGTGTCAAATGGCACGACGGGCGCGACTTCACATCGGCCGATGTGGCGTTTTCCATCATGAAGGGCTTTGGCCCCAACAACGGCTTGGTGCGCACCACCTTTGCCAATGTCGAGTCGGTGCAGACGCCCGATGCGTACACCGCGGTGCTGGTCATGCGCCGGCCCGCCGCCGCGCTCATGAACGCCTTGCCCGTGGCCACCGCCACCATCTTGCCGGCCCATCTGTATGACAACACCGACATCCGGCGCAACCCTGCCAACGCCCGGCCAGTCGGCACGGGCCCGTTCATGTTCAGCGAGTGGCGCCGCGGCGACAGCATCGTGCTGGTGCGCAACCCCAACTACTTTGAGCAGGGCAAGCCCCATCTCGACCGTATCGTCTTCAAGGTCATCCCCGACACCCAATCGCGAGGTGCGGCCATCGAGTCGGGCGCGGTCGACATGGTCTTTCACAGCACCGTGGCGGCCTCCGATGCGCGGCGCCTGGGTGGTTTGAAGAACCTGGAGCTGACCACCGACGGCTACCACTTCGACTCGACCGTCTCGTTTGCCGAATTCAATATGCAGCACCCCATCGTGGGCAAGCGCGAGGTGCGTCAGGCACTGGCCCACGCGATCGACAAGAAGTTTGTGCTCGACAACGTCTGGATGGGCTTTGGCCGCGTGGCCAGCACGCCGGTGCACTATGGCCTGACCCAGGCCCACACCGATGCGGTGCCGCAATACGGCTACGACCTCAAGCGCGCCGAGCAGTTGCTCGATGAGGCGGGCTACAAGCGCGGGGCCAATGGCATGCGCTTTAAGCTGACCATCGACTTTGTGCCCTTTGGCGACCAGTATCCCAAGGTCGCGCAGTATGTGCGCCAGCAGTTCGTGCAGATCGGCATCGATGCCGATGTGCGCTCGAGCGATTTCGCCACCTGGGTGCGCCGCATCTGGACCGCGCGCGATTGGGCCATCAACCTGTCGGCGCTGACCAATGCCTCCGATCCTTCGATCGGCATCGAGCGGGCTTACTCCTCGCGCAACATCGTGCCCGGCACGCCCTTTACCAACGGCACCCACTTTCGCAATGCCGACCTCGACACCTTCTTCGAGCAGGCCTCGATCAACACCGACCCGCTGGTGCGCAAGCGCCACTTTGCCGGCGTGCAGCGCATCCTGGCCACTGAGCTGCCCGTCATTGCGTTGGTGGCCATCGACCAGTTCACCATCACCAACAAGCGCGTTCGCAACCATGCGACGCTCTCGGACGGCGTTTATGGCGGCTTTGCCGATGTCTGGATTGCGCCCAACTGAGCCTAAGAGCATCCGCGCCGGCTTGCCGCAGCCCTCTCGCGCATGAGACTGCTGAGGTACAGCCTGCGCCGCGCGGGCCAGGCGGCCGTGGTCTTGCTGCTGGTCGTGGTGCTGCAGTTTTTGCTGCTGCACCTGGCCCCTGGCGATGTGGCCGATGTGATTGCTGGCGAGGCGCAGGCCTCCGATCCGGCCTTCATTGAGCAATTGCGCCGCGAGCTGGGTCTGGACCAGCCGGTAGCGCTGCAACTGTGGCTGCACTTGCAGCGGGTGGTCACGCTCGACTGGGGGCATGCCCATTCCATGGACGCGCCGGTCTGGCAGCTCATTGCCGAGCGACTGCCGGGCACCGCCTTGCTCATGGTCAGCGCCTTGACGCTGGCGATTGTGCTGGGCGTGCTGCTGGGC
The DNA here is from genome assembly GCA_027491035.1 of Comamonadaceae bacterium. Taxonomy (GTDB): domain Bacteria; phylum Pseudomonadota; class Gammaproteobacteria; order Burkholderiales; family Burkholderiaceae_C; genus Polaromonas. The sequence continues at coordinate 2,624 of JAIXWZ010000241.1, read as the reverse complement.
ATGCTCGCTGCCGTGCAGGCCCGCCGCTGGCTCGATGGCGTGATTTCGGTGCTGGCGCTGCTGTTTTATGCCACCCCCGGATTTCTGGTGGGCATCGGTCTGATCTTGCTGTTTTCGGTGCAACTGCAGTGGCTGCCGATGTCGGGCATGTCCTCGCTCTATGACGACAGCAGCTGGTGGCTGCGCGGCTTGGATATGGCCCGCCACCTGGTGCTGCCCATGCTCAGCCTGGCCCTGTTTTATGTCGCGATTTACACCCGGCTAATGCGTGCGGCCATGCTCGAGGTGCTGCCCATGGACTATGTGCGCACCGCGCGCAGCAAGGGCCTGAGCCGCTGGCGCGTGGTGTGGCACCATGCGGCGCGCAACGCCCTGCTGCCCATTCTCACCATGGCCGGCTTGCAGGTCAGCTCCTTGCTCGGCGGCTCGGTCATTGTCGAGACGATCTTCGGCTGGCCGGGCATCGGCCGGCTGGCCTTCGAGGCGGTGTTCAAGCGCGACGTGCCCTTGGTGATGGGCATCTTGCTGCTCAGTTCGGTGCTGGTGCTGATCACCAGCTTGCTGGTCGACCTGATTTACACCCGGCTCGACCCCCGCATCCGCCTGGGCTGAAACCCCCATGAAGCCTTTGTCCAAGCGCCTTGCAGACTCAGCGACGTTTGTGGCGGGCGCCGGCTTGCTGCTGCTGATCGTGGCCATGGCGCTGCTGGGCCCCTGGTTGTACCCGCAAGGGCCGTGGTCGGTGGTGGCCACGCCCATGACCTGGCCCGGCGCCGACTGGAGCCGGCCGCTGGGCACCGATGCGCTGGGCCGTGACATCCTGGCCGGTTTGCTCCATGGCGCTCGCATCTCGCTGCTCATTGGCGGGGCGGCCACGCTGGTGGCCTTGCTCGTGGGCATTGCGGTGGGCGCACTGACCGGCTATCTGGGTGGCTGGGTCGACGATGCGCTGATGCGTCTGGTCGATGCGGTGCAGACGGTGCCCCCTTTCTTGCTGGCCATCGTGGTGGTGCTGATCGTCAATCCATCGGTGGTCTCCATCGTCGGCGCCATCGCCTTGATCTCCTGGCCCACCGTGGCTCGCCTGGTGCGCGCCGAGTTCATGCGCCTGCGCGAGGCCGACTTTGTGAGCGCCTGCCGCCTCATGGGCATGAGCCCGGTGCGCATCGTGCTGGTGCAGATGCTGCCCAATGCGATCCCGCCCATCGTGGTCAGCTCCTCGATCATGGTGGCCAGCGCCATCCTGATCGAATCGGGTTTGGCGTTTTTGGGGTTGGGCGATCCCAACGTGATCTCGTGGGGCACCATGGTCGGCATGGGTCGATCGGATTTTCGGGCGGGCTCTTATCTGGTCATCGTTCCGGGTCTGGCCATCATGCTCTGCGTGCTCGCGCTCAATTTGCTCGGCGATGGCTTGAACGACGCGCTCAACACGCGCTTGAACGCATGAGCAGCGCCGCCTTGCTGCAGGTGCAGCAGATGCAACTGGGGCTGGCCGATGGCACGGCTCTGGTCGATGGCGTGAGCTGGAGTCTGCAGCCGGGCCAGACGCTGGCCGTGGTCGGTGAGTCGGGCAGCGGCAAGTCGCTCAGCGCCATGGCCTTGATGGGGCTGCTGCCGGCGGCGGTGCAGTGGCAAGGCGGCCAGGCCTGGCTGCAGGGCCAGCCCTTGCATGAGCTGTCGACCGCGCAGTGGCGCCAACTGCAGGGCCGGCGGATCGGCATGGTGTTTCAGGAACCCATGACCTCGCTCAATCCGGTCATGCGGGTTGGCGAGCAGGTGGTGGAGGTGCTGCGCTGCCACCTGGCGCTGCCGTATCGGCAGGCGCGTGAGCGTGCGATCGAGCTGCTGGGCAGCATCCAGATTCCGCAGCCCGAGCAACGCTTTGCGCACTATCCGCACCAGCTCTCTGGTGGCCAGCGTCAGCGCGTCATGATTGCCATGGCCCTTGCCTGCGACCCGGTGCTGCTGTTGGCCGACGAGCCGACCACCGCGCTCGATGTGACGGTGCAGGCCGACATCTTGCAGCTCATTGCCGAGCAGCAAAAGCGCCGCGGTCTGGGGGTGGTGCTGATCACCCACGACTTGGGTGTGGTGGCCCAGGTGGCCGACCATGTGGTGGTGATGTATGGCGGGCAGGTGATGGAGCAGGGTCCGGCTGCGCAATTGCTGTCTGCCCCGGGCCATCCCTACACCCAGGGCCTGCTGCGCGCCCGCCCCAGCGCTCACCGGCCACGCAGTGAGCGGCTGCAAGAGATCCCGGGCATCGTCGCCGCACCCTCGCGCCAGCGCGCAGGCTGCCCGTTTGCGCCGCGCTGTGCCAGCGCCTTGCCCATTTGCGCGCAGCAGCAGCCACCGGCTTTTGAGCTTGAGGCGCAGCGCTCGAGCAGCTGCTGGCTGCACCACAGCGGCGGTGGCCATGGCTGATGCGCTGGAGATGCGCGAGGTGCGCTTTGCCTACGGTCCGGGCACCGATGCGGTGGCCGGCGTCAGTCTGAGCCTGGCACCGGGTCAGACCCTGGGACTGGTGGGCGAGTCCGGCTGCGGCAAGTCGACCATCGCCCGTCTGGCCTGCGGCCTGCTGAGCGCCCGTCAGGGGCAGGTGCGGGTGTCCGGTCTCGATG
>JAIXWZ010000033.1 GCA_027491035.1 Comamonadaceae bacterium | reverse complement strand
GCGCGCCCCCAGCTGCCCGCCGATGTCGATGCGGCGGCCTTGTTTCTGCTCAGCCCAGCCAGCGGCTTCATCACCGGACAGGTGTTGCCGGTCAATGGCGGCTTCGTGATGAATTGAACCCAAAGGAATCCCCATGGACGAACACGCCCGCAAAGTACTGGCCGCAGCCAACCAGCCGCACTTCAATGAAAACGGCCTGCTCAATGCGCAGATCCCGCCTGAAATCGACATCCAGGCCGGCATGCTGCAGCCGCCAGGCCAGTCCTTTGCCGATTGGCTCGAAAGCCGTGTGGCGCGCAAGTCAACGCGGCGCTATGACTGGGATGCCCTGAAATTTCAGGCCGACTTCGATCCGCGCTACCGGCGTGCGCAGATGCGCTATGTGGGCACCGGCGGCACCGGTGTGGCGCGCGACTCCAACACCGTGCCCTCGGCCCACTTCACCTTCTCGACCATGGTGATTCCGGCGGGCAATATCGGGCCATCGCACATCCACTACGACGTGGAAGAAATCTTTTTCGTCATCCGCGGTGTGATGAAGGTCATTTGCGAGAAAGACGGACAGCGCTGGGAAGCCACACTGGGCGAGCGCGACCTGATTTCGGTGCCGCCCGGGGTCTACCGCGAGGAGCACAACATCGGCGACGAGGACGCGCTCATGTGCGTGATGCTGGGCACGCCCAAGCCGATCACGCCGGTCTATCCGCCCGACTCGCCCCTGGCCAAAATCAAACGCTGATGCCGCGGTGAACAGGGCCCTGCAAGCTCCGTCGCCCGAGCGTGTGGACACGCCGCGGGGCGCGATCGCCTACCGATCCAGTGGCGATGGCGCGCGCGTCAGCCATGCGCTGCTGCACGGCATCGGTTCGGCCTCGGCGAGCTGGCAGGCGCAGCTGGACTGGGCGCGTGGCCGCACCGACGTGCGCCTGCTGGCCTGGGACGCGCCGGGCTACGGCCAGAGCAGTCCGATCGAGCCGGCCTGGCCGCAAGCGGGCGACTACGGCCAGCAGCTGTGGGCCTGGCTCGATGCGCTGGGCGTGCGCACTCCGCTGGTGCTGGTCGGCCACTCCCTGGGCGCCATCATGGCGGTGGGGGCCGCCTTGCAGCAGCCCGCGCGCGTGCAGCGGCTCGTGCTGCTGTCGCCAGCGCGCGGCTATGGTGATGCGCCTGAGGCCGAGCGCACGCGCGTGGTCGAGTCCCGATTGAGCAGCCTCCAGCAACTGGGTCCGGCCGGCATGGCCCAGGCGCGCGCGGCGGCCATGCTCTCGCCCCAGGCGCGGCCCGAATGGATCGAGGCCGTGCGGCGCAACATGGCCGCGATCGATCCGGCCGGCTACACGCAGGCGGTGCACCTGCTGGCCCAAGCGCGTCTGACCCAGGACTTGGCGGCGCTCAAGCTGCCGGTGCAGGTGGCCAGCGGCGAGGCCGACACCATCACGGCGCCCGCCGCCTGCGACGAGGTGGCCGCTGCCGCCGGGGTGCAGCGCTTGTCGCTCGGTCCCGTGGGCCACGCCTGCGCAATCGAGGCCGCTGATGCGGTGTGCCGCCTGCTCGCTGCTGAGCCTTTGGAGTCTTAAGTCGTGGCTGCACTGCCTCCTGCCGAAGACCGCTACCACGTGCCTGCCCTGGCGCGGGGTTTGCAGCTGCTGTCGCAGTTCAGCCGCGAGCAGCCCGAGCTCAGTGGCGCCGAGCTGGCCCGGCAGCTCGAGCTGCCGCGCGCCTCGGTCTTTCGCATGCTGTGCACGCTCGAGCAAGCGGGCTTTTTGGAGCGCTGTGTCGACGGCGTGCATTACAAGCTCGGCCTGGGGGTGTTGCGTCTGGGTTTTGAGCTGCTGGCCTCGATGGAGCTGACCGAGTTGGGTCGGCCGGTGATCGAGGAGTTGCGCGAGCGCAGTGGCTATTCGGCCCACCTGGTGGTGCGCGATGGGCGCGAGGTGGTCTTTATTGCCAAGGTGGCCGGTCGCAGCAGCTTGTTTCAGTCGGTCCAGGTGGGCGCCAGGCTGCCGGCCCATGCCACGGTGCTCGGGCGCGTCTTGCTGTCGGACCTCAGTGCCGGGGAGCTGGCAGCGCTTTACCGCCACGCCAGTCTGGCGGCCTACACCGGCAAGACGCCCACGACGCTGAGCGCCCTGAGCGAGCTGATCGCGCAGGACCGCCAGCGCGGCCACGGCATCAGCATGGGCGGCTACGAATCGGGCATCTCCACGGTCGCGGCGCCCGTGTTCAGCGGGCCGGGCAAAGTGGCGGCGGCCATCAGCGTGACCGTGCCGGCCCAGAGTATCGAAGCGCCCGAACTGGCCGAGCTGGTGGCCATGGTCTGCGACGCAGCCCGTCAGCTCAGCGATCGATTGCAACACCTGCCCGGCCGTGGACCCTGGTCCACCAAGACATCTCAGAGAAAGGCCGCATGAGCTCCCAACACATCACCGTGGGCGAACTGGTCGCCCGCTTCCTCGAGGCGTGTGGCGTGCGCACCGCCTTCGGCGTGATCTCGATCCACAACATGCCCATCCTCGATGCGTTTCACCGGCGCGGGCAGATCCGCTTCGTGTCTGCGCGCGGCGAGGCCGGTGCCTGCAACATGGCCGATGCGGCCGCGCGTGTGAGCGGGGCGCTGGGCGTGTGCGTCACCAGCACCGGCACCGGCTGTGGCAATGCCGCAGGTGCCATGGTGGAGGCCCTGACAGCGGGCACGCCGCTTTTGCACCTGACGGGGCAGATCGAGTCCGAGTTCATTGACCGCGACCTGGGCTTCATCCATGAGCATCCGGCGCAGCTGGCCATGCTGCGCGCAGTGGGCAAGCAGGCGTTTCGCATCCGCAACCCGCAGTCGGCCCTGGCGACCTTGCGCGAGGCGGTGCGGCTGGCCTGCACAGCCCCTTGCGGACCGGTGAGTGTGGAAATCCCGATCGACGTGCAGGCCATGACCCTGCCCCTGCCCGAGGACCTTGCGCCTTCCCCGGTGCAGCCCCTTTTGCCGGCGCTGCCAGCGGTGCAGGCGCTGGCCGACGCGCTGCGTCACAAAAAGCGCCCCTTGCTCTGGCTTGGCGGCGGCGCGCGCGGCGCCGGCCCTGCCGTCAGCCGGCTGGTGGCCATGGGCTGGGCGGTGGTCAGCTCGGTGCAGGGCCGCGGCATCTTGCCCGAAGACCATCCGGCCTCGCTGGGCTCGTACAACCTGCAAAAAAGCACCGAGGCCTTTTACGGCACGCTCGATGTGCTGCTGGTCGTCGGCTCGCGCCTGCGCAGCAACGAGACGCTGAGCTACAAGCTCAGTTTGCCGCAGCAGCGCTACCGCATCGATGTCGATGCTTTAGCGCAAGACCGCGCCTATGACAGCGATGTGTTTGTGCAGGGCGATGCGCAGCTCACGCTCGATGCGCTGGCCGACGCGCTCGAGGGCCAGATGCAAGTCGATCCGGCTTTGGCCGCCGATGTGCAGCGCGCCCGAGCCCAGGCCGAGGCTTTTGTGAACAGCACCATCGGCCCCTATGTGGCGCTCAAGGACGGTGTGCAGGCGGCAGCAGGCAAGGCCTTGTGGTGGGTGCGAGACATCACCCTGTCCAACACCATGTGGGGCAACCGGGCGCCGGTGCTCGACCACCCGCGCGCCGGCGTGCACGCGCTTGGCGGCGGCATTGGCCAGGGCCTGGCCATGGGCATCGGCGCGGCCATTGCCAGCGCCGAGCATGCGCTGGGCCGCAAGACCGTCGTACTCGCCGGCGACGGCGGCTTCATGCTCAACCTGGGCGAGCTGGCCTGTGCGGTG
>JAIXWZ010000072.1 GCA_027491035.1 Comamonadaceae bacterium | reverse complement strand
CGCTGCGCATCGTTGAGCCCGGTGAAGTCCAGGTAGGTGGCCTTGTTGCGGTAATCAAAGCCAGGGGCCGACGCGCCTGAAGCGGCCCAGTTGACGGCCGAGTTGTCGTAATCCAATCCCTCAATCAAGACCTCGACAAAACGCCGGTCAGCTGCCGCATTGGGGTTGTAGTAGCCCAGCTGAGACAGCACCACGTCCATGCTGGTGTACTCCGAGCCGACTTGGAACTCTTTGTACTCGACGATTTCCGTGATCTGCGTCGTCTCCCAGGTCACCACCGGCACCTGTATCGTGCCCGTGGCCACCTGCTCGTAACCAATGACTTTGGTCACCGTCTCGGCCACCGTCGTGTACCGCTCGACACTGACCGAGCGCGAGCCGGGCACCACCGCGTCAGCACTCAGGGTCACGTCGCCACCGGCCTGGATCACGATATCGCCCGTGGCCGCAGACAGGCGGCCCTTGCCGGTGATGCTGATGCTGCCGCCAATCAGCCCAGCCTTGGCGATGGGCCCTTCGAGATCCGCGCGCGTCCAGGCCATGTTGACACCGGCATTGAGCGCAATATTGCCATTGGAGGTGACAAAGCCGCCGGCAATGGCCAGGCTCTGACTGACGTTAAACAAAATGCGACCGTCGTTGTTGGCCCCTTTGCCGTTGACACCGGCCTGCACGATGCCACTGACCGTGGCCACCGGCGCGAGCAGGTGCACCAACTTGTCGGCCAGGATCAGCGCGTCGTTGTTGGGCGCTGGCGAGACCGCGTTGCTGCCCGACACCTCGAGGCTCTCGCGGGCGCGCAAAAACACCTGGGAGTCGACGCCCGTGGCGTAGACGTAGCTTCCGGCGAGCACGCGGATCTCACCACCGTAGATCTGCACATCGTCGCGCACATCAATATTGCGGTAGACCAGCACATCAGCGCCGGTCGACTCGAGCCGCAGCAAGCCGACCTTGGCCTGGCCCAGGTCCTGCTGACCGACCACGCCCTTGATGTAGATGCTGTCGGTGGCCGTCACGGTGATGGTGCCACCGGCGGCGGTGTCCAGCGTGCCACCGGAGACGCGGTTGTTGCTCGAATCGAGCAGCAGGGTTTCAACCAAGACGGCCACGCCGCTTTGGTGGGTGCCCGCGGTCACGGTGAGCTGGTCATTGGCCACCAGCAGCGCATCGATCACCACCCGCGCGCGCGCCGTCACCGACACATCGGCGCCCACATCGGAGGCCATGACGGCGCCAGCGAGCCAGATGTCACCGTCGCTGACCAGGCTGATCCGGCCGTCACGGCCGGCGCTGCCTTCGGCCCACACGGCAGAGGCTCCACCAAACCGGGCCGTCTCGTCGGCGCGGATCGAACTGGTGCCCGACATCTGCACCCCGATGCCGCGCTCGTCCATATTGGCGTTGATGGTGACGGTGCCGGTGGACCAGAGATCACCACCGTCGCTGGCACTGCCCAGTACCAGGCCGGCCTGAGCCTGCACCTCGAGGCTGGCGCCCTTGCCGGTCCAGATCAGGCGATCCTCTCCCGCATCCAGACGGCTGTTGTTGTTGGCATCTTCACCGGTATCGAGCACCCCGTTGGGCGCGTCGGCACCGGCATTGACCGATCCGACCACGGCCACCGACTGGCCCTGCAGCACGATGCGGCTGCCGTTGGCCTCGCTGTAGAGCGCCGCATTCGAAGCGATCGTCAGTGCGCCGCCTGCAGACACAGTCAGGGCCTGGTCGGCCTCCAGCACCACGCCCGTGCCTGTGGGTCCGCCGAGGGTGATGTCGCGCTTGGCACTCAAGGTCAGGTGCTGGTCGGTCGACGGCACCGACAGCGACAGCTGGGGCGCCAAAATGTCACGCTCAGCCTGGACCAGCAAAGAGCCGGCGAGGACAAAGCTGCCCCCAAGGGTGACGTCGCGGGTGGCGCTGATGGTGACCTCTTCGTCGTAGGTCGCCGGCGTGGCCAGGCTGCTGCGCACCACGCCAGCAATCACCACATCACGGCCCTCGAGCGTCATCACGGCGCCGGTCTCGAGCCAGCCGCCGCGCTGCGCCAAAGTCAGGGTGCCATGGGTCGATTCGATATCGAGTCGACCCAGCCCGGTGTTGCCGCGGCCGATCACGCTGTCAATGTAGACATTGTTCAGGCCAGTCAGCACGATGCGGCCGCCCGCATCGCGGGTGATCAGCTCGCTCGTGCCCAGCGTGGCCAGGCTGGTCTCGGTGCTGCTCACGCTTGCAGCCGTGCCCGCGTTGACGATGATGTCACGCTGCGCCTCCAGACGGCCGGCAATCTCCAGCGTCTGCTTGGCATTGATCACGATGTCGGCATAACGGCCCAAGGCCACCAGCTCACCCTCGAGCACGGTATGGCCGGCGGGGCTGAGCACCATGCCGCCGCTGAGGGTCTCCAGACGACTGCTCGAGGTCAGTCGCACGTCCTGCGCGCCCGAGGCACGCGGCAGCGTGTTGAATTCGATGGCCTGGTGCGCCCGGATATAGCCCGACATGGTGACCGAGCCAGCGGCCAGCGTCGGGTTTCCGATGACGACCTTGGAGCCGCGCTCGCTGGCATCGATGGTGGGCAGACGCTGCGAGGCCGTGGCGCCTGTGCTGGCGCCGCTGTCGGCAATCTGCGTCAGACCCAGGCGCTGCGCGCCGCCATTGGCCACCTGAGCGATGCTGAATTGGTAGGCCGGCGAGACAAACTGCAGTCGCCCTTCGAACAGCCGCACCTGCAACTGGGTCGAATTGGTGCCGAGCGCGGTATCAAGTGCGGCCTGCACATCGGCCACCAGATCAAGCAGGTCGTCGTTGTTGCTCAAGGTCGAGGCGGCCACCGTCACGGTGCGGGTGAAGGCGCCCCCACCGAGATTGATGGTCACCGCAAACTGAACGTCGCCACCCGTGAAGCGGCCGGTGGCCAGCTGGGCAAAGCCGTCGGCCATGATCTCTTGCTGCCAAGCCGGCAACATGACAGTCACATCGCCCGATGCGCTGAGCCGCACCTGGCTGTTTTCGCGGAAGGTCTTGAGCCGGGTGTCACCGCTGAGCACCACGCCGTCGTCGAGCCAGGGCTCGGCCAGCGTCGCGGTGCGCGTACCCGTGCCGCCGCGCACATCCACCAGCTTGCCGGCCACCAGGCCCTTGCCCAGATTGACCTGACGCTGCGCCTGGACCACGATCTCGGAGTCACCCTGGTAGTAGGTGGACTTGCTGCCCAGGAACGCGCCGGTGGCGTCGCTGTAGTCGATGATCTCACCGCCGGCCACGATCAGGCCGTAGAGCTCGGCATTGCCCAGCGCATTGATGACGATGCGCCCGTCTTCCTGCGACGTGCTCAATCGGCCCGTGCCGGGCAGCTTGACGCCAGAGCCGTCAGTGGCCACGCCGCTGTTGACGGTAATGAGCGAGCTGGCCCGGAAAGTGCCTCCACGCTCGGCATAGCTGCCATCGCGCGCCTGCGCCATGCCGCCCAAATAGACCTGCCCGGCCGAGCGCAGGGTCAAGGTGGAGTCCTTGTCAATCCAGCTCACCGTCTCGGTCGGCCGGTTGGCCGTGGCCGCGAGGACGGCGCCACCCGATGTGGCCTGACCCATGAAGGTGATGGCGCCGACCGCATCAACCTCGATCGACGAACCGGTCGCACCACTGGTGCGCGCCAGCGCATTGAGGCCACCCGCGGTGGTGACCACCACGCCCCAGCCTGCATCGTCGACGCTGGGCGCGGCGCTGGTCTTGAGCAGCACATCGCCGGTGGCTGTCAAAGCGGAGTTGACCAAGATGCGCTGGCCGGCCAGCACCGTGATCGTGGCATCGTTGACCACCGGCACCAGACCGACCCCGGCGACGTTGTTGGCGCCGGCCACGACCTTGCCGTGGATCTCGACGTCCTCGCCGCCTTGCAGCAAGACATCGGCTGTGCCGCCAAGGGCGTACATCTCCGACGCTGCGTGCACGTACAAGCTGGTGCCGCGCCCGTTGTCACCGAGCAAATTGGTGCCATCGGCCTTGACGCCGCCCAGCAGGCTGATGGTGCCCGGCACCCGGGCCTCGCCTTCCCAGTAGGTGAAGGTGTCAGACTGCACGAAAAGGTCTGATCCTGCGCCCAGCAGATTGATCGTGCCGCGAACAATCGCCGCATCTTCCACCTCGATGCGCAAATCGGTGTTGGCCTGCAGCGTGGTCATCGTGCCGGTCATCAGGAAGCCAAAGCCGCGCTGGCCCGTCAGCGGGTGGGCCTGCTTGAGCTGCAAGGCCTCGACCACGCCGTCGTTGTCAGAGTCGTGGGCATAGACGACGAAGAACTTTTCGGGGTCGAGCGTGTCAGTCACCAACCAGCGATTGGTCTTGACCGCATCGCCGCCGCCCCAAGGCATGTCCTGGTTGCGGTAGTCGCCGCCCTCACCTTCCACAAAGGTCTGGCGCACGGTATTGAGCCCGGCGCCGGCCTTGTGATAAACCGTGCCGAAATAGGCTTCGAAGCCGGTGGCGGCCAGCACCCGCGCCTGCTGCTGGGCGCTCAAGCTCAGGAAGGCCGTGCCGGCCGCTGGCACCTCGACATCGCTCCAGGTGACGCGGATGTTCTCGTAATCCTTGCCAACCCCCTGCTCAAAGCCGACCCGGTAGGTGCGGTCGGTGGCGTTGTAGAAGACCGGCCCGCCCCAGCGGCTGTAACCGGCCTTGGCCAGCACCACATCCTGCTGCGCTGCCGTCAGGTCGGCAAAGGGCATGCCATCGAGTGGCACCTTGACCGATCCCCAGCTGAGGTCGTTCTGGGTCGAATAGCTCGTATCGAGACCCGGGATCTCGAGCAGCACCCGCTTGGACGCGTCGGTGTTGTCAAGGTCGACGAAGACGGCGCGCGAGACGCGCGCATAGCCCAGTTCGGCCAGCACCACGTCCTGCTGGGCAGCCGTGAGGCTCTCAAAACCGGCGCTCGCGGCAGGCTTGACCACACCGCCCCAATCGATCGAGGCGAGGTTGTAATCGGCACTGCCAAAACCGGCCACCACCTGGCGGCCCGGCTCGGCCTGGCCATTGACCCAGTGCGTTCCCGAGTACAGGGTGTAGCCCAAGGCCGAGGCAACGACCTGCTTTTGCGCGGCGCTCAGCGCCTCAAAGGCCGTTCCGGCAGCCGGCGCTCCGGCTGCACCCCAGACGATCTGGTCGTTGCGGTAATCGGTGACCACACCCTGGGTAAAGCCCTGCACCACCTTCTTACCCGGCGCGGCGTTGTAGTTGAAGTAGTTCTTGACCCGGTCCACCAGGTCCGAATCGGCCTTGTCGGGTCTGGCCTTGACCTGCTCATTGCTCTCGATGAAGGCCGTGACGATGGCGCGCTGCGCCGCGTTGAGTTTCGACCACGGTGCATCGACGGCGGGGCGCCGCACATCGTCAGCGGCTTCCTGATTGCCACCGTCCCACGCCTGACCCGGCATCGAGTAGTAGTCAAACACATAGCCCAGGTGCTCGGCCACCACCAGCTTCTGCGCGCCCGTGAGCTGCGCAAAGCTTGCGCTGGCGGCCGGCGCTGGCACCCCTGCGCCAGCCCAGTCAACCCCGGCATTGCTGTAGTCCGACGACAAGCCCTGCACCAAGGTGGGCTTGACCTGCAAAGTCCCGTCGGCAGCGGCGCGCACCAGCACCTGCCCGTCGTAGCGGGTGTAGCCGGGGGTTCCATCGGCGACCACATGGCCTTGCGTCAGCCCGCCCGCAGCAGCGGTGCGGAACACGCCGGTGGACGCCTCGTACCAAGCCGTCGCGCCGCCTGTGGGCTGGTTGTTCGCACCCACCGGCGCACTGTGGCTGGTGTAGCCCAGGCGATTGGCCACCAGCAGCTTTTGCGCAGCGGTGAGCGAAGAGAACGGCGTGAAGTTGGCCAGCGACTGCACTGACAGGTTGTTGACGCTCGAGACCTGCAGCGCGGTGCCGCTGATGAGCGTCTTCAGATCAACACTGAGCTGACCGGAGTTCAAGCCGCTGATGCCCGCATCGATCTGGGTCCGATCGAGCACTTGCGCATCGGCTTGCGTCGCGACCGTTTCGATCGCATTGCCCGGCAGGGCATCGAAATAGTCGGCACCGCTGAACACCGACTCGCCCGCATCGATGGCCATGCCACCGGCGGCCGTCAGCGAGCCGCCTATGCGCAGCTCGCCCGGTGTGCTCAGGGCCAGCCGCGCACCGGCACCGGTGAGCTGCGGCGTCGAGTCCACAAAGCGGGCGCCCGAGATCACGGCGCTGCCGCTGAGCAGGTGCATGTAGCGGTCTGAGCGCAAGTCCACCAGCGAGGCGGCGCCCGAGGCCTGCACCGTGGCGGTGCCGCGCAGCGTGAGGCTGCCCGCGGCGTCCAGGATGATCTTGGCGCCAGAGCCGGCCGCATCGATACCGGCGGCGCTGACCACCGCCGCAGCGGTATCGATCAGGATCTGCCCGTTGTTGTCGGTCACGCTGATCAAGCCACGGGAGGACCCGAACAGGCTCACCGGCTCGTTGCCCACGGTCACGTAAGCGCCCTGCACCGTCGGCGAGGTGACATCGAGATCGATCAAGCTCTGGGCGATCAGCAAGCCGCTGATATCGGCCTGCTGGCCCACATTGAGGTCGAGGCTGACCGCGCGCAGGCCCGAGTCCGGCGCGCCCAGCGGCGCCTGGAAATTGAGCGAGCGCACCTGCAGCAGGCGGCTGTTGGTGGTGATGGTGGTCGAGGAGCGGACATCGCCGGCCACGACGATTTCGTCGGCGGTCAAGCGCAGCGCGTCGGTCAGCATCGCGCTGAAATTAAAGATGCCGACCGTAGCATCCTCCAGATCGCCCAGGATCATGAAGGCGCCCGGATCGTTGCTACCGATCACAATCTCGGTAAAGCCGTCCCTGATTGCATCGAAGTCGCCCATGGCCAGAGCCATGAAACCGGTGCTGCCCGCCACCGACTGGTCGCGGCCGAAGAGCGACTGGCCCGCACCGCCCAAACGGTAATCCTGGCCCTGGGTACGGGTCTGGATGGACAGCACGCCCGAGCCGTAAACCTTGTCACGGCCCGAGGAGAAATCCACGTCGTCGGCCACGATGGTGATGTCACCGCCAATGGGACCGGCGCCGATCACGCCCGAACGCAGCGTGAGCAAGGACTCAGCTGCAGCCAGCGTGACACTCACATCACCGAGCCTGCTGTAGAGGCCGCCCACACTCCAGCGGTCGGCCACCAGATCCAGGCTGTCGGCTTCGCGCACCACAAGATTGCCCGCGGTGCCGCCGGCGCTGCGCGCCTCCAGACTCAGAGCTGCCAGCTCGGTGCGGAAATCACCCACAAATCGATCGGCACTGATGCTCAGCAGCCCATCCTCGGCCTTGAAGGTCGCGCCGGTCACGTCGACCACACCCGAAGCCAGCAGCGACAAATCGGTCGACTTCCAGTCCACGTCGGCGCTGGTCACCAGCTTGGTCTGCGCCGTGGTGTCACTCATCTCGATGCGATCGAGCTGGTCGTTGAACTGAACGCTCAGGTAGCCTTTCGGGTCCTGGTGCGTGAGCTTGAGCAAGCCCAGCTCAATCGGGCCGGCCGAGGCAAAGGGCAAGATGCGCAGCAAGTCCTGACCGGCCCCGCCCACGATGGTCACCTCACCGCCATAGTCGGGATGCAAGATGATGGTGTCGCCGCCCGTGCCCGTCTCGACCTTGGACTGTCCGCCCCGGATGATGACGGTATCGCCACCCGGCCCGGTGGACACCGTGTCGTCCCCCCGGCCCATGTCCACCGTGACGGCTGCGCCCGCACCCACAAAGCGATCGCGGCCCACCGAGCCGGTGTAGGCCCCCGTCCAGGTGTTGCCCGAGGCCGGCCGGTCGTCGCCGAAGAAGTACATGCCCCCCACATTGCCGTTGAGGAACTCGTCGTTGCCGGCACCGCCCGAGACCAGACTGCCGGCTTTGCCGCCCTGGATCAGGAAGCTGTCCTCGCCGTCGCCGCCATCGAGGTCGAGCTCGGCCTCAACCCCCTGGCCGATGTAGAACGAGTCGTTGCCGCTGCCGCCGCGGGCGTAGATCTTCTTGATCTGGCTGCGCTTGTAGCGGTCGGTCACCCCGAGCGAAGACACCAGGTACTCATCGGTCTGGGCGTTGTACTCAACCGATATCCCCTCGTTGGTGATCTCGTCGTAGAAGTCGCCCTTGCCGTCGCCGTTGCG
>JAIXWZ010000155.1 GCA_027491035.1 Comamonadaceae bacterium | reverse complement strand
CGAGTTCGTTGACGCTGTCCAACACCACCGTCTGCGCGGCAATGGCGCTCTGACCGCCGACGCTGATCGCGCCGCTGTCGGTCAGTGCACCGCCCACTTGCAGGCTCAAGTCGCCCGTGGCGTTGACCGAAGCCAAGTCGAGGGCACTCACATCGCGCAAGCTGATCGACGTGCCGGTCACCGTGACCGCACCGCCGAAGTCGTTGGCGCTGTCCAGCGTCACCGCATGGCCCGTCGCCGTCAAGCGCGCCAGGCCACCGACTGCGACCACGCCGCTGTCAGTAAGCGCGCCGCCCACCACCAAAGTCAAGTCGCCGGTCACTGTCACGGCGTTGAGGTTCAGCGCGCTGGCATCGCTCAGGCGGGCAGTGCCGGCCGTCAGGCTCAGCGCTGAGCCGAGTTCGTTGGCGCTGTCCAAGACCACCGTCTGCGCGGTGATCGCGCTGTGGCCACCGACGCTGATCGCGCCGCTGTCCGTCAGCGCGCCGCCCACTTGCAAAGTCAAGTCGCCCGTGGCGTTGACCGAGGCCAAGTCAAGCGCGCCCACATCGCGCAAGCTCACCGACGCGCCGGTCACCGTCACGGCGCCGACAAAGTCGTTGGCCCCAGTCAAGGCCACGGCCTGACCGGTCGCGGTGATCCGGGTCTGACCGCCGACGGCGATCGCGCCCGTGCCGCTGATCGCACCGCCCGCGGCCACATTCAAGTCGCCTGCCAGCGTGATGGCACCCAACTGCAGGGCGTTGCGGTCGCGCACCGTGGCCGTGCTGGCTTGAATGTCGACGGCGCCACCAAAGTCGTTGTCGCCCTCGAGCATCAGCGGCAAGCCCGCCGAGGTGAAGCTCGCGCCGCCGCCGGCCACAAGCGCCCCGGTCTGCGTGATCAGCCCCGTGCTGCTCACCGACAGCCGGCCGCCCAGCGTGGTCGCACCGAGCACCGTGGTACCCGGCGACTGGGTGCTGACGTGGCTGCTCGCGCCGCTGGCTGTGCCCTGCAGCGTGAGGTTGCCGCCGGCCACCACCGCCGCACTGCCGCTGCTCTCGAGCACCACGGCCAGAGCATCGACATCGGTCGCACGCACGGTTCCCGCGCCGCGCACCGTGATGCCGCCGGCAAACTGGTTGGCGTTGTTCAGCTGCACCACCGCACCGGCGCCGGCGCTGAGCACCGAGGCGCCCGAGACGGTGAGCGTGCTGCCCGCGGCCTGGCTGACCGTGCCGGCGGTGCTGCCCAGGCTCAGGCTGCTGCCCGAGAAGGCGCCCGTCAAGGCCATGTTGCGGCCGGACTGCAGGCTCAAGGCGCCGTCGGCCTGGATATTGTTGAGGTACAGGTCGCGCTTGGCGCTCAGGCTCAGGTGGGTCGCATCGATCACGCTGGCCGTCGACAGCCGCAGATCCTGCGCCGCGCCGATGCCGGCCGTGCCCTGGTCGCGGGTGTCCACCTCGATCAGCACTTCATCAGAGCCCGAGATCTCCAGGTACACGTCGCCCGCCGAGGCCTTGGCCTGGATGCGGTCGGCGTTGACCTTGAGCATGGCTGCGGCCGCACCAATGCCCTGATCGGCCTCGATATCAAGCAGGCCCAGGTCCATATTGACCGTGACATTGCCCACCTGCGGCATGCTCAAGCTGCGGGCGGTCAGGCTCAGGCTGTCCAGATTGAGGTTGAGGTTGGCAAAGCCCGGCGCCTCGCGCAGCACCAGGTCAACACCCGTGACCGAGAGGCTGCCTTTTTGCGCCTGCGTTTGCGGCGCCACCAACTCCAGGCTTTGCACACCGCCCCAGCGCATCGCATCGTTCTGGCCCGCAAACAGGCCATACAGGAAGCTCACCGAGGTGCTGCTTGAGGTCACCGAAAGCGAGCCGGCTTCAGGCGCGTCGTCCTTCTCGAAGCGTATGCCTTGCAAGAACTCCACTTCTTGCGTGCCGGTGATCACCAGCTGGCCGCCGCCGCGCAGCACCACCTCGCCAGAGAACACCACCTTGCCGCTGGCGTTGATGGTCACATCGCCGTCCACATACAAGCGCTCGCCAAAGGTCACATTCATGGCGTCGCTGACCACCAGCCCTTCCAGGCTGGACAGCTCGAGCACCTCGACTCTCAAGGCCCAGGCGTCCCGATCGGCCGCCGAACGCGCCACCAGGTCGCCCAACTGCGAGCGCGCCGCCGTCAAGACGTCGCCGACCTCGTAGCCACCGCCCACCGAAACCAGGCTCACCGCGGTCACGCTGCCGTCCCTGACGGTGATGTCCGCGGTCGCGCCGCTGCCGCTGCCACCGGTGAGCACCACGCCCTGGTAGGTGAAGCTGCCGTCCTGGTTGGCCACGGCCGCGCTGGTGTCGGCGCCAAAGTTCCGGCCGTTTTGCGCGATGCGAATGCTCGAGGCGGTGCTGCCAATGCCATCACCCACCCGACCGTCGATCGTGATGCTGCCCTGGTAGGCCGACAAATTGAGCACATCGCTCGCGCCGATGCCGCCATTGACGCGGCCCGTCACATGGAAGCTGCCGGCCTGCTGAGCATCCGCATCGCCCATGGCCAGGCTCACCGTGCCGTCGAAGCGGATCGCGTCGTTGATCTCTGCGCCCTCGCTCAGACTCAGTTGGGTGCCATCGGCAAACACCGTGGTGTTGCCCGGGCCAAAGATGCTCAGGGTCTTGCCCTTGACGCTGCCGGCCACCGCCACCTTGCCGCCCGTGCCTTGCGACTGAATCGTCAGCGGCACCGAGACCGCCAGCGTCGAGCCACTGCCGCCCATGGCCACCGGGTTGGAGCCGCCTGAAGAGCCGATCACCAGAACCGGGATGTCCTTGAGCTTGCTCGGATCGAGCGCCAGCCCGCCGCCGGCGCCGCCCAGCGAAATCGCCACATTCCTCTCGGGCGTGACCTGCAGACCGGTACCTGGCGTCGCGACGGAGGTCAGGTCCACCTGCTCGCCCGGCGGTGGGGCCTGGATCTTGACCGACTGCACCACCATCGCCAGCACCTTGCCGCCTGCGTCCTTGGACAGCACGCCTTGCACAGCCAGATTGGTGTCGGCACCACCGTTCACCCCGTATTGCTTGAGGCCCGAGAGCGTGATCTTTTCGCTGATGTTGAGCACCAAGCGCGTGGCATCGCGCACCCGCAGATCACCCTCGATCACCAGCGTCTTGGCATCGACCACCAGGCGCGTGTCGCCCAAATCGATCGGACCATCGGCCTGGGCCTTGATCACGATGGAGTCGCCACTTAAGCGCAGCGTGCCCAGGGTCTCGTCCCACTCGATGTTTTCGATGCCCGAGACCAGCTTGCCATCGGCCAGCGTGACCACGTTCTTGGTGGTCGACGACGCCACGGGCTTACAGCGCAGGCTCAAGGTGTCGTCCATCATCTCGCTCGGGCCGCTGTCCACGTCTTCGAGCCTGAGTGTGCGCGGCAGGCCGTCGGCCGCCACGGTATTGCCCAGGTCCAGCGTGATCTGATCGGCGCCTTCGGAGGCGCGCACCACCAGCGGCGCATCGGACAGGCGCGCCACCGTCAACTCGTCGGCCAGCAGGCCCAGGCGCACCTCGTCGAGCGGGCTGCGGTTCAGGCGCAGCGCATTGCCGCCGGTGGCCAAGATCTCGAAGTTGCCCGCGTTGTAAGAGGCTTTGAGCGCCACCGGCTTTTGCACCACCAGCGGCACCTCGCGCACCACCGTGTTCACGCCGTCGCTCAGCGTCACCACCAGCGGGCCGGTGATGCCTTTCTGGCCGGGCATGAATTGCAGATTGCCCACCTCGGCCAGGAAGAGCGAAAGCTTGGCCACCGTGCCGCTGAGCTTGACGCCCGAAGAGGTGGCCTGCACGCCCACACCCAGACGGGTGGCATCGGCCGCCGAGACGCCGAAGGCGCCCTGGGTCACATCGAACTGCACCGACACATGGGGCGTGTTGTCCCCACTGACCGCCGTCCTGAGCAAGTCGGCGTCGTAGAGCGAGCCGGCCGGGAAGGTCAGCGGGCTGGCCTCATCACCGGCCACCATCAGCGTATCGGGCAGGCGCAAATTGAGCGCAGCCGATGCCGACGGCGCGGCAAAGCGCAAGATCGGCTGATCCTTGGCAATCGCAGTGACCATGCCGGTCTTGCCATCGATGGCGGCGCCCAGCCAGTCGCTGCCCTTGGCCACGCCCATCTCGCCGCGGCCTGCGGCCTGCACCCAGGTCGCCCCCAGATCGTCCGACATCCAGACGCCGCCGTTGTTGCCCGAAGCAGTGGCCACCAAAGAGGTGCCGTTGGCGCTGATCGCCACCCGGGTGCCCTGCCCCAGCGCACCGACCTGCATCCATCTCCAATTGGCCAGGCGGGTGTCGGCGTAGAAGATCTGCCCGCCAGCCGTCGAGGCCACCCACTGCTTGCCGCTGGCATCAGCACCCACCGACAGCCAGTCGCCGTTGTTGAGCGCGCCGCGTGTGACATCGGTCCAGGCGATGCCGTTTTGGCCCAGGCCAGCGGCAATCGCGCGGCCGTTGCTGGCCAGCTTGATGTCGGCCACCTGCATCGCGCTGGCCGCCGTGTTGTTGCGCAAGCTCGTCATCACCACCTTGTAGTGCTTGTAGGCGGTGGTGTTGGCAAAGCTCACGGCTGCGGCTTCGGCGCGCCGCGTCGTGCCCAGGCCGGTGTTGCCCACAGCAATTTGCGTCCAGGCCGTGCTCGACCAGTCGGCCGCGCCGTTGGAGCCAAAGACCGTGAAGGTCATCGGATCGCGCTCCGGCGCATCGTTGGCGCTGGTGAACTGCAGGCTGTTGACCACATCGGCCTGCGACAGCGTGAAGACCAGGCCGCTGCCCACCTTGTCGCGGTTGAGGTATTTGCTGCCACTGTTGGCATCGACCCCATTGGCCGCGCCTTCGGCCGAGGGCACATTGCCCGACGAAGCGGTGACGCTGTCGATCAGGGTGCTCACCACACCCTGGTAGATCGCGCCGGCGCT
>JAIXWZ010000166.1 GCA_027491035.1 Comamonadaceae bacterium | reverse complement strand
TTTCACCTGGCCTCGGCGGTTTCGGGCGAGTGCGAGCTGGACTTTGACCTGGGCCTGCGCTCCAACCTCGACAGCACGCGGCTGCTGCTCGACAGCATCCGCGCCTCGGGCAAGGCCAGCCGCTTCGTCTTTGCCAGCTCGGTGGCGGTCTTTGGCCCCGAGCAAGGCAACCCCATGCCCGAGCGGGTCAGCGACACCCACCTGCCCTCGCCGCAGACCTCTTACGGCACGCACAAGCTGATGCTCGAATACCTGATTGCCGATCACACCCGCAAGGGCTTTATCGACGGCCGATCGGCGCGCCTGATGACGGTCACCGTCAGGCCGGGCAAGCCCAACGGCGCGGCCTCATCCTTCTTCAGCGGCATCATCCGCGAGCCGCTGGCCGGCGTGGCCACCACCTGCCCGGTCGATGCCAGCGTGTCGCACCCGGTCTCATCGCCAGGCAACACCATTGCCGGGCTGATCCGGGTCTTCGAGGCCGACCGGCAAGACATTGGCGCGCGCCTGGCCCTGAACCTGCCCGGCCTGAACGTGACCGTCGGTCAGATGCTGGCCGCCCTCGAGAAAGTGGCCGGCAAGGCGGTGCGCGAACGGGTGCGTTTTGAAAAGGACGAGCGCATTGCCGCCATCGTGGGCAACTGGGCCAAGGGGTCGAGTGCCGATCGCGCGGGCGCGCTTGGGCTGCATCCCGATGCCTCCTTCGAGTCCATCATCGAGCAGTACATCGACGATTGCCGCAACCGACCGGGCTACCCGGCCGATGCCCTGAGTGGACTTTAAAGCCGCTGCCGCTCTTGCTGGCCAGTCGGCACCGCCTGCGCGACTGCTTCAGAAGAAAGCCTGATGACCGAGCACAAGCGCTTTGATCTGGTGGCCCTGGGCGAGGCCATGCTGGAGTTCAACCAGGTGCAAAGCGAGCCGCCGCTTTACCTGCAAGGCTACGGCGGCGACACCAGCAATGCAGCCATCGCCGCTGCACGCGCCGGGGCGCGCGTGGCCTATCTCACGCGGCTCGGGCAGGACCACTGGGCCGAGCGCCTGCTGGGCCTGTGGCGCGAAGAAGGGGTTGACAGCCAGGCGGTGCTGCGCGATGCGCAGGCGCCCACCGGCGTGTACTTCGTCAGCCACGATGCCCAGGGCCACCACTTCAGCTACGCCCGCGCGGGCTCGGCGGCCAGCCGCATGCAGCCGCAAGACCTCGAAGGCCTCCAGGGTGCCTGGCAGCACTGCATCGCAGACAGCCATTGGCTGCACGTCTCGGGCATCTCGATGGCGATTTCGGCCAGTGCCTGCGAGACCGTGCTTGCCGCCATGTACCAGGCCCGTGCCAGCGGCACGCAAGTCTGCCTCGACTCCAATTTGCGCTTGCGTCTGTGGACGCTGGAGCAGGCACGCGCGGCCTTCACGCAGGCCCTGCCCCTGTGCGATCTGTTTCTGCCCAGTCTGGAGGACATGCAGCCGCTGACCGGACTGAGCCAGGCCGATGCCATCATCGACTGGAGCCATGCCCACGGCGCGCAGCGCGTGGTGCTCAAACTCGGCGATCAGGGCGCGCGCTGCAGCGAGGCGGGCCAACGCACGAGCATCGCCGGCTTGCGGGTGCAGGCCCTCGATGCCACCGGTGCGGGCGACTGCTTTGCTGGCAATCTGCTGGCCCAACTGGCAGCCGGTCAAGACCTGATCGAGGCGACACGCTATGCCAATGCTGCGGCCGCGGTGTCGGTACAAGGCTATGGCGCCGTCGCGCCGCTGCCGCGCACGCAGCAAGTGCTGGCGCTATTGAACGCCGCCTGAGCCGCCCTGCGGCCGGCCCCTGCCCTATAAAAGAAAAGGATGACACGATGAACCACGCCGCTCAAGTGCTGGCCCAGGCCATGCAGCAATGCCCTTTGGTGGCCATCTTGCGAGGCCTGAGCCCGCAGGAGGCACCGTCCATCGGACAGGCCCTGGCCAATGCCGGCCTGCTCATCCTCGAGGTGCCGCTGAACTCGCCCGAGCCGCTCAAAAGCATCGCGCTGTTGTCGGCGGCCCTTCCGGATCGGCTGGTGGGCGCAGGCACGGTGTGCAGCGCCGAGCAGGTGCGCGACATTCACGCGGCCGGCGGTCGCCTGATCGTCTCACCGCATTGGGATCCGGCCGTGGTGCGGCAAGCCTTGGATTTAGACATGGCCTGCGTGCCCGGCGTGGCCACACCGAGCGAAGCCTTTGCCGCCTGGCAGGCCGGCGCGCACGCCCTCAAGCTCTTTCCGGCCGAAATGATCACGCCGGTGGTGGTCAAGGCCATGCGGGCCGTGCTCCCGCCGGCTGTGCCCTTGCTGCCGGTGGGCGGCATCGGGCTGGGCAATATGGCCGCCTACTGGCAAGCCGGCGTGCAAGGCTTTGGCATCGGCTCGGCGCTTTACGCACCGGGCCGATCGGCCGACCAAGTGGCCACATCGGCCCGCGACTTTGTGCAGGCCTGGCGCGCCTGCGCCGGCCGGCATTGATGGCGAGCGGCGCTTAGGCCTTAGAGCTTGAACGCCACCACCTTCTGACGCTGCTCGCCCAGGCCTTCGATGCCCAGGGTCATCACATCGCCGCGCTTGAGGTAGACCGGCGCGCTCTGGCCGTCTTTCTTGATGCCCATGCCCACGCCAGGAGGCGTGCCGGTGGTGATGATGTCGCCCGGCTCAAGGGTCATGAACTGGCTGACGTAGCTGACGATCTTGGCCACACCAAAGATCATGGTCTTGGTCGAGCCGGTCTGCATGCGCTGACCATTGAGGTCGAGCCACATGCTCAGGTTCTGCGGGTTGGGGACTTCGTCACGGGTGACCAGCCAAGGGCCCACCGGGCCGAAGGTGTCGCAGCCCTTGCCCTTGTCCCAGGTGCCGCCGCGCTCGATCTGGTACTCACGCTCGCTCACATCGTTGACCGTGCAATAGCCGGCCACGTAATTGAGCGCGTCCTTTTGCGAGACATAGCGGGCGCGTGTGCCAATGACCACGCCAAGCTCGACCTCCCAGTCGCTCTTTTTCGAGCCCTTGGGCAGCATCACATCGTCGTCCGGACCCTGAATGCAGCTGTTGGCCTTGAAGAAGATGATGGGCTCTTTGGGAATCGGCAGATTCGACTCGGCCGCATGGTCGGCGTAGTTCAGGCCGATGGCCACGAACTTGCTGACACCGGCCACCGGCGCACCCATGCGCTTGGTGCCGCGCACCAGCGGCAGGGTATCGGTCTTGATCTTGGCCAGCTTGGCCAGCGCCTTGTCCGACAGCTGCGCGGGCGTGATGTCGGCGATCACGCCGCTGAGGTCGCGCAGACGGCCTTGGGCGTCGATCAGACCGGGTTTTTCTTTGCCGGCTTGGCCATAACGTACGAGTTTCATGGTTTCCTTTCGCTGTTGAATCAGTAGGTGGAACGGCCACCGGAGAGGTCGAACACCGCACCGGTAGAAAAAGAACAATCGTCGGTGCACAGCCAGCTGACCAGGGCCGCGATCTCCTCGGGCTGGCCAAAGCGCCCCATCGGGATCTTGGAGAGCATGAAGTCGATGTGGGCCTGCGTCATCTGGTCGAAGATTGCCGTCTTGACAGCCGCCGGCGTGACGCAATTGACGCGCACGCCCGTTTGCGCCAACTCTTTACCCAGCGACTTGGTCAGCCCGATCACCGCCGCCTTGCTGGCGCTGTAGGCGCTGGCGTTCGGATTGCCGTCCTTGCCAGCCACCGAGGCGATGTTGACGATGCGGCCCCAGCCCTGCTTTTGCATCAGGGCCGCCACCTCGCGGCAGCAATAGAAGGTTCCGTTGACATTGACCTGCATCACCTGCTGCCAATCGTCAACCGGATAGTTGCACAGCGTGGTGTTGGGCCCCGTGATGCCGGCGCTGTTGACCAACGCATGGATGGGCTGGGCCGTCTGCGCCACGGCAGCCACCACGCTGTCGTGGCGCGCCACATCCACCTGCACCGCACGCGACTGCGGGCCCAGCAGCGCGCAGGCGGCATCGAGGGCGGCGCGGTCGCGGTCCCACAGGGTGACGGTCGCGCCCGAGGCGATCATGCGCTGGGCAATGGCCAGGCCCAGACCGGCGGCGCCGCCGGTGATGACGGCGTGGCGGTCACGCAAATCGAGTTGGTTCATATGGTCATGCCCCCGTCAATCGAATAGGCCTGGCCGGAGACGAAACGCGACTCGTCACTGGCCAAGAACACCAAAATCGGCGCGATTTCCTCGGCCTGCGCAATGCGGCCCATGGGCTGGCGCGCCACAAACGCCTTGCGCGCGGCCACCGGATCGTCTTGGGCATTGATGCGGTCGGCCAGCGAGGGGGTGTCGACCGTGCCCGGGCAAATCGCATTGCAGCGCACGCCCTGGCCCACATAGTCGGCCGCCACGCTCTTGGTCAGACCGATCACCGCGGCCTTGGTCGTGCCATAGACGCAGCGGTTGACGATGCCGCGCACACTAGAGGCCACGCTGGCCATGTTGATGATGCTGCCGCCGCCCTTGGCGATCATGCCCGGCAGGAAAGCCTGAATCATGTGCAGGTGCGCGCGCACATTGAGCCGAAAGGCAAAGTCCAGGTCTTCGTCCTTGGCTGACAGCGCGGTGTCGCTGTGCACGAAGCCGGTGCAATTGAACAGCACATCGACCGCCCCCACCCGCGCGGCAAGCGCGGCAATGGCCGACTTGTCCAGCGCATCGAGCACCGCCGTCTGCACCCCCTGCACGCCCTCAAGCGACTGCAGCAGTTTGCCATTGACATCGGTGGCCCACACCTGGGCACCTTCGGCTGCCATGGCCAGCACACTGGCCCGCCCGATTCCCGCCGCAGCGGCTGTCACCAATACCGTTTTGCCTTCAAGTCGCTTCATTGTTTGCACTCCATAAAAACACATTGTCGGGCCGCGATCGCATCCCAGTCCCAGGCGATGCCCAGGCCCGGATCATTCGAGGCGATCGCATGCCCGTCCTCTACCTGCATCCCGACCCGCGTGATGTCGTCGAGCTGCGGAATATATTCCACCCAGGGTGCATTGGGCACGGCCTGGCACAAGCTGACATGCAGCTCCATCAGAAAGTGCGGGCACACCGGCACGTCAAAGGTCTCGGCCAGATGGGCGGTCTTCATCCAGGGCGTGATGCCGCCAATCCGGGCCACATCGGGCTGCACGATGGAGCAAGCGCCTTGCTCCAGGTACTCTCGAAACTGCATCGGGTGGTACATGGACTCGCCGACGGCCACCGGGATCGGGGTGCTCTGGCGCAGCTGGCGATGCCCCGCAACATCCTCGGCGGGCAGCGGCTCTTCGATCCAGGCCAGGTCCAGGCCATCGAAGGCGCGCGCGCGGCGCACGGCCTCGGGCCGGCTCAGCCCCTGGTTGGCATCGGTCATGAGATCGAAACCCGGGCCCACCGCATCGCGCACTGCGCTCAGGCGCGCCACATCTTCGCTCACATGCGGGCGGCCGATTTTCATCTTGGCGCCCTTGAAGCCCTGCTCACGGGCCTGCAGCGCCTGCTCGACCAGCTCTTGCGGCGACAGGTGCAGCCAGCCGCCTTCGGTGGTGTAGAGCGGCACGCGTGAGCGGGCGCCGCCCAGCAGCTTCCACAAAGGCAAGCCCTGGCTGCGCGCGCGCCAGTCCCACAAGGCCGTGTCGACGCAGCACAGCGCCAGACTGGTGATGGCGCCCACAGCGGTGGCATGGGTGTGAAAAAACAGGTCTTTCCAGATGGCCTCAATGCACACCGGATCGCGGCCGAGCAGGCGAGGCACCAGATGGTCGCGCAGCAAGGCCACCACCGAAGAGCCGCCGGTGCCGATGGTGTAGGCGTAACCGGTGCCTTCAATGCCATCTCTGCAGCGCAGTGTCAGCAGCACCGTCTCCTGCGTCACAAACGACTGGATGGCGTCGGTGCGCACCACCTTGGGCGGCAGATCGACCTGGCGCAACTGGACGGACACGATGGTGCTCGTCGGCTTGGAACTCGGTGCGGTGCTCATGGACGACCAGCCTCCTAGTAGTTGACAAAACGCGGCGGCCCGAGGTCGATGGTCGACATCATGGTCTGCATGTGCAGTCGCATCTGGGCCAGCTTGAGCGCTTCATGGCCCGGTTGCAGCCAGAGGTTGTCAAATTCATTCGGATCGTTTTCGTGGTCAAACAGCTCGGCCAGATCGTGGCCGTGATAGAACACACTCTTGTAGCGGCCGTCGAACACCATCGACGCCTGGCTGTGGTCACGGTGTCCGCCCATGGCATCGCGGTACTCCGATCGCACGACCGGCTTGTGAAACTGCGGATCGGCCTGCCCGCACAGCAGGGGCAAGAGGGACTTGCCCTGCATCGATTCGGGCACGCCCAGACCACAGGCGTCCATCAGGGTGGGCGCTACATCAATGGTCTCGACCAGGGCCGCGCTGCGCAGGCCCTGCACGAACT
This sequence comes from Comamonadaceae bacterium, assembly GCA_027491035.1. Taxonomy (GTDB): domain Bacteria; phylum Pseudomonadota; class Gammaproteobacteria; order Burkholderiales; family Burkholderiaceae_C; genus Polaromonas. The sequence goes on along the minus strand of JAIXWZ010000166.1, from coordinate 36,536 downwards.
GGCCGGGCCAAGACATGATCAGCGGCACCCGCACCAGCCCGTCAAAGAAGCGGCAGCCCTTGAGAATGAGGCCATGGTCGCCGAGCAACTCGCCGTGATCGCTCATGTAGATCACGATGGTGTTTTCGAGCTGCCCGGTATCGCGCAGGGTCTGCATGATGCGTGCAAACTGCTCGTCGATCTGCTCGATCATGGCGTAGTAGTTGGCCTTGACCTCCAGCGCGTCGTAGTCGTTGTGGGCCGACGCAATCGCATCGTGGCCGTCGGCACTGACCGGGACGATATGCTTGCGCACGCGCGGGTCCTCGGCGTGCTTGGTCTGCTGATCGATGGCCAGAAACTGGCGCTGGCGCTCGAGGTCCGACTCACGAAAACGCGGCAGCGGCATGTCAGCCGCTCGGTAACGGCTGAGGTACTCCGGCGGCGCATCAAAGGGGCCGTGGGGATCGAAGGGGTTGACACTGATCATCCAGGGCCGGTCGCGCCGCTCGGAGATAAAGCGCATGGCCATCTCCGAGCACCAGGTGGTCTGGTGGTACTGTGCCGGCACACCGGGGCCGCAGAAATAGTTGACGTTGGCGTACAGCTCGACCGGATCGACGCCCTTTTCGTGCTTGAGCCAGTTTTCGTAGTCGTGACCATAGGCCTGGTCGGGCGTCGGGTGGTGGCTCCAGAGAAACACCCGGTAGCCGTCATCGGTGCGCACCTCAAAATGCTTGGCCGCCGCCAGGTGCAACTTGCCCACAAGGGCGCAGTCGTAACCCGCCTCGGCCAGGCGTTTGGTCACCAATTTTTCGTGCGCCGGAAAGTAGGCGTTGCCATTGCGGTAAACATGGTGCGAGGCCGGATAACGCCCGGTCAGAAAGGTGGCACGCGCGGGCGTGCAGATGGGGCTTTGGGTGTAGGCGCGCTCAAACGCCACCCCACCTGCGACCAGGGCATCCAAAGCGTGCGTGCGGATATGAGGGTTGCCCAAGGCGTGGATCGTGTCCCAGCGCTGCTGGTCGGCGCAATACCAGAGGATGTTGGGACGGCTGGCGGTACCCATGGGCTTACTCGGGCTTGATGTTGGCGCTCTTGACCGTGCGCTCCCAGCGCGGATGCTCGCGCGCGAGCAGGTCGGCAAACTCTTGCACCGTGGCAGCCGGCACATCGCCGCTTTGCGCAATCTTGCCTCTGACCTCGGCGTTATTCACCGCGCGCTGCAAATGCTCCGACAGTTTGGCCATCACGTCGGCCGGCGTGCCGGCGCGCGCCACAAAACCAAACCAGGCCAGCGATTCGAAATCGTTCACGCCAGACTCTGCCAGCGTGGGCAGGCTTGCCAGAGATGGCGTGCGCCGCGCCGATGTGGCCGCCAGCGCGAGCAGCTTGCCGCTCTTGATATGGGCATTGACCTCAATGGGCGAGAGAAAGGCGCTGTTGGCGTGACCGGCCAGGAGATCGGCCAGAGCGGGGCCGCCGCCCTTGTAGGGCACATGCAGCAGGTCGACTCCGGCTTGCATTTTGAGCAACTCGCCGATGAGGTGCGGCAAGCTGCCCGAGCCCGGTGTGGCGTAAGAGATCTGGCCGGGCTTGGCGCGCGCGAGCTTAAGGAAATCGGCCACACTGGCAACCCCCAGAGCCGGGTTGACCACCAGCAAGGTCGGTGTGGTCTGCAGCAGACCCAGCGGCACAAAATCCTTGCGCACATCGTAGGACAGCTTGGGGTAGACATACTGCGTGATCACAAAGGGCGCAGCGGCCAGCAGCAGGGTGTAGCCATCAGCGGGCGCCTTGGCGGCCTCGGCAATGCCGATGGTGCTGGCCGCGCCCGGCCGGTTCTCCACCACAAAGCTCTGACCCAGTTGTTCGCCCATTTTTTGAGCCACCATTCGGGCCAGCGCATCGGAGGCACCACCCGGCGGGAAAGGCACGATCACGCGCACCGGCTTGGCCGGCCAAGACTGCGCCGCGACCGGCAGCGCGCACAGCAGGCCTGCGAGGAGTGCGCAGCAACTGCGGCGCGCGGCATTGGCAAAGGTCAGACGCATGAGCAATTCCTTACTTGCAAAAGGGCAGACAGTTCGCGACTGACACCCAGATTAGGGTAGAACCCAATAGCGGCAGACTCGATCGATGCGATCATAAATTGGTCAGACCACTTGTCCAATCCGCGTAATCCCTGAGCACCATGCCCATCCAAGCGATCGAGCCCCAGCGCCTGTACCGGCAGATCGCCGAGCAGCTGCGCCAGCTCATGGCCAAGGGTGAATTTGCGGTGGGCACGCGCTTGCCGGCCGAGCGCGACCTGGCCAGCCAGCTCGGTGTGAGCCGACCCTCGGTGCGCGAGGCGCTCATTGCCCTGGAGGTCGAGGGCGTGATCGAGGTGCGCACCGGCTCGGGCATCTATGTTCGCCAGCCCAGCGAGACTCAGCCGCCGCCAAGCCCAAGCTCCAACACACCGGCCGACTGGGGCCCGCTGGAGGTCATGAGTGCGCGCTTGGTCATCGAAGCGGAGGTGGCCGCTCTGGCCGCCCGCCACGCGAGCAAAGCCGATCACAAGGCGATCCGCGCCGCCTGGCAGCAAATGAAGCAAGAGGTGGCCGCCGGTCAGGTGCCGCGCTGGGGCGACGAAGCCTTCCACGAGGCCATCGCCAGCGCCTGCGGCAACAGTGTGCTGCTCGACACCGTCCGCAGGCTCTGGCAGGCGCGCAATGGCGCCCTGTTTGAGCGCCTGGGCGATCACTTTGAAAACCCCGACTCCTGGCTGGCCGCGATCGAAGAGCACGAGCTCGTGATGCAGGCCATTGAGGCGGGCGACAGTCCGGGGGCGCGCAAGGCCATGCAAAAGCACCTGCGCCAGGCCCACAAGAGATACAGCGCGAGCTGGCGCCGCGCTCCGGCCCATTGAGGGCCGGATTTTTTCGCGTCAGCCTTTCACCACCCAAGAGGAGACTTAACCATGAGCAAGAGAACGACGATCAAGACGCTGGCAGCCGCCGTGGCCCTGGGGGCCCTGGCCGGCTTGAGCAGCACGGCCGTGCACGCCCAGCAAAAACTCAAGTGGGCCCACGTGTACGAAACCTCCGAGCCCTACCACACCGAATCGGTGTGGGCCGCCGGAGAAATCAAAAAGCGCACCAACGGCAAGTTTGACATCCAGGTCTTCCCCGCCTCATCGCTGGGCAAAGAGACCGACATCAACCAAGGTCTGACGCTGGGCACGGTCGACATGATCATCAGCGGCCCATCCTTTGCCGCTCGCACCTACCCGCGCATCGGCATCGCCTACTACCCCTTCATCTTCCGCGACGGCGACCACCTGATCGCCTACTCCAAGAGCCCCGTGTTCCAGGAGATGGTCAATGAATTTCGGGGTAAGACCGGCATCCAGATCACGGCCTACACCTACTACGGCGCGCGCCACACCACGTCGCAAAAACCGTTTACCAACTGCGCCGGCATGAAGGGCCTGAAGATCCGCGTGCCCGACGTCCCGGCCTACCGCGCCACGCCCGAGTCGTGCGGCGCCAACCCGACGCCGATCGCCTTTGCCGAGGTCTACCTGGCCCTGCAAAACGGCACCGTCGAAGCGCAGGAAAATCCGCTGACCACGATCGAGGCCAAGAAGTTCTTCGAGGTCCAAAAAGCGATCATGCTCACCGGCCACATCGTCGACGGCCTGACCACCCAGATCGCACCGCACATCTGGAACAAGCTGACCGACGCCGAGAAGAAAATCTTCACCGACGTGACGCAAGAGGCCGCCGTGCGCGCCACCGCGCAGATCAAGAAGCGCGAGGCCGAACTGGTCGATGAGTTCCGCAAGAAAGGCCTGGCCATCACGCAGGTCGATCGCAAGAGCTTCGTCGACGCCGTCTTGAAGAACAAGCCGCTGGAGTCCATGGGCTTCACGCGCTCGGACTACGACAGGATCCAAGCCGCCAAGTAAGACAGCCCAAGCACAAGCAGCAGGTGCCGGCCCCCAAGCGGGCACCTGCGCTTGGGCTGGCCTGAGCAAGACACGCCATGAGCCAAACACCTGGACACACACCGGGCTCCATGCCCGACATCGACAGCGGCCCCAAGGTGATGGGTGACGACGGCCAGTTCCACGCCGTCGACGAGGAGGTTGACCTGTCTGGCACCCCGATCGAGGCCTGGGTGGCCCTGCTGTTTTTCTGGGCGCTCGCGCTGACCGTCTTCTACCAATTCTTCACCCGCTACGTGCTCAACGATTCGGCCTCCTGGACCGAAGAGATCGCGCGCTACCTCCTCATTGCCACGGTCTTCACCGGCGCCACCATTGCTGTGGCCAAGAACAACCACATCCAGGTCGATTTTTTCTATCGCTTCATGCCGCAATGGCTCAGCCGCGGCATGAGCCTGCTCGTTGACGTGCTGCGCATCGCCTTCTTTGCAGCCGCCACCTTTCTGACCGGCCAGATGATGCAAAAGCTGGGCAGCTACAAGATGACCATCATCGACTTGCCCATGAACCTCGTCTATGGCGTGGTGATGGCAGGCTTTGCCGCCATGTGCCTGCGCGCCATCTGGGTCATGCGCGTGCACCTGCAGCGTGGCTACACGGTGCTTGAGCGCCCTGGCACCGAAATGACCGACCGTTAACCCGGGACAGCCATCATGCTCAAGATCCTCTTTCTCTTTCTGATGAGCGGCGGCATTCCGGTGGCTATTGCCATGGCCGGCGCCTCGCTGATCTACCTGTTCTTTGTACAAAGCTCGCCGCCCTTCGTGGTGATCCACCGCATGGTCTCGGGCATCGACAGCTTTCCGCTGCTGGCCGTGCCCTTCTTCATCCTGGCCGGCAACCTGATGAACAACGCCGGCATCACCAACCGCATTTACAACTACGCGCTGGCCCTGGTGGGCTGGCTCAAGGGCGGGTTGGGCCACGTCAATGTGGTGGGCTCGGTGGTGTTTGCCGGCATGAGCGGCACCGCGATTGCCGATGCCGCCGGTCTGGGCACGGTGGAGATCAAGGCCATGCGCGACCATGGCTACAGCAAGGAGTTTGCCGTCGGCGTGACCGCCGCATCGGCCACGCTCGGGCCCATCATTCCCCCGAGCCTGCCCTTTGTCATCTACGGCATGATGGCCAACGTTTCGGTCGGCGCCCTCTTCCTGGCCGGCATCCTGCCGGGCCTCATCATGGCCCTGCTGATGATGGTGACGGTGGCCTACTTTGCCCACAAGAATGGCTGGGGCTCAGACATCGGCTTTGTCTGGTCCAAGGTGCTCAAGGCCCTGATCGAGACGGCGGTGGTGGCGATCTGGCCAGTGGTGGTCTGGGTGCTGGTCAAAAACTGGGAGTGGCCGGCCCAGTTGACTGTCGCTGGCGCCCTGGTCGTGCTGTTTGTGGCCGATCGGCTGTTCAAATTCCAGGCGGTGCTGCCCATCATGACGCCGGTGCTGCTCATTGGTGGCATGACCACTGGCGTCTTCACGCCCACTGAAGGGGCGATTGCCGCCTGCGTCTGGGCCATGGTGCTGGGCTTTTTCTGGTACCGCACGCTGCACTTCAAGATGTTCGTCAAGATCTGCCTGGACACCGTGGAGACCACCGCCACCGTACTCTTCATCGTGGCCGCAGCCAGCATCTTCGGCTGGATGCTGACGGCCACCGGCGTGACCACAGCCATCAGCAGCTGGGTGCTGGCGTTTACCAATGAACCCTGGGTGTTCCTGTTGCTGGCCAATCTGTTGATGCTGTTTGTCGGCTGCTTCCTGGAGCCCACTGCCGCCATCACCATCCTCGTGCCCATCCTGGTGCCCATTTGCCAGCAACTGGGCATCGACCTGGTGCATTTCGGTCTGGTCATGGTGCTCAACCTGATGATCGGGCTGCTGCACCCGCCCATGGGCATGGTGCTGTTCGTGCTCGCGCGGGTGGCCCAGCTCAGTGTCGAGCGAACGACGATGGCCATCTTGCCCTGGCTGGTGCCCCTGCTGGGCAGCCTGGTGATCATCACCTACATGCCTGGTCTGGTGCTGTGGCTGCCCAAAATGTTTTACTGAGGTCTGATTCATGAGCAATTTCATCCGCCTTCACGAGGCCGACGACGTGGTCATTGCGCGCGCGCAATTGATGGGGGGCACCTCCATCGAAGGCGTGGGCGTGCGGGGACTGATTCCACCGGGCCACAAGCTGGCCGTGCGCGCCATTGCAGCGGGTCAACCAGTGCGCCGCTACAACCAGATCATTGGCTTTGCCAGCCAGGCCATCGCTGCGGGCGAGCACGTGCATGTGCACAACCTGAACATGGGCCCTGAGAAAGGCAACTTCGAGCGCGACTATGCGATCGGGCAAGACGTCAAAGCCGCCACGCCACAGCGCCAGGCCACCTTCATGGGCATCCGCCGCTCAGACGGCCGGGTGGCCACGCGCAACTACATCGGCGTGCTCTCCAGCGTCAACTGCTCGGCCACCGCCGCGCGCGCGATCGCCGACCATTTCTCCCGGCGCAACAACCCCCAGTCGCTGGCCGACTTTCCCCATATTGATGGCGTGGTGGCGCTGACCCACGGCACCGGCTGCGGCATGGACACCGAGGGCCTGGGCATGAAGCTGCTCGAGCGCACGCTAGCAGGCTACGCTACCCATGCCAATTTTTGGGGGGTGCTGGTGGTCGGCCTGGGCTGCGAGGCCAACCAGCTCAACACCTGGCTGGCCCACAGCAGCCTCAAGGAGGGCCACACCCTCAAGGTCTTCAACATCCAGGACAGCGGCGGCACGCGCCAGACGGTTGAAAAAGGCATCGCGCTGATCCGCGAGATGCTGCCCGAGGCCAACCAGGTGCGCCGCGAGCCCTGCAGCGCCGAGCACATCACAGTGGGCTTGCAATGTGGCGGCTCGGACGGCTACTCGGGCATCAGCGCCAATCCGGCACTCGGCGCCGCGGTCGATCTGCTGGTGGCCCACGGCGGCACGGCCATTTTGAGTGAAACCCCCGAAATCTACGGTGCCGAGCACCTGCTCACCCGCCGCGCCGTCAGGCCCGAGGTGGCCCACAAGCTGATCGAGCGCATCCGCTGGTGGGAGGAGTACACCGCAGCCAATGGCGGCGAGATGAACAACAACCCCTCGCCAGGCAACAAGGCCGGCGGTCTGACCACCATCCTTGAAAAATCGCTGGGCGCCGTGGCCAAGGGCGGCACCAGCAATTTGCAGGCGGTCTATGAATACGCCGAGCCGGTCAAGGCGCATGGCTTTGTCTACATGGACACGCCCGGCTACGACCCGGTCAGCGCCACCGGTCAGGTGGCCGGCGGCGCCAATCTGATCTGCTTTACCACCGGCCGCGGCAGCGCTTACGGCTGCGCGCCCTCGCCGAGCCTGAAGCTGTCGACCAACAGCACGCTGTGGCGCCGCCAAGAAGAGGACATGGACATCAACTGCGGCGAAATCATCGACGGCGGCGTGAGCATCGCCGAGATGGGCCAGCGCATCTTCGAGATGATGCTGGCCGCCGCCTCGGGCGAGCCCACCAAGAGCGAGCGCCACGGCTACGGGCAAAACGAGTTCGTGCCCTGGCAGGTCGGCGCGGTGATGTGAAGCAAGCGCCCAGGCAGGCATGGCCTGCCTGCGCCCTACCCCAAAGGACACCATGAGCCACACCATTGCAGCGCAGGACCTGCGCGAGAAGGTTACCCGCATCCTTGAAAAAGCCGGCAGCCAAAGCGCCGAAGCGGCCCAGGTGGCCAACAACCTGGTCATGGCCAACCTCAGCGGCCACGACTCGCACGGCGTGGGCATGGTGCCGCGCTATGTCGATGCGGTGCTCGAGGGCGGCCTGTCGCCCAATACCGGCGTCAAGGTGGTGCTCGATACCGGGGCGATGCTGGGTCTCGATGGCCAGCAAGGCTACGGCCAGATCACCGGCGTGCAGGCCATGACCCTGGGGATAGAGCGCGCCCGCCAGCACGGCAGCTGCATCGTCGCGCTGCGCCGCTCTCATCACCTTGGCCGCATCGGCCACTTTGCCGAAATGGCGGTGGCCCAAGGCCTGGTGTCGCTGCACTTTGTCAATGTGATCTCGCGCCCGGTGGTGGCGCCCTTTGGCGGCGGCGACGGGCGCTTTGGCACCAACCCCTGCTGTATCGGCATTCCGATGGGCACGCAAGCGCCCTTCATCCTGGACTTTGCCACCAGCCGGGTGGCGCAGGGCAAGATGCGGGTGGCCCACAACAAGGGCCAGCGCGTGCCCGAGGGCTATCTCATCGATGAATTGGGCCACCCCACCACCGACCCCGGCGTGGTGGTGGTGCCGCAAAGCAATGGCCTGCTCGGCGCCCTCATGACGTTCGGCGAGCACAAAGGCTATGGCATGGCCGTCGCCTGCGAATTGCTCGGCGGCGCGCTCACAGGCGGCGGCACCTGGCACCAGCAGGCCGACAACCGGCGGGCGGTGCTCAACAGCATGCTCACCATCCTGATCGATCCGAAAACACTGGGCACCCAAGAGGACCTGGCCCGCGAAACCCAGGCCTTTGCCGACTGGCTGCGCCAGAGCCCCAATGCGCCGGGCAGTCAAGGCGTGCAGCTGGCCGGCGATGCCGAACGCGCCGCGCGCATCGAGCGCGAGCGCACCGGCATCTGGATTGATGAGTCGACCTGGAGCGAAATCGAGGCGGCCCAGCGCAAGGTGGGCGCGTGACGCTGCCGCGCCTGCAAGAGGCCAGCCGGACCACTTGGGCGCCTCAGGTCATTGCGCCAAGCTACCTGCGCGGGGGTGAGCCCGGCGTGCTGCATCTGGGCCTGGGCGCCTTCCACCGCGCGCATCAGGCCCTGGTGTTCGAGCACCTGCTCTCGGCCGGCGATGGCCGCTGGGGTATCCACGGTGTGGGGATGACGCGGCCAGATCTGGTCGACTGCCTGAAGGCGCAAGACGGCCTGTATGCCGTGCGCGTGGCCGATGCGCAAGGCCTGAAGTGGCAGGTGTGTGGCGCGCTTTGGCGGCTGAGCGTGGCAGCCCGCCAGAGGCCAGAGGTGGTGCAGGCCATGGCCCACCCGGCGCTGCGCTGGATCACCTTGACCGTCACCGAAAAAGGATACAGCCCTGAGCTCGGGCAGCTCCTGGCCGATGGTTTGCGGCTGCGCCAGGCTGCCGGTGGCGCGGGGCTGACAGTGGCCTCGTGTGACAACCTGCGCGGCAACGGCCAGGTGCTGCAGGCCCTGGTGCTGGCCGCCTGCCCCGATGAGCCGCTGCGCGATTGGATCGCAACCCACTGCGCCTTTCCGTGCAGCATGGTCGACCGGATCGTGCCGGCCATGAGCGCGCCGATCCGCGAGCAGGCCCAAGCAGTCCTGGGGGTCAACGACCAGGCGGCCTTGGGCACCGAGGGCTTCTGGGAGTGGGTGATCGAAAACCGCTTTGCCGACCCGAGCGACGCCGCCGTGCTGCAAAGCGCCGGGGTACAGGTCACCGACCAGGTGCCTGTGTACGAAGACGCCAAGCTGCGCATGCTCAACGGCAGCCATTCGGCGATGGCCCTCATCGGTGCGGTCACCGGCCGCGCCTGCATCAGCGACTGCATCGAGCAGCCGCACATCCGAGACTTCATCACCCGCCTGATCGAGCGTGAAGTCGCACCCCACCTGGCGCGCAGCGACTGGCGCGACTACCGCGATGCCCTGCTGCGCCGATTTGCCAATCCGCACCTGCGCCACAGCGTGCACCAGATCGCCACCGACAGCTCGCTCAAGATCGCGCAGCGCTGGCCACCGTCCATCCTGGGGCAACTGCAGCGAGGCGGCAGCATCGACCATCACGCGCTGGCCGCGGCCGTCTGGCTGCGCTACGCACTGGGCCACGCCGAAGATGGCACGCCCTATGCCATCCAGGACCCCAGCGAAGCGCTGCTGCGCGCCCTGGCCGCCGGGCAGCAACAAGCGCCGCAGGCCAGCGTGCAGGCCCTGCTGGCACGCCCAGAGCTTTGGGGGGCGCAGCTGCCGGGCCAGTCGCATTGGGTCGCGCGGGTCACCCACTGGCACCAGCGCATTCTTGAGGCCGGGGTGGACGGCGCCATCAGGCAACTTTTGCAGGAGATCGCGTGAAAATCACCGCCGCCCGCGTCATCGTTTGCTGCCCTGGTCGCAACTTCGTCACGCTCAAGATCGAAACCGACGAGGGTGTGACCGGCGTGGGCGACGCCACCCTCAATGGCCGCGAACTGGCGGTGGCCAGCTATCTGCAAGACCATGTGGCGCCCTGCCTGATCGGACGCGATCCGCAGCAGCTCGAAGACATCTGGCACTACCTCTACAAGGGCGCCTACTGGCGCCGCGGGCCGGTCACGATGACGGCCATTGCCGCGGTCGACACCGCGCTGTGGGACATCAAGGCCAAGATTGCTGGCCAGCCGCTTTACCAATTGCTGGGCGGGCGCAGCCGCAGCGCAGTGATGGTCTACGGCCATGCCACCGGAGCGGATATCGCCCAGACCGTCGACGAGGTGCTGCGCCACCAGGAGGAAGGCTACCGGGCGATCCGGGCGCAAAGCGGCGTGCCCGGTCTGGACAAGGTCTACGGCGTCAGCACCACCGGTCGCATGTACGAGCCAGCTGACGGCAGCGTGCCAGCCGAGCACGACTGGGACAGCGCCAAGTATCTGCGCCACACGCCCGAGCTGTTTGAGGCGGTGCGCCTGGCCGTGGGCGAAGAGACCCACCTGCTGCACGATGTGCACCACCGGCTCACGCCGCTGGAAGCGGCGCAGCTGGGCAAAAGCCTGGAGCCCTACCGCCTGTTCTGGATCGAAGACCCGACCGAAGCCGAGAACCAGCAGGCTTTTGCCCTGATCCGCCAGCACACCACCACCCCGATTGCAGTGGGCGAGGTCTTCAACAGCATCTGGGACTGCAAGCAGCTGATCGAGTCGCAGCTGATCGACTACATCCGCACCACCGTCACGCACGCCGGCGGCATCACCCACCTGCGGCGCATCGCCGATCTGGCCGCGCTCTACCAGGTGCGCACCGGCAGCCACGGAGCGACCGACCTGTCACCGATTTGCATGGGCGCTGCGCTGCACTTTGATACCTGGGTGCCCAACTTCGGCATTCAGGAGTACATGCCGCACAGCGAGCTCATGCTCAGCGTCTTCCCGCACGACTGGCGCTACGAGCGCGGCATGCTCTACTGCGGCGAGTCGCCCGGACACGGCGTCGACATCGACGAAAAGCTGGCCGCACGCTACCCCTACCAAAGGGCCTATCTGCCGGTCAACCGACTCCAGAGGGACGGCAGCCTGCACAGTTGGTAAGCGGCGCAAAAAAGCCGCCCGAAGGCGGCTTTTTTGTGGGATTCGGACTCAGGTGCCAACCCGACACCCGAGCCCGGCATCGCTCACTTGAGGCTGATCGACTTGAAGGGCATGAAGTTGTCGCCGCGCTGAACCAGGGTGACGCGCTTGTTGATGCCCCAGGCCAGGGCCTGCTGGTGAATGGGCAGGTGGCCGATGTCATCGGCGTGCAGCACGAAGGCCTCGCGCATCATGGCGTCGCGTCGCTTCTGATCGGTCTCGCCCTGCACCCTGATCATCAGCTCATCGACCTTGGGATTGCAATAGGCGCCCAGATTGAACTGGCCCGAGCCCTTGTCGTCCGGGCAGCGCATCAAGGCGTTGAGCGCGTTGTGGCCGTCATAGGTGCTCGGCGTCCAGCCCAGCAGGTAAAAGCTGGTGTCGCGGCGCAAGATCTTGGGGAAGTAGGTGAGCTTGCTCTCGGCAGCCAGATTGATCTTGACCCCCACACGCGCCAGATTGGCCGCAACGGCCTGGCAGATCTCGCCATCGTTGACGTAGCGGTCGTTCGGGCAGTTCATGGTCACCTCAAAGCCATTGGGGTAACCGGCATCGGCCAGCAGCTTGCGCGCCGCATCGGGGCTGTAGGGCAGACGCTTGTTGATGTCGTCTGAAAAACCATTGATGCCCGGGCCGATCATCAAGGCCGTGGGGTTGGAGGCGCCACGCATGACGGTGCGCTGGATGCCCGCAATGTCGATGGCCTGGTAGAAGGCCTGGCGCACGCGCTTGTCCTTGAAGGGGTTCTTGCCCTTCACGTTGGAAAACTGCAGCTCATCGCGGCGCTGGTCCATGCCCAGGAAAATCGTGCGCAGCTCGGGGCCGGTCAGGGCCTGGGTGTTGGCGTTGGCATTGACGCGCGGCACGTCCTGCACCGGCACCGGCTCCATGATGTCGACCTCACCGGACAGCAGGGCCGCCACACGGGTCGGGTCGCTCGAGATCGGGGTGAAGACGACCTCGGTCACATTGCCCTCAACCTTGCCCCAGTAATTGGGATTGATCTTGAAGGTGGTTCTCACGCTGGGCTGGCGCTCACCGAGCATGAAGGGGCCGGTGCCATTGGCGCGGAAGGAAGCAGCGTTTTCCAGGCCCTTGCGACGGTCCACCGGGCGCTGAGCCTGGTTGTCCTCGCACCACTTCTTGCTCATGATGTAGACGGTGGAAAGGACGTTGGGCAAGATCGGAAACGGCGACTTGGTTTCGATGTCCACCGTGTAGTTGTCGACCTTGCGCACCTCCTTGATGTCATTGGTGTTGCTGCGCATGTCCGAGCCGTCGCCAGCGGCGCGGTTGAGCGAGAACACCACGTCGTCGGCACTGAAGGCGGTGCCATCGTGAAAGCGCACATTGCGGCGCAATTCGAAGCGCCACACCGTAGGCGAGGTCTGGCGCCATGAACTGGCCAGACCCGGTTCAAATTTGAGGTCCTTGCTCACCCCGACCAGCGCCTCGTAGATGTTGTTGGTCAGGCTCAACTGCAAGGACTCATTGAGCGAGTGCGGGTCCATCGAACTGGCATCGCCTTGGTTGGCAATGCGCACTGTCTTGGCCGCCAGTGGGCTCAGGCCCAGGGCCGCCAACAGCAGGCCCGCCATCACCTTCTTTTGAAGTCTCATTTCTGTCTCCTTGAAAAAGAGGCCCGATCAAGGGCCCGGGTTAAAAACGTTCAGGCGCCAGGGCGCGCTCGACCAGACTGGCGTGCAGGGCCGCACCGAGCGGCAAGATCTCGTCATTGAAGTCGTAGCGGCTGTTGTGCAGCGGGTATGGGCCCGGACCATCGACCCTGCCCTGCCCCACCCGGATGTAGGCCCCAGGCAAGACCCGCAGCATGAAGGAAAAATCTTCGCCGCCCATGCTCGGCAGCATGTTGCGCCAGACTTTGTCTTCGCCCACCAAAGTGGCCGCCACATCGCCCGCAAACTGAGCTTCGGCCACGGTGTTGACCGTGGCCGGGTAAACGCGCTCGTAGTCGACCTGCGCCGTGGCGCCAAAACCGGCCGCAACGCCCTCGCACAAGCTGCGCAGGCGCGCCTCGATATGGTCCTGCACTGCGGCGTCATACGTCCTGACCGTGCCCACCAACGTGACCTCGCCGGGGATCACGCTCATCGCATCGGGATGACCGCCTTGCATCGAGCACAGGCTGATCACCGCCTGGTCCATGGCCGAAAGATTGCGCGCCACGACGCTTTGCACCGCCGTGATGATGTGGCCGGCCACCAGCACCGGATCGACCGTCTGGTGCGGGCGGGCGCCGTGACCGCCCCGGCCGCGGATGACGATCTGCACCCGATCGACCGCCGCCTGCATCGGCCCCGGCGTGATACCCACCACCCCCAGGGGCGTCTCGGGCGAGTTGTGCTGGGCAAAGACTTTCTCACACGGGAAACGCTCGAACAGGCCGTCTTTGATCATCTCGCGGGCGCCGGCATAGCCCTCTTCACCGGGCTGAAAGATCAGTACGGCCGTGCCCTCAAATTGGCGCGTCTGCGCCAGGTAACGCGCCGCACCGATCAGCATGGCGGTGTGGCCGTCGTGGCCGCAACCGTGCATCAAGCCCGACGTGGTGGAGCGCCAGGCGCACTCACCCAACTCACGCATGGGCAGCGCGTCCATGTCGGCACGCAGGCCGATCATGCGCCCGGGTTTGTCAGCCGAGCACCCTTTGCCGTGCACCAGCGCCACCACGCCGGTCTTGCCCAGGCCGGTGGCCAGGCTGTCGACCCCGCACAGCTTGAGCGCTTCGATCACGCGCGCGCTGGTGTAGACCTCCTCGAAACCGAGCTCGGGATGCGCATGCAAGTCGCGCCGAAACGCGGTGAGCTCCGGATGAAAGGCCCGGATGCTGGCAAAGGCCGCGCCAAACGCTTGGTAGCCCAAAGGTGCGCCCATGTCAGTGCATCCTCAAACCGGCAACCGCCTGAACAAAGGCCTGCTGCGCCTGCTCGACGATCTGCGCGCGCCAGGCGGGCGTGTCGGTGTAGAACACCTCGCGCATCTGCTGACGGATCTGCCGCGCCTGCTCGGGCGCAGCCTCGGGATGAAGATGCAGCCAGTGATCGGCGCGCAAGGCCTGCATCACCTTGGCCACCGGCTCGGTGCCGTATTCGAGCGCAATGCCGGTGTACTGGGCCTGCGGGCACTCGTCAAAAATCGAGGTCCACATCAGCCCGGTGAGCAGCGGCGAAGACGATGAGCCGTCGTAGATGGAGGTCACCTGGTCGCCCCACCAGGCGCGGGCGCGCGCCAGGGACTGCGCATCATCGCGGTCGGCAAAGATTTTTTCGCCCACACCCGAGGGGCCCAGGCCGGTGTGCAGATCGATCCAGGCAACTCGCTGGGCGCGGCTGCCATAGCGCCTGAGCACCTGGCGCAGCGTCTGGTTGTTCCAAGTCGGCGAGCGCCCGCCATAAAAAAGCCCGTGCTCAAACTCGTGCTGACCGCGCGAAATCGCCGCCTGCCAACGCGCCAGGCCGCGCTCGGCAATGTAGCGCTCGGTGGCTGCCAGGTTCTCGGCCGTCGGTGGCCAGGTCTGGGGCAGCAGCAGATCGGCGATTTCCTGGTAATCAGGGTTGGCCGGCAGCGGCCGAGAAAAGTCATGGAAATTGCGGTTAAGGTCCACGCCCTCGTGCGTCACCCGGCGGTCAAAAGAAAAACCGTGCGGATTGAGCGCGTGGATGTAGAGCACCGCCACGCCAGCCTCCCGGGCCTGGGCGCGCCATGCGGCATCGGCCAAGGCGTGCACCTGCACCCCGCTGCCGCAATAGCCCTCCACGCCGTGGCAAGCGCTGCTGACAATGAGCAGATGGGCGCTGTCGGGCGCGCCATCGAGCACCACATCCATGGCCAGCGCCTCGCCTTGCGAGCCGCGCAACGGGTGGGCGTGCGAATCCACCGCCAGACCCGCAGCGCGCGCCGCGGCCAGAAACTTGGTCCGCGCTTGCGCGTAGTGTTCCGAAAAAGCCTCTTGAATACGGGTCATAAAAAATCCAGGCGTCTGCCAAACCACAGCGGATCACAAACCCCGCCTCATGTCGCTGAGGGTCCGACCCGACTGCAGATCAAAACGGACATGATGCCAAATAAAAGCCCCTCGGAGACGACCGCCCTATTGGTGTTTACCCAAAGATCCTTCTCAGCGTGGCGGGGACCAGCAAGGGATGGCCAGCCGGCCACATGCCGTGATAAATTCCATCAGATACACCCATCAAACTCAAAGGACAGACACCATGGGCCTTAAAGTCTTTCTGGCCGCACTGGCCCTGCATGTGGGGCTGAGCGCCCAGGCCATGACGCTCGAGCGGGTGGGCAGCGACCTGTACGCCACCGGGCCAACAGTGGGCGAAGACTTCATCGCGTTTCGGCAGGCCTTTGCACAAGGCGGCATCGAGCGCCTGATTCTGGTCAACGGACCGGGCGGTGACTTGTGGACCGGCATGCAGGTGGCACGCATGGTGCGCGATGCCAAGATCAAGACGGTGGTGTCGGGCTTTTGCATGTCGGCCTGCTCGCTGATCTTCATGGGGGGCAAGGAGCGCGCTTTTGGCACCGGCCACTTGCCGCGGCTGACGTTGATCGGCATCCACGGCGCTCACGACCGAGACACCAAACAGGTCCAGCCCACGCTCATGCCGCAGATGTATGCGCTGTACAGGCAAACCATGGGCGAGCGATTTGACAGCGAGGTGATCAACCAGGCGCTCTACCAGATCAAGGAGGCCTCGGGTTTTCTGCGGCTGCGCGAAATCGAGCGCAACAACGAGAAAGACCGCACGCCCTGGTTTTGCCCCACCGGGCAAACGCCTGTGGACCAATGCCAGCAGCACGGCGGCAAAGACGCCTATTCGCTGGGCGTGGTGACGCAAACCCGCACCGAGGTGCTGGAATTGCCGGCGAGCATGCGTATCGCGCTCACTTTTTACGGCCGACCGCTGGCCGCAGCGACGGTGGACTTGTCTGAACGAGCCGAAAAACTGATTGAAGCCATGTGCGCGGGGCGACCGCTGTGCCAGGGTCCTGCACAGGCGCTCATGCAGAACCATCTCAAGTCCAATCCCAACAAGGCCTTTGCCATCGGATGGAACAAGCCCGGCTACGGATTTCGCTACGGCGATGACAACCCGGGCATGTCGATGCTGCGCGCCCTCTACAACTGCAACCACGCCCGCAACAATCCCAAGCTGTGTCGCCTCGCTGCAGTCAACGACCACGAGTTGCTGCCCTTTTATGAGGAGGAGCACAACCAGACACAAGCCCTGCTGCGAAATCTCAAGCCCGTCGACCCGGCTCTGGGCCAGCAAGAGCGCGAAGAGCCGGGCGTGCGGGCGCCTAAGGAGCTGCGTCAAAACGATCAGCTCACGGGCATGACGCCGGGCGCCCTCGAGGGCATCGAGCGCTGGAACACGGCCGAGATGGTGCAGGCCTTGCGCCAACCGCAACCGCCGGTGCTCATTGACGTGGCGGCGGCCGGCCCCATGCTTCCAGGGGCCTTGCATTTTGTGCGCGGTGGCCTGGCTTCCAAGGAGCCGTCGGTCGATGCGGCCTATGCGGAGCGCTTTCGCCACATGCTGGCCGCCGCTGCGCCCGATCTGAACCAGCCCCTGGTGTTTTACTGCGACAGCTCTTCATGCTGGCTGTCGGTCAATGCCGCGATGCGCGCACGGCAACTGGGCTACACCCAGGTCAAGTGGTACCGGGGCGGTATGCAAGCCTGGTCGCAGGCAGGACAGCCCCTTGCGGGCCGCCTGCCCGTGGCCGTGATCCATTGAGCGGCTGCGCCCATCCGACTCAGGGTAAATCAGGACGGCCACAAGGTCGCCAGCGGGCGACCATACGCGCCTGGCTTTACTTAGGGAGTTAAACATGAACGCAGGTTTGTGGGGCCGTCGCTCCTGGCTGCTGGGTGCCACCGCCATTGCCATGGGCTTGGCGGCTCCCGTGCAGGCGCAAAGTTTTCCGAGCAAGCCGATCCGGCTGGTGATCCCCTTCGCACCGGGCGGGGTGGTGGACCTGACGGCGCGGCAAATCGGGCCCAAGCTGTCCGAAGCCATTGGCCAGCCCGTCTTGATTGAAAACCGCAGCGGCGCCGGCGGCACGCTCGCGGCCGACCATGTGGCCAAGTCGGCACCCGACGGCCACACCTTGCTGTTTGCGTTTGACTCTCATGCGGTCAATCCGCACATCTACAAAAGCGAGTTGCGCTACGACACCTTCAAGGACTTCGCGCCGGTGACCTTCGTGGGCAGCATCCCCTTGCTGCTGGCCACCAGCCCGGGCTATCCGGCGCAGGACATGCCGGCCTTTCTAAATTTGGCGAGAAACAAGCCCGGCTCGGTGTCCTATGCCTCGGTGGGCGCAGGCAGCTCAGGCCATCTGGCGGCCGAGCAGCTCAAGCTGCTGGCCAAGGTCGACATGCTGCACGTGCCCTTCAAGGGCGGCGCGCCTGCCCTGGCCGCGCTCATGGGCGAGCAGGTTCAGCTCATCGTGTTCGCTGCTGGCGCCGGCGTGCCACTGGTGCGCGGCGGAAAAATCAAGCCGCTGGCTGTCAGCGGCAAGCAGCGGTCCTCGGCCATGCCCAATGTGCCGACCATGGCCGAAGCAGGCTATCCGCAGCTCGATTCAGGCGCCTGGATGGGTCTGCTGGCGCCAGCCGGAACGCCCGCGGCCGTGATCGGCCGCCTGAACGCCGAAGTGGCCAAGGTGCTCAAGGACCCCGAGCTGATCAAGAGGCTGGCCGATCAAGCGGTCGAGTTGAGCAGCAGCACACCGGAGCAGTTTGGCGCGCTGGTGCGCTCGGAACACGACAAGTGGGGCAAAGTCATACGCGATGCCAAGCTTGACGTCGCGCCCTGATCATCGGCCCTTGAATTGCGGCCGCCGATTTTGCTGGTGAGCCGCCAGTCCCTCGTCGACATCATGACTCCATTCCAAGGCGTGACGCAAAGCGTCCGACAGCTCGCGCGCGGCGCGGCTGCCCGGCTCTTGCCGAACCGCCATGATGCGCTTGGCGCCCCGAACCGCCAGCGGGCCGTTGCCCGCCATCTGCTGCGCGATGCGGCCCACCTCCTGGCGCAGCGTCTGCGCCGGATGCACACCCTGGACCAGCGCGAGCGCATTCATCTCGGCGCTGTCGATCTGTCGCGCCGTGCACATGAGCTCCAGCGCCCTGGCCCGGCCCACCAGCATGGGCAAGCGCACGGGGGCTCCTGCGCCGGGAAATCCACCCCAAGCGGCCTCGGGCATCTGCAAGGTGGCGTGGCTGGCGGCATAGCGCAAATCGCAGGCCAGGGCCAGCTCGACCGCGCCGGCCAGCACCTTGCCGTTGATGCAGGCGATCACGATCTGCGGCAAGGCCTCCAGCGCGTCAAACAAGGCGTTGGCCCGGCGCACCAGCTTGATCACGTCGTCCTTGGACAAGCTGGCGCGGATCGTCGGATTGAGCAGGCCCATCGAGAAAAATTCATCCCCGCTGCCACCGATCACCACCACATGGATGTCGGGATCTTCGCGCAAGCGCGCCACCCGAGCCGTCAGGTGATCGACCAGTTCGGGGCTCAGGCGATTGAGGTCGGCGGGGCGGTCTATCGTGAGGTTCAACACGGCGCCCTCACGCACCTCGATCAGCCCGTCAAACGTTTGCGACATGTGCATCCCTTCTTGATGTGCGGCAGATGGTTCAAGACAGGCCTGCGGCATTGGCGGCCTGCCCTGCTCTCTTGGTTTTGTACCATGAAGGCTGCAGCAAGCGGGGCGGCAAACGCCCGGCAAGGTCACAGGGGTGCAAGCGGCTGCTCGCAGCGCACAAGCAATCTTCATAGGCTGATCGTCTGAAAATGGAACTTCTCATCAACGGTATTTCTCGGCACTGCGACTTTGCGGCCAACCGGCCGGCGATCTATGCCCTGCGCAATGAGCTCAATCTCAAAGCGGTGCGGATGGGCTGCGGCGAGGGCCATTGCGGCGCCTGCACCGTGCTGGTCGACAACGTCCCGGTCACCACCTGCAACCTGCCCTTCGAAGCGCTGCAAGGCAAACAGGTCACCACACCTGAGGGCGTGGGATCGAGCGAGCAGCCGCACCCCGTGCAGACGGCCTTGATGGCCGAGCAGCCCGGCCAGTGCGGCTTTTGCCTCAGCGGCATCCTGATGACCGCAGTCGGGCTGGTCGATGCAGGGCAGGCCTTGACTGAAGCACAAGTGTGCAGCGCGCTGGACAAGCACCTGTGCCGATGCGGCAGCCATCCGCGCATCATCCGGGCGGTCATGAAAGCCCTGCATGACGGGCAGCACGCATGAGCCCGGTCGTGTTGGCCCGAGGCTTTGCCAAAAACAGCCTCGACAAGAACCCCACGATCGGCCACTGGCTGGCCTTCACAAGCGCCGGCCAGGTGACGCTGCGGGTGGGCAAGGTCGACTTCGGACAAGGCATCTCCACCGCGCTGGCGCAGATTGCCGCCGACGAGCTCGATGTCGACCTGGAGCAGATCGCCCTGGCGCCGATCAACACCCAAGACAGCCCCGATGAAGGGGTGACCTCGGGCAGCTTTTCGATCGAGCACTGCGGCGGCGCCGTGCGCATGGCCTGCGCCAGCGTGCGGGCGGCGGCCATTGCGCGCTACTGCGCGGCCAGTGGGGCCCCGGCAGACAGCGTGCAAATCAGCCAGGGCTCTCTGAGCTCCAGGCTTGGCGAGCGCGTCATGAGCTATTGGCAGTTGCAGCTCGGCGACCTTCATGATCAGCCCGTCGATCCGGCCGCGGCGCAAAAGCCGGTGGATCGCTTGCGCTATGTGGGCCAGCCCGTGGGCCGGCTCGACCTGAAGAACAAGGTCTTTGGCGGGCCCAGCTATATTCAGGATATCGAACTCGAGGGCATGCTCCATGCCCGCATCTTGCGGGCGCCCAACCGCGCCGCCTCCTTGACCCATGTGGACGAAGCCGCCTTTGCTCTGCGGTTTGCGCAGGTGCAATTGGTGCGCAACGGTGGCTTTTTGGGCGTGCTGGCCGAGCGCGAGGAGGTCGCGGCGCAGGCTGTCGAATACCTGCAAACTCTGGTGAGCTGGGACTTTCCGGCGAACATGCCGGGGGATCTGACATCCTTCCTGACCAGCACCCCGAGCGAGGAGCGCCGCTTCGTCAAGCCCGCTTCGCAAGTGCCTGAAAGCGCGGCCCTCACCCGAATTGAGCGCTGGTACCAAAAGCCCTACATTGCCCACGCCTCCATCGGGCCGTCTTGTGCGCTGGCACAGTACCAGGACAACCGGCTTGAGATCTGGTCGCACAGCCAGGGCATCTACAACCTCAAGTCGGACATCGAGGTGTATCTGCAGCGCGAGTTTGCAGGCGGGGCGGTGCCGCAAGTGCGGATCCACCATGTCGAGGGCGCGGGCTGCTACGGCCACAATCCTGCTGACGACGTGGCTTTTGATGCCTCCTTGCTGGCCATGCAGGCCGGCGGGCGCCCGGTGCGCCTGCTGTGGTCCAGAGCCGATGAGATGAGCTGCGGCCCGTCGGGCTCGGCGCATCTGGTGCGGCTGCAGGCCGACCTGGCCGCTGACGGCAGCATCCACCACTGGACCCACACCATTTGGTCCAATGGCTACACCTCAAGGCCAGGCCGCTCGCAGCCCGGGCAGCTGTCCTTTGTCGCCGCGGGCGAGCTCGCCAACCCCTTTGTCAATCCCGTCTCGCTCGACCCGCCGCCCTCAGCCGGCGGTGGAGGCGACCGCAATGCGGTCCCGCTCTACGACTTACCGGACTACACCGTCGTCTACAACCGCCTGCTGGAGATGCCGATTCGCACCTCGGCCATCCGTGCGCTGGGGGGCTACGCCAACGTCTGGGCGATCGAATGCTTCATGGACGAATTGGCTGACTCCCTGGACACCGATCCGGTGGCCTTCCGGCTCGCCCATCTGAGCGACCCCAGGGCCCGTGCGGTCATCGAGCAGGCCATCGAGCAAGCGCCCTGGTGGTCCGATCACAGTGCTGACGAAGAAGGCGTGGGTCGTGGCATGGCCTACGCCCGCTACAAGAACACCGGCGCCTGGTGCGCCGTGGCGGTGCGCGTGATGGCGGGCACCTCCATACGCGTCACCGATGTGTCGATCGCCGCCGATGTGGGTCAGGTGGTCAACCCCGATGGGGTCAAGAGCCAGCTCGAGGGCGGCGCCGTGCAAAGCTGCAGTTGGACCTTGAAGGAGCAGTTGCGCTTTGACCGCGACCGCATCACGACGCGCAGCTGGGACGATTACCCCATCCTGAAATTCTCTGAGGCGCCGCGTGTGCAGGTCGCGCTGATCGATCGGCCGCACGAGCCCTCGGTCGGCGCAGGCGAGGCCAGCCATGGGCCCACCGCTGCGGCCATCGGCAACGCCGTTTTCAACGCGCTCGGCGTGAGGGTCAGGCAGCTGCCCATCACGCCCGAGCAAATCCTCACGCAATCTTCGTCCAATTCATAGGAGGCCCTGTGGTCAAAAACGTCTCGTCGAAAAACAAGTATGCCGCGCTGCTTGCAGCCGTTGGCGCGCTCACCCTGGCCTGGGCGCCGGCGCAGGCCCAATACCCCGAGCGCAACGTCAGGCTGGTCGTGCCCTTCCCGCCAGGTGGCAGCTTCGATGGTCCCGCGCGGGTGCTGGCGGCGCGGCTGACTGCGCTGTCGGGCAGAACCTTTGTCGTTGAAACCCGCGCCGGCGCCGGTGGCGCTGTCGGGGCCGCAGAAGTGTCACGCGCGACGCCTGACGGCTACACCGTCTTGCTCAGCAACGGCGCCATGCCGGTCAGTGAGGCGCTGAGCAAAAAACCCATGTTTGAGAGCGTGGCCGGCTACAGCCATGTGGCAACGTTTGGCGTGCTCCCCTTCGCGGTGGTCGTCAATGGCAAAGCCCCTTTCAATACGCTGCAGGAGCTGGTGGCCGCCTCCAAGGCGGCACCCGGCAAATACAACTTTGCATCGGCTGGAGCCGGCTCGGCCTCCCACCTGAGCGGCGAGATCATCAAGGAAGCCTTTGGCATCGACTGGGTGCATGTGCCCTATCGCGGCTCCGGGCCGGCGATGACGGACCTCATGGCCGGTCAGGTGACGGTATCCGTGCCGGGCTTGAGCTCTACAGTCAGCCAGGTCAAGGCAGGCGCGCTCAAGGCCTTGGCGGTCACCGGGGCCAGCAGGTCCCCACAATTGCCCGGTGTGCCCACCGTCTCTGAAATCAAGCCCGGCCTGGTGCTCGAGACCTGGGTCGGCATTTCGATGCCACCGCGCACTCCGCCGCAAATCGTCAGTCGACTGGCCAGCCTGATCGAGCAAGCGATGAAGGAGCCCGACACCCAGGCGCAGCTGATTGCCCAGGGCGTCACGCCGGTTTATGAAGGCCCCACCCAAATCACCGAGCGCATGGCCAGAGAGGTCGAGCAGTTTTCGGCTCTGGCCAAGCGCGCCAATATCTCGATGGACTGAATCGAACCATGCCTTATCTGCACATCCGCTCGGTCCGCCTCTTTCATGAAGTCTACGGAGACTCAGGGCCCTGGCTGGCCCTCAACAGCGGGGGCCGCCACCGCTACCTGGAGATGGCGCCCCTGGCCCAGATGATTGCGCGCGAAGGGTTTCGCGTGCTGGTCCACGACCGCCGCAACACCGGTGCGTCTGACATCGTCATTTCGGGCCAGGACAGCGAAGAAGACATTTGGGCCGATGACCTGGCCGCCCTGCTGAGCCACTATGGGGCCACGCGGGCGTTTTTTGGCGGGTCGTCGGCCGGCGCCAGGCTGTCGATGATGATGCTGCGCCGCCATCCCGACAGGGTGCGGGGGCTGCTGTTGATGCGGGTCACCGGCGGCGCTTTTGCGGCCGGGCGGCTGCCGCAGATGTACTACGGCCAATTCCTAGATGCGGCCAAGAAAGGCGGCATGGCGGCGGTGTGCGAGACCGAGGCCTACCGGGAGAGGCTGGCGCTCAACCCGGACAACCGCGAGCGCCTGATGGCCATGGACCCCGCTGAGTACATTGGGGTCATGGGCCATTGGCTCGATCGCTTCATGACGGGACCCGAAGGCCCGGTGCGCGGCGTTCCTGAAGACGAGTTGAAGGCCTACCGCGTGCCGGTGATGGTGGTGCCAGGCAATGACAAAACGCATTCGTCCGTCAGCGGCAAGGCCGCGGCCCGCCTGATTCCGAACGCCGAGTTGGTGGAGTTGCCCATCACCGACCAAGATGTCGACCTGATTGCTTTTCCCCAATGGCAAGAGCACTACCCGGCGTTGACGCGGCACTTTTGCGACTTCATGCGCAGGCACCTGGCCGGCCAACCGTAGGCGGGTCTTGAGGCCGCCGGCTGCGAGGACCCGCAAACCGCACGGCCAAGGGCAAGCGCCCCAAAAAACAATCGGGCCTGCCGGTTCAAAACAGGCAGGCCCGCTGGGGAAGAAAGGCCGAAGGGCTTACTTCTTGGTGCAAGCCGCGTTCTTCTCGTTTTCTTTCTTGGAGCAGTCAACTTTCTTGTCGTCCATCTTGCCGCCACCGTGGCTGCCAGCAATGGCGGGGGCAGAAGCGAGCACGAAGGCGGAGATCAGAGCGGTCAGAGCAAATTTCATGGCAGTTTCCTGTTGGAGTTGATGCGAACTTGAAAACGCCGACAATGCGGCGCGGCGCCGACACGCGAGGCACGGCACGAATCGAGTCTATCAGCCATCTGAAGAATGTGCCTTTGGGTTGGCCGGCACCGACGGGCGACACCCGAGTTGCAGCGACCCATTTGAAGACTGTCACCAAATATGAAGCGACCCCTGCATCAAGGCCTTCTTGCAAGCCTGGCTTGCCTGACCGGCTTGGCACTGGCCGCGCCGGCCGCGGCGCAAGAGCGCTTCAAGCCCGCGCCGACAGACCGCTTGGTCGCGTCGGTTCATGCGCAGGCGGGGCGCGACGGTTCTTTGCGCAGCCTCGACCAGGCATGGCGCGCCGACCCCAAGAATCTCGATGCGGCGATGGCCTTGGCCCGAGCCGTCTTCGTGCTCGGCCTGCGCCAGGGCGATCTGCGCTGGTTTGGTTCGGCCCGGGCGGCCCTGGCGCCCTGGTGGCAGGCCCACGATTTGCCGGCGCAAGCCTACTTTCTCAGGGGCTTGGTCAAGCAGGGCTTCCACGACTTCCAGGGCGGGCTGCGCGACATCAACCAAGCCATCGAAAAAGATCGCGCGCAGGCCGAATTTTGGTCCTGGCGTTTCGCCTTGCACCTGCTGCTGGCCGACATGAACGCCGCGCGCCAGGACTGCGATGACATCGCCCGGCTTTTCGGCCAGGAAGAGGCCGACATTTACCGCGCGGTGCTGCTGTATCGCACCGGGCAGGCCGCGCAGGCCACGGCCAAGCTGCAGCGCGCCCTGAACGCGCCGCGGTTCAAGGACTCGGGCTCGCAAGACTGGATCGCCTTCCACCTGGGGGAAGCCCAGCGGGTTGCAGGGCAGGCCCCGATGGCCCTGGCCACCTGGGACAAGCAACTCAAGGAACAACCCCAGTCGCACCTGATTCGGCTCTCGCTGGTTGAGTTGCTCAACCAGAGCGGCCGCCATGCCGAGGCCAAAAAACTCATCCCCCTGGACACGGCCACCGACGCCCTGCTGATGCAGGCGGTGATCGCCAGCCGGGGCCTCAAAGACGGCGACGAGGCACGGCTGGCGCAGCTGCTCGATCTGAGGCTGCAGTCGCAGGCGCAGCGCGGCGAATCCCTGATCGAGCGCCCCAAGCTGATCTACCTCATCGCCTATGGCAAAGACCCGGCCGCCGGGCTGGCGCTTTCCATCGACAACTGGAAGCTGCAAAAAGAGCCGCCGGACGCGCTGCTGTTCGTGCAAGCGGCACTGGCGGTCAACCAACCACGCGCGGCAGAGCCGGTGATCGCCTGGGCGCAGCAAACCGGTTACACCGACGCCGATCTGACGCCCTTGCTCGAGCGACTGAAATCGCATCCGCGCTGGAACGGGGGCAGCCGATGAGCGCCCTGCACCGATGGCTGCTGTCCGCGATGACGGGCCTGCTGGCCCTGCTGGCTTTGACCCCCTGGCAGACCGTGCAAGCGCACTCGAGCAGCAACAGCTACCTGGCGCTCGAGGCCAAAGGCGCCCAGGAGCTGACACTGCGCGCCGACATCCACCTGCGCGACGTCGACTTCACCTTCGACCTTGATGCCGACCGTGACGGCCATGTCACCTGGGGCGAGACCCTGGCTCAGCAAGCGCCCATCGATGCCTGGCTGCGGCAGGGTCTTGCGCTGAGCTCGGCGGGGCAGGCCTGCACCCTGGGCGCCGCCGATCTGCAAGCGAGCACGCGCGCCGATGGCCCCTACCTCAGTGCGCTGTGGCGCGTCAGCTGTCCCGCACTGAGCGATCTGGCCCAGGCCGATCTCGAGCTGCGCTACGGCCTGATCTTCGAGCGAGACGGGCTGCACCGGGCCTTGTTCAAGGCCGAACTGCCCGGCCTGCAAACCAATGCGGTGCTCAGTCCAGAAAGCCCGCAAGTGCGCATCGCGCAAGAGCAGGCCGCTGGACTTGCGATTTTCGGGCGCTATGTGGCCGAAGGCGTTTGGCACATCTGGATTGGCATCGACCACATCGTGTTCCTGATCAGCCTGCTGCTGCTCGCCCCGCTAGCGCCCACGCGCAAACCCGTCACGCAGTGGCGGGCGGTGCCGCGGGCCGAGCCCGTCATCAGGGACGTGGTCTGGGTGGTCACGGCCTTTACCGTGGCGCACTCAATCACCCTGGGCCTGTCGGTGATGAAGTGGCTCGAACCCCCGGCTGATTTCGTGGAGCCGGCCATTGCCCTCTCGGTCGTGCTGGCGGCCCTGAACAACCTGATGGGCTGGAGCGCTTTGCGGCGCTGGCCACTGGCTTTTGTCTTTGGCCTGGTCCACGGCTTTGGCTTTGCCAGCGTGTTGATCGATCTGGGGCTGCCGGCCAGTGCGCTGGCCCTGTCTCTGGTCGGCTTTAACATCGGCGTCGAAATCGGGCAATTGGCCATCGTCCTGGTCTTCATGCCGCTGGCCTGGCTGATGCGCAACACGTTTTTCTACCGGACAGTGATCGTGGCCGGCGGCTCTGCCGCCATCGTCGTACTGGGCACCGTCTGGACGGCGCAAAGAATCGGACTGTTTTGAACGAGGCAGCGCTTTAGAGCCACACTCGATTGCCACGCGACGCGCGCAATGACAGAACGGGCGTTTGTCAACCTGTCCTAGGAGACCGCATGAAGACTGGCCGGCGACACCCTTGGGTTCCTGGGGCAAGGTGCCTGTTCGCACTGCTCGCCCTGGGCGTGCTGGCCGCCTTGAGCGCCCGCGCCACGGGCGCAACCGAGAACCCGATGCGGGTGCAGACTGTGGCCCAAGGGCTCGAGCACCCCTGGGCGGTGGCATTCATCGACGAGCAACGCTTCTTGGTGACCGAACGCCCGGGCCGCATGCGCGTGGTGCATGCCGACGGCCGGATCGAAGCTCCCCTTAAAGGGCTGCCGCGCATCGACGCAGCCGGTCAGGGCGGCTTGCTCGACCTGGTGACCGATCCGCAGTTTGGCCGCAACCGGCAGCTGTATTTTTGCTACACCGAGCCTGGCGAGGGCGCCAGCAACGGCACCGCTCTGGCCCGAGCCAGTCTGTCGGCCGATCTGCGCAGCCTCGAGCAGGTCCAGGTGCTGTTTCGGCAGTGGCCCAAGATGCCCGGTCGCCACCACTTTGGCTGCCGCATCGCGATCGACGGCCAGGGCCACCTGTTCTTGACGCTGGGCGAGCGCTTTGGCGCGATGGCGCAAGCGCAGCAGTTGGACAACCATCTGGGCAAGATCGTGCGACTGGGCCGCGACGGCAGCGTGCCGGCCGACAACCCCTTCGTCAACCGCCCGGGGGCGCGGCCCGAGATCTGGAGCCTGGGCCATCGCAACCCGCAGGGCGCTGCCATCGGCAGCGACGGGGCGCTGTGGATCCACGAGCACGGGCCGCAGGGCGGCGACGAGGTCAACCGGATCGAGCGCGGCCGCAATTACGGCTGGCCGGTCATCACCTACGGCGAGCAGTACGGCGGTGGGACCATCGGGCAAGGCCTGCAAAGGCTCGAGGGCATGGAGCAGCCCCTGCACCAGTGGACGCCCTCGATCGCCCCTTCGGGCATGGCCTTTATCCGCGGCGACCGCTATGGCGCGGCCTCTCGCGGCCACCTGATCGTCGGGTCGCTGCGCGGCAACCGCCTGCACCGGCTGGTCTGGGAGGGTCAGCGCCTGCTGCGCGAGGAACTCATCGATGCCCCCATCGGGCAGCGGGTGCGCGACGTCAGGCAAGGCCCAGACGGCTGGCTCTACCTGCTGACTGATTCAGCGCAAGGCAAGCTGCTCAGGCTGCTGCCAGCGCCTTGATCGCCCTGCTGCGCAGACCCTGCGGCTGGGCAAAGCTACACTGCAGAGACGATCTTCTGGAGCTCCTATGAAAACCCTGGCCACCCTGCTTCTTTGCGCCACCTTGAGCCTGAGCGCCGCGGCCCAGTCCGCGCCCGACAAGGTGGTCTACCACATTGACAACGCGGCCATGCAGGCCACCAAGGGATTGCGCAACATCCGCAACCACCTCGATGTCGCACCGGAGACGCAGATCGTTGTGGTCACGCACGCCGAAGGCGTGGACTTCCTGATGGAAGGTGCCAAGGACAAGAGCAATCCGAATATCGACTACGGCGCGCTGGTCTCGGCCCTGAAGGCGCGCAACGTGCGCTTCGAAATTTGCGAAATCACCCTGAGGAACCGCAACCTGAACAAGGGCCAGTTCTCGATGGAGGCCGAGTACACGCCCTCGGGCGTGGTGCGTATCGGCCGACTGCAGGCGCGCGAAGGCTACGCTTACATCAAGCCCTGATAGCGTGTGGGGTGTGGGGTGTGGGGTGCGGGCGCTCAGCTCGCGCCGTGGCCGCGGATATAGGTTTCCAGAAACTTGATCTGGTCGCCCTGCTGCTCAATGATGTTCTTGACGATGTCGCCAATCGAGATCACGCCCACCACCTTGCCCGCGCGTGCAACCGGCAGGTGGCGAATATTGCGTGAGGCCATGATGGCCATGCAGTGATCGAGCTCGTGGGCCTCCGAGACGGTGATCGGATTGGCCGTCATCACCGAGCGAATCAGGGTATCGCCCGCCTGCTTGCCGGGCAAGAGCACCTTGATCGCGCAGTCACCCTGGGAGACGATACCCACCAGCTCGCCGCCTTCGATCACCAAGATGGCACGCACGCGGTTGTCGCGCATTTTTTGCAGGGCATCCTTGACGCTGTCGTCCGGCGAAACCGAGTGCAGGATATTGGATTTTTGGCTCAGGCAGGTCCGAACGTTCGACATCTTGGGCTCCAAGTCGGGTGGGATACAGAAACGGCAATCCGGCCCATTATGGTGAACCTAGGGAAAAACCTAATGCCGCCGGCCCGTAGTTGATCAGTCCCCTCAACTTTTCGGGCGCCCAGACACGCAAAGCGGCGCTCCCGGGCGGCCCCCGTCATTGCCCCCAACTTGCCCGATTCAGACCTTGCCGAGCGCTTGCAGGATCTTCTGCGGCGTCAGCGGCTGAGACCAGCACTGCGCCTGAAACGGCGACAGCGCATCGTTGATCGCATTCATCACCGCCGCAGGCGCGCCGGCCGTACCGGCCTCACCGGCCCCCTTGGCGCCCAGCTGCGAGCTGCGGGTGGGGGTTTGCACATGGGCCACGTCGATGTCGGGCATCTCGCCGCTCATCGGCACCAGGTAGTCGGCCATGCTGGCATTGACCATCAGGCCGCGGTCGTCGTAGAGGCACTCCTCGAGCATCGCGCCGCCAATGCCTTGCACGATCGCACCGCGAATCTGCTCGTCAACCAGCTTGGGGTTGATCACACGGCCGCAGTCTTCCACCGCCCAATGCTTGAGCAGCTTGACAAAGCCGGTGTCGGGATCGAGCTCCACATAAGAGGCCTGGACACCATTGGTGAAGATGAAGGGGTAGTCGCGCTGGGCGTAGTGCCGGGTGACCATCAGCTCGGGGGTGAAGTCGTTGGGCAAAGTGTCCGAGCGGAAGTAAGCAATGCGGCCGAGCTCGGCCAAGTCAAGCACCGGCTCCATCGATCCGGCATCGACCACCTTGCCGCGTCGGATGGCCAGCTCACCGGCCTGGCGCTTGAGGATGACCGCAGCGACCGTCACGATGTTGGCACGCAGCGCCTGGCCGGCCAGCAGCACCGCCTCGCCACCCACGCCCGCACCCCGAGAAGCCCAGGTGCCGCCGCCGTAGGGCGTGACATCGGTATCACTGAGCACCAAGCGAACCTTCTCCAGATCGACACCGACCGCGTCGGCCGCAATTTGTCGGTAAATGCCGTCGTTGCCCTGGCCTTGCTCGCCCACACTCACACTCACGCTGATGGCCCCACTCGGGTCCAGGCGCATGGTGCAGCCGTCTTGCGAGGCGATGCGCGCGCCGCCGACGCCGTAGAACGCGGCGCTGGGGTTGGTCAGCTCGATCAGGGTGGCAAAGCCAATGCCGCGGTAAATGCCCACCTTGCGCAGCGCCTCAATCTCGGCCTTGAGCTTGGGGTAGTCCATCATGTGCTCGATCTTGCGCAGGCAAGCCTCGTGCGACAGCACCTCGAGCTTGATGCCGCTGGCTCCAGTGGCCGGGTAGGCGTCATCAGGAATCACGTTTTTCTTGCGCAGCTCCAGCGGGTCCATGCCGATGGCGCGAGCGGCCTGGTCGACCAGGCCCTCGGTGACGGCACAGGCGATCGGATGGCCCACGCCGCGGTACTGGCAGGTGGGGGTCTTGTTTTGAAACACCACCTTGAGCTGGGCCCGGTAGTTCTTGTGCTTGTAGGGGCCGCCCACCAAGTTGACCACCTGGTTGCCCTCGATCGCGCTGGTGCGCGGAAACATCGAGTACGGGCCGATGCCGGTCAGGTCGTCCATCTCGAAGGCCAGGATCTCGCCCGTTTTGCTGGCGGCAATCCGCGCCTTGACCCGGTGGTGGCGCGCGTGGATGTCGCTGATGAAGCTTTCAATGCGGTCGGCCACAAACTTGACCGGACGCTTGCACATCATCGACAGCGCCACGGTGGCAAAGTCATCCGGGTAGGCATGCACCTTGATGCCAAAGGAGCCACCGACTTCCTTGCAGATCACGCGAACACTGGACTCGGGCAGATCGAACTGGCGCGCGTACAGATCCTGCATCATGTGCGGCGCCTGGAACGAGTGGTAGACGGTCAGCTTCTGATCGGCCGAGTTCCATTCGGCGATCTGGCTGCGCGGCTCGAGCGTGACCCCAGTGTGGCGGCCAAACTCGAAGACGGTATCGACCACTGCGTCGGCCTTGGCAAAAGCATCGTCCACCTCGCCCACGTTCAGGTTGCGGGCAAAGCACAGGTTGTCGCCCAGCTCGGGGTGAATCAGCGGCGTGGATGCGTCAAGCGCGGTTTCCATGTCGACCACGGGATCGAGCTCCTCGATATCGACCTGCAGCACCTGCAGCGCGTCTTCGGCCTGCTCGCGTGTCTCGGCAACGATGGCCACCACCGGCTCCCCCTGCCAGCAAGCACGGTCCAAGGCCAGCGGGTACTGCGGCGCCGACTTCATGCCGGCCAAATGGCCCAGCACCGCCACCCAGGGCTTGCAGATCTTGGCAATGTCGTGACCGTCGGCCACCAAAATCACGCCGGGCATGGCGCGCGCAGCCGAAGCGTCGATGCGTTTGATGCGGCAGTGAGCCACGGGGCTGCGCCAGTACACCACATGGGCCATGCGCGGCAGCTCGATGTCGTCCACGTAAGTGCCTTGACCCTGCACCAGCTTGCGCGCGCTCGGGCGCTCGACACTTTTGCCGATGTAGCGCGGGTCCTCGGTCAGGTTGTGCAGAGGCTTGTCGCTCGGCTCAGCGGGGCGGACGGCGGGGCGCTCTTCGACCTGGGGGCCGGCGTGGACTGCCTGCAAGTTCATTGCCTGCTCTGTGGGGCTCAAGGTGCTCGTGTTCATACGCTTGCCTTCTGCCCCTTGCGGGCGCGCTCAGCCAGGGTTTCGCAAATCGCATCCACGATGGCGTGGTAGCCGGTGCAGCGGCAAAAGTTGCCACTCATCCACTGGCGCACTTCCTCGCGCGAGGCATCGGGCTTGGCTTGGAGCAACTCCTTGGCCGCCATCACCATGCCCGGTGTGCAGAAACCGCACTGCAGCGCGTTGTTGCGCACGAAAGCCTCTTGCAGATCGCGCACATCGCCATCGTCGCTCAGGCCTTCGATGGTGCGCACCTTGCAGCCCTGGGTCTGCACCGCCAGGGTCAGGCAGCCGCGCACGATGCGGCCGTCGACCTCGACGGTGCAGGCGCCGCACACGCCGTGCTCGCAGCCCAGGTGCGAACCTTTGAGGCCCAAATCATTGCGGATGAAGTCCACCAGATGCTGGCGCGGCTGCACGCTGCGCTGCTGCGGCTGGCCATTGACCTCGACATGAAGGGTGTGAAGCGGTGCCATGACAGTCTCCGTCGGTTCAGGTGGGTTCAGGCGCGTTCAGGCCGGGATGGCGCTGCGGCTGGCATGGGCGGCCTGCAGCAGCCGGCGGGCCAGCACGGTGGCCAGGTGGCGCTTGGTGCCAGCGTGGTGCGTGAGGTCGGGCAGCGGGTCCAGCTCGGCCTTGAGCGAGGCCACCGCGATCTCAATCGTGCCGGCATCGAGCGTCTTGCCGGCCAGAAGCGCCTCGGTGCGGCGCGCACGCAGCGGTATCGGGCCGATGCCCAGGAAGCTCAGGTTGACGCGTTGCAACCGTGTGCGCTCAAAGCGCGCGGCCACGGCCAAACCGGCCACGGCGTAGTCACCATGGCGGCGCGCGAGCTCGTCAAAGCCCACCCAGTCGGCGGTACTGGTCAGCGGCACGTCGGCACCGACCACGATCTCACCGGGCTCAAGTGCGGTGGTGTAAAGATCCTGAAAAAAGTCGGTGGCACTGACCTGCCGCGCACCGCCTGCGCCCTGCAGATGCACCGTGCCATCGAGGGCGCAAAGGCAGCACGGCCATTCGGCTGCCGGGTCACCGTAGGCAATGGAGCCGCCCCAGGTGCCCGAGTTGCGTATGGCGCGGTGCGCAATATGCGGCGCCGCCTGGGCCAGCAGCGGCGCGTGCTGCGCCACCGCTGCGCTGCTTTCGATGTCGGTGTGGGTGGCCAGCGCGCCGATATAGAGCCGATCGCCCTGCACACGAATGCCGCGCAGGGCCTCCAAGCCCGTGATGTCGATCAGCAGCGCCGGCTCCGACAGACGCATGTTGAGCGTGGCCATGAGCGTCTGCCCGCCAGCCAGGATGCGCGCATCGTCACCGTGCTGCGCGAGCAGCGAGAACACCTCGTCGAGCGAGGCGGGTTTGCAGTAGTCGAATGGGGGCGATTTCAATGCGGGCTCCTCACAAGGGGAAGGCAGGTTCGTTCACAGGCGGGCACCGATCCACACGCCCAAGGCGGTGGCCAAGGCACCGAGTGCAAACCACTTGATGCGCAGCCATTCGCTGGCCGCTTGATCGACAGCGCTGTGCGAGCGTGCGGCGCTGGGCGCCTGGGCGGCAGCTGGCTGCGCAGGCGCTTGGG
Source organism: Comamonadaceae bacterium (assembly GCA_027491035.1). Lineage (GTDB taxonomy): Bacteria > Pseudomonadota > Gammaproteobacteria > Burkholderiales > Burkholderiaceae_C > Polaromonas. Next base: position 3,616 of record JAIXWZ010000166.1, on the reverse strand, counting down.
CAGGCGCAGGCTGCTGCACAGGCGCGTCTGGCGCATGGGGCGCATGTGCCGCAAGAGCATTGACCTGATCGGCCGGCGCGCTCGCGCCAGGGTCAACAGGTGCCAAATGCGCCTGAAATGCACCGAAGAACTGGTCGGCCATCTGCTTGGCCGCCGCATCGATCATGCGGCCGCCCACCTGGCCAAGCCGGCCGGCAACCGATGCCTGCACCGTGTAGCGCAGCCGGGTGTGCACACCACCGGGGGCGCTTTCGTCCGACAGCTGGACCTCAGACTGGCCGCGCGCCATGCCCGCAGCACCGCCTGAGCCTTCAAAGCTCATCGAACAACGCTCGGCCTCGATCACATCGGCCAACACGATGCGGCCGGCAAAGCGCGCACGCACCGGCCCGACTTTGATCATGACGCGGGCAGTCTTCTCGAGCGGGCCCACCGCTTCGACGGCCTCACAACCGGGAATACACGCCGCCAGCACCTCGGGGTCGTTGAGGGCTGCCCACACCCGCGCACGGGCAGCGGCAATGACGATGTCGCCAGTCAGTTCCATGCATGTCTTCCTGCAGCGCGCATCTGTCGGGCCAGCACTGCATGGGGGGTTGGGGTTTTCACGGGTGTTTTTGTTTACCAGGAGGTCAACAATGGTAGGCAAAATTGACCGCCCGGTAAATAGCGTGCCCATCCAGAAAAACCCTGATCGCCCTCAAAGCGCGACCCGAGCGGTCGGCGCTGCGCCCCGGCTCAGGCGCAGGCTGGGCGTGGCGGAGCGGGAGCGGCAGATCCTGGACGGCGCCATCCAGTTTTTTGCCGACAAGGGGCTCGACGGCCAGCTGCGCGACCTGGCCAGCAGCATCGGCGTGACGCACGCGCTTCTGTACCACTACTTCCCGACCAAGCAGGCGCTGATTGATCGCGTCTACCTCGAAGTGTTCGAGGGTCGCTGGCAACCGGAGTGGGAGACGCTGCTTGACGACCCGGCGCGATCGCCAGAGGACAAACTGACCGCCTTTTATGCCGAGTATGTTGACGCCGCGCTGACCCGCGAGTTTGTGCGCATTCTGGTGTTCTCTGGGCTGACCGATCACACCATCACCGACCGCTTCTTCTCACTGCTGCGCCAGCGCCTGTTCACCCGGCTGATTCGCGAGACGCGGCGCTTTCGCGGCGTGATCAGCCGTGCGCGCCCCAGCGAGCGAGAAACCGAATTGCTGATGGGGCTGCATGGCGGCTTCTTCTACATTCCGATGCGCCGCTGGATTTATGCCCAAGGCGTGGCCAGCGACGCAGCGCCCGAGCGGTTCAGCCCCACGCTGGTGCGCGATCGCGTGCGCGGCTACCTCCTGGCCAGCCGCGCACTGTTTGACACCGATGCCCAAACGCAGCCCGCCACCCAGGCCACACCGCGGGCGAGGAAGCGCGCATGAACGGCTGGGCATTGACACACACCTTTTCACCGCCTGCGCAGCCTCGCGGCTGCAATTTCACCCGCCCGCGGCTGACCCCAGCCGACACAACCCAAAAGGAGATCGCATGAAGCTCAACTCAGTTGCCCTGTCAGGGCTGATCGCGCTTGGCAGCGCATTTGCTGTTGGCGGCGCCGCCGCGCAGCAATCCATCACCGTCAATATTGGCTCGAGCCATCCGACGGCCAACATCTGGGCCTACGCCATGAAAGAGGTGTTCCAACCCGAGGTGGACAAGCTGCTCAAGGAAGGCGGTGGCAAGTTCCAGATCCGCTGGCGCGAGAACTATGGCGGAACGCTCTACAAATTCAACGAAACGCGCGCTGCCGTCAAAGACGGCATTGTCGATGTCGGCATGGTCGGCACGGTCTGGGAGAACTCCTCCATGCCGCTGCAAAACGTCACCTACTTCACGCCATTTGCCACCACCAACCACGAGCTGCTGATTGAGATCTTCGACAAGCTCAATGCCAGCCACCCGGCGCTGCGCGCCAGCTGGACCGCACAGAACATGGTCCCCCTGTCGAGCCTGATCACCGACAGCTACGACGTGTACGCCAACTTCCCGGTCACCAATATGGCGGCGCTGCAAAACAAGAAAATCCATGCACCGGGCACTTCGGCCAACTGGATGCGCGACACCGGCGCAACGCCCGTGGAAGGCGCGCTGACCACCTACTACACCAACATCCAGACCGGCGTGACCCAAGGCGCGCTGAGCTTTGCCAGCGGCATCGCACCGGCGCGCGTGCACGAGGTGGCCAAGCACCTGACCCGTGTTGACATCGGCGCGATGTACTTCGGCAGCGTCGCGGCCAACAAGAGCTTCTTCGACAAGCTGCCCAAGGAAGTGCAAGACGCCTTCGTCAAGGCCGGCCGCGCCACCTCGGTGGCCCATGGCAAGCACGTGACGACATCGGCCGCACGCGCAATGGACACCATGAAGGCCGCGGGCCTGCAGATCACCGACCTGCCGGCCGCTGAGCGCGCCAAGTGGATCAACGGCCTGCCCGACATCATTGGCCCGTGGCTGCAGACCACGGGCGATGCCGGCAAGTCGGTGCTGCGCGCCTACTTCGACGAACTGCGCAGCCGCGGCATCAAGCCACTGCGTGACTGGGACAAGGCAGCCCGCTGATCGTTCCCCCCGGCCTGCCTGCCGCAGCCTGCCCATCGGGTGATGGTGACGGTGGGCAGGCCTTGACCCAAGAAAAACCGACCCAACATGGCTGCTGACACCGACCTTGACGCGCCTGCGCCGACCACCCGACACCCGCTGGAGCTGCCCGCGCAGGCGCTGGCCTCAATTGGCACGGTGTGGATCTTCGTGATCATGTGCTTGGTGGTCGCCGACGTGATCGGCCGCGACTTCCTCAACAGCCCCATCACCGGCGTGGCCGAGTTCTCGGCCCGGTCGGTCGCATCGATCGTTTTCCTGCAACTGGCCGCCGCGGTATGCAGCGGGCGCATGACACGCAGTGACTTTTTGCTCAATCTCATCGGTAAACGCTCGCCCGCCACGGTGAGGGCGCTTGACGTGCTCAACGCACTGGTGGGCGCGGCTTTGTTTGCGGCACTGGCCGCCATGGCCTGGCCCGAGTTTCGCAACTCGTGGGCCAGCAACGAGTTCTACGGCGTGCAGGGCGTCTACAGCGTGCCAGCCTGGCCGTTTCGCGGTCTGATCATCGCTGGCTCGGCGGCGGCCGCGCTGTGCTATTTGCTCACCATTCCGGGAATCTTGCGCCAGCACGGCAAGACCGGGCCGGTTGACGACCCACTCGGAGGTGGCGCATGAGCGAACTCGGACTGGGCGGCTTGCTGGTCGGCGGCCTGATTCTGCTGGTGCTGCTGGGCATACACATCGGCGTGGCCTTGCTGGCGGTCGGATTCTTCGGTGTCTGGCTGGTGCGCGATAACATCGATATGGCCATGCGACTGATGTACATGGCCGCTTACAACGGCATTGCCGACTACATTTTTGCCACCATTCCCCTGTTTGTGCTGATGGGCTTGCTGGTCAGCATCTCCAACGTCGGCAAAGACACCTTCACCGTGGCCGAGGTCTTGTTGCGCAAGCTGCGCGGCGGCCTGGGCGTGGCCACAGTGGCGGCCAATACCGTGTTTGCAGCCGTCACCGGCGTGTCGATCGCATCGGC
>JAIXWZ010000141.1 GCA_027491035.1 Comamonadaceae bacterium | reverse complement strand
GTCGATCACGGCCGGCCGGGTGGAGACCGCGGTGCTCGATGTCAGCGACCGCGCGGCCATCCGCAGCGAGATCGATCGCATCGTTGCGCGTCACGGCCGCATTGACGCCGTTATCGCCAACGCCGGCGTGACGGCCGGCCCGGGCTATCGCACCGAGATCGGTCAGATCAACGCGGTGAAAGACGAACAGTGGGACCGGGTGCTGTCGATCAATTTATCGGGCGTCTTCGTGACCATGCAGGCCGCGGCTGCGCACATGAAGAAGCAGCGCTCGGGCCGCATCGTGGCCGTGGCCTCCGTGGCGGGGCTCAAGTCGGAGGTGATGTGTGGCTACGCCTACACGGCCACCAAGGCCGCCGTGGTCAACCTGGTGCGCCAGGCGGCGATGGAGTTGGCGCCCTACAACGTGATGGTCAATGGCATCGCGCCCGGGCCCTTTCGCACCAACATCGCCAATGGTCGCATCCGGCAACCGGAGGTCGAGGCCGAGTTCGCGTCCATGGTGCCGCTGGGCCGCATCGCAAGCCCGCAAGAGCTCAAGGGCCTGGCCTTGCTGCTGGCCTCGCCGGCCTCGAGTTTTATGACCGGCACCACCATCCCGATTGACGGTGGCATCATGGCCAAATAAGGCACAGCCGCAGACCTGCCATGCACGAATCGACCCCATCGACCTTCCAAGGGCGGCTGATCCAGACCGCCTTCATCACCGACGACATCCACGCCTCGATGCGCGAGTTGACCCGCACGCTGGGTGCGGGCCCCTGGTTCCTGCGCGAGCGGGGCGTCTTTCCCAAGCAGGTCTATCGGGGTCAGCCCTCGCAGACGGCCCTGGCCATTGCCCTGGGCTATGCCGGCGACATGCAGTTTGAAATCATCCAGCAACTCGACGACTCGCCTTCGGTCTACCGCGATCAGTTTGAGCGCAGCGGCTACGGCCTGCATCACTTCGGCATGGCGGCCACCGACTACCCGGCCGCACTGGCGCACTACCAAGGCATGGGCGATACCCTGGTCTACGAGGCCGAAGTCGCCAACGCAGCCCGCGTGGGCTACTTCGACACCCACGGCCGCCTGCCGGCCATGATCGAGGTCATCGAATTCCTGCCGGCCACCCAAGCCATGTTCGGGCGCTTTCGCGACAGCGCCCGCGACTGGGACGGGAGCGATCCGGTCAGGCTGCGCGCTTGAGGCTGCAGCCCCTGCTGGTGTTTGGGCGAGCACCGCTTAGACCGGCAGGTCCTGGTGGGGGCCAGCGCAGCGCTGCCACAATATTGGCATGATCGTGCAAAAGATTTTGCTGCCCCTGGGCGGCGTGGCGCTGGTGGCGCTGGGTTACCACTATGGCGGCTGGGGTGGCGTGGCGATGACGGCCGGCGCCTTGGTGATGTGGGTGTTGCTGCACTTTACCCGGCTGATGCGGGTGCTGCAGCGGGCGGCGCAGCGGCCGGTCGGGTACGTCGACAGCGCCGTCATGCTCAACGCCAAACTCAAGCGCGGCATGACGCTCATGCATGTGGTCGCCATGACCCGCTCGCTCGGGCAGCTGCGCAGCGAAAAAGACGTGCAGCCCGAGGTCTACCGCTGGACCGATGGCAGCGACTCCTGGGTGGACTGCACGTTTGCAGCAGGCCGGCTGATGGGCCATGAAATGCAGCGCCCGCAACCGGCGCCGCCAGAGCCGGCGCCAGAAGCGGCGCCAGAATCGGCGCCGCAAGCGGCCCCGGGTGGGAATTTGCCGCCGCCCTAAAATGGGCCCTCCAGCCGGCAGGCCCTGGATGCAAATCCTTGCCGGCGCCCTGTTTGATCGTTGAAAAAGGACTTTGCGCATGGCCCCGATTCCCGCTTCCATGGACGACCGCGACGGCAAGATCTGGATGGACGGCCAGATGGTCGATTGGCGCGATGCCAAGATCCATGTGCTGTCTCACACTTTGCACTACGGCTGCGGCGCCTTCGAGGGCGTCCGCGCCTACAAGACCGCCCAGGGCACCGCCATTTTTCGCCTTGAGGAGCACACGCAGCGTCTGTTCAACAGCGCCAAGATCTTGCGCATGAACATCCCGTTTAGCGTGCAAGACGTGATGCAGGCGCAAAGGGCTGTGGTGCGCGAAAACAAGCTCGAGAGCTGCTACCTGCGCCCGCTGACCTGGATTGGCTCGCAAAAGCTCGGCGTCTCGCCCCGGGGCAACAAGATCCACATCATGGTGGCCGCCTGGGCCTGGGGGGCTTACCTGGGCGAGGAGGGCATCAAGCGCGGTATTCGTGTCAAAACCTCGAGCTACACCCGTCACCACGTCAACATCACCATGACGCAGGCCAAGGCGGTGAGCAACTACACCAACTCCATCTTGGCCAATATGGAGGCGCTCGACGACGGGTACGACGAGGCCATGCTGCTCGATGCCTCTGGTTTTGTCAGCGAGGGCGCGGGCGAGAACCTCTTCATCATCAAGGACGGCGTGGTCTACACGCCCGACCTGTCGGCCGGCGCGCTCAACGGCATCACCCGCAACACCATCTTCCACATCTGCAAGGATTTGGGGCTGGAGCTGGTGCAAAAGCGCATCACCCGCGACGAGGTCTACATTGCCGATGAGGCCTTCTTCACCGGCACGGCCGCCGAGGTCACGCCCATCCGTGAGCTCGACCGGGTGCAAATTGGCATGGGCTCGCGCGGGCCGCTGACCGAAAAAATCCAAAATGCGTTCTTTGACATCGTCAATGGCCGCAATCCCAAGTATGCGGGCTGGCTGACCCTGGTCTGAAGCCAGGCGCCTTCGACCGCACAACGAGGCAAGACGATGCAAGTCAAGGACAAGGGCCAGAGCGTGGAGCTGCTGGCCAAGGACCTCAACAGCCAAGGTGGCGTGTTTTGTCCGAACCCGGCGATGGCGCTGTGGAGCGGCCATCCGCGCGTGTACCTCAATGTGGCAGACAGCGGCTCGGCCCGCTGTCCCTACTGCGGCACCGTCTACCAGCTCAAGGACGGCGAGCATTTCCACGCGGGCCACTGAGCGCCCGCGGGGCGGCCACCAGCCCCATTGGGGTGTCCCAGCGTGAGCGCCTCCCTCATCATTGCACCGCAGTGGCTGGGCGATGCGGTCATGACCGAGCCCTTGCTGCGTCGCCTGGCCGCACGAGGCGAGCGGCTCACCGTGGCCGCCCTGCCCTGGGTGGCCCCGGTGTTCGAGGCCATGCCCCAAGTGGCCGAGATTGTCCCCGTGCCTTTTGCGCACGGGGGGTTGCAATGGCGCGAGCGGCGCCAAGTGGCCCGGCAGCTGCAAGGGCGCTTTGACTGCGCCTATGTGCTGCCCAATTCGCTCAAAAGCGCGCTCGTGCCCTGGTGGGCCGACATTCCGCGCCGCGTGGGCTATCTTGGCGAGGCGCGGGTGGGTTTACTCACGCACCGCCTGAAGAACCCGTCCAAGGGCCGGCGCCCGCCCATGGTGGCGCTGTATTCGGCGCTCAGCGGCCAGACCGATGTTCTGGGCGATCGGCCGCAGCTGCGCTGGGACGCCCAGCGCAGCGCGGCCAGCTTGCGCGAGCGGGGGCTGTCGCCGCGCTCTTATGTGGTGCTGGCCCCAGGGGCCGAATACGGAGCGGCCAAGCGCTGGCCTGCAAGCCATTTCGCGCAAGTGGCGCGCGAGCTCGGCGCGCCGGTGGTGCTGCTCGGTTCGGCCAAAGAGCAGGCCCTGTGCGAGGAGATCGCTGCGCACGCCGGAGCCGATTGCCTGAACCTGGCTGGCCAGACCCGCCTGGCCGATGCGCTGGGCTGGATCGCTGCGGCCCGCGCGGTGGTCAGCAACGACTCGGGCCTGATGCATGTGGCCGCCGGCCTGGGGCTGCCGCAGGTGGCGGTGTTCGGCTCGTCGAGCCCCGAGCACACGCCGCCCCTGAACGACCGTGCCCGCGTGCTCTGGCTCAAACGCGATGCAAGCTACCAGCCGGCGCTCGATTGCGCGCCCTGCTTCGAGCGCGAGTGCCCGCTGGGCCACACCCGCTGCCTGCACGACATCAGCGCGCAGCAGGTGCTGTCAGCGCTGCAGACCTTGGCTCCTTAGCCCGCGGCGATGGCCTTGGGGCGAGCGGCTGCGCGTGTCAGAATGACCGTGCCCTTAGGGCTTGCGCGCTCTTGGGCCCAGAGATTTCCACCACACGATAACAAGGGAGACGAGGATGTCGATATTCAAACGCATTGCCACAGTGGCGCTGGTCGGGCTGAGCGCCCTATCGGCCATGGCGCAAATTGCACCCGGGCGCACCTGGCCCGAACTCAAGGATGCGGTCACTGAGCGCGCCAAGGCCCAGCGCTATCCGCTCAACGGTTTTGACCCGGCCGAAGTACAGCAAATCCTTTCGCGCATCGGCTCGCTCGACCGCGACGAGTGGGCGCGCTCGTGGATGCAAAGCGGTGACCGGATGTTTCAGGCCGCTCAGGCCGCCGAGCCCAGCGACCGGGCCAAGGCCAGAGAGCATTACCTGGCCGCCTGGCGGTATCACAGCTTTGGCGCCTGGCCGACGCAAAACTCACCCGAGAAAAAGCGGGCCCATGGGCGCGCGACCGAGTCCTTCCGGGCCTACGCCCGACTGGCCGAGCCACAAATCGAGGTGCTGCGCATCCCGTTTGAGGGCAAAGAGATCATTGGCTACCTGCAGCGCCCGGCCGGCGTGGCGCGCCCGCCGGTGGTGCTGTCCATCGGTGGCCTCGACGGCTACAAGGAGTTCGTGGTCGAGCAGTATGGAGCAGGCTACCTCAAGGCAGGCCTGGCCTATGTGGCGCTGGACATGCCAGGCACCGGTGATGCGCCGCTGAAGATCGATGTGGGCGCTGAGCGGGTGTTTTCCCGTGTCATCGATGCCTTGCAGATGCGCACCGACATCGACCCGCAGCGCATGGGCTTGCAGGGCGTCTCTTGGGGTGGGCACTGGGCGGCCCGCATGGCCATCGCCGAGCCCAAGCGCCTGAAGGCGGTGGTCAACTGGGCCGGACCGGTACATGGTTACTTTCACCGCGACTGGCAGCTCAAGGCCTTGGGCACGCGCGAGTATTTGTTCGATCTGTTTGCCGCCCGCGCGGCGGTCTACGGCACCGAGGCGCTGGAGGACTTTCTGGCCTATGGCCCGCGCATGTCGCTCAAGGACACGGGCGCGCTCGACAAGCCCACCGCGCCGCAGCTGCTGGTTAACGGCGAGCGCGACACGCAGGTGCCCATTGATGACCTGTACATCGTGCTCAAGACGGGCGCTACGCCCAAAGAGGCCTGGGTCAATCCGACCGGCGGGCATATCGGCCGTGACCGGCAATGGTCGGATGCGCGCATCTTCGAGACGGTGATCACGCCTTGGTTTGCGCGCATGCTCAGGTAAGCGCCCCGATTTCGGCCCAGGTCCGCGCTCAAGGGCTGGCCGCGGCGCGGCCGGCTGATTGACGCCGCAGCCACCGGGCGTGGTCGCCCGGATACGCCGCCTGGTAGCGCTGCGCGTGCCAGGCCTGTGTCTGCGCATCGCCGAGCAAGGCCGCCGCATCGAGCAGGCGCTCGATCACGAGGGGCTCGGGCGAGTGGTGCAAGAGCCACTGGGCCAGGCGCAGCTGCTCGGCCGCGTTGTCGGCGCTCAAGGGGGTCAGGGCCAGCTGGGCAAAGCGCGCATGGCCTTGAAAGAACCAGCTGGCCTGCGCATGGGCCAGTGCTTGCATGCGGTAGGCGCTGTGGCGCTGCGCAGCGGGCAGGTAGATCTGGCTGACCCGGTGATAGTCAAAAGCCACCACAGCAGCGGCCAGCAGCAGCGCCCCGGCCAGCGCGTCCCAGGCGCGCTGCCGATACGCGCTGTGCGCCGGCTCGCTGGCTGGCTGCTGCGGGGTCGGCCCATCAGCCGGTCGGCCCGAGCGGCCATGCCAATACAGGCCGCAGGCGCACAGCACGGTGGCGATCTGGAAGGGCCCGTACCACAGCGGGTATTCGAGCAGGCTGTGCAGGCCGATGACGGCCAGCACCAGCCAGGCCGCCTGGCGCCAGGGCTGGCTTTCGCGCCAGGGACGGGCGCGCCAGAGCAGCACCCAGAGCGCGCCGCAGATCAGCCCGGCGGCCGGCAGGCCCAGCTCGACCGCCAATTGCAGCGGCAGGTTGTGCGCGTTGTCGAGCTTGTCGCTAAAGCGCGGGCTGCCAAAGAGCGTCACATAGTGCGCGTAGTCCAGTTCGCCCCAACCCCAGCCGGTCCACGGCCGCAGCGCAATGAGCTCGAGCACGTTGCGCCACAGCGCAATGCGGCTGTCGCTGCCGGTATCGGCCAGTCTTTCGATCGCGTTGCAGGGCCCGCCTGCGCAGGGCGAGGCGGCGCCGCGCTGGGCCTGCGCCCATTCGAGCGCGGCCGGCATCACCACGCAGGCGCACAGGTAGAGGCCCAAGCCCAGCGCCGGCAGCAGCGCCATCGCGCGAGGCCCGCCCCGGCTGGCGATCCACAGGCCGGCCGCGAGCACCGCCGCCCAGGCCAGCGCCCCCGTGCGCGAGGAGGTCACGGCATTGCCCACGGCCAGCAGTGCAACAGCCGCGACCAGAGCCGCCCATTGGGGTGCCGTCCACCGTTTGTGTGTGGCGCTGGCCAGATAGCACAGAGCAATCAGACCGATGGCGGTGAAGGTGGCGAACTGGTTGCGCTGGCGCAAATTGGCCGAGCCTTCGCCCGGTCCGATGGGGGCGATCCAGGGCGCCCCGTGCTCGGCCCAGCCCAGGTACTGCACCACCGCGATCGCGCAGCTGAGCAGGGCGGCGGCCAGCCAGGCCCAGGCCACAGCCTGCGGCCGCCAGTGGCGACGCAGCAGCAGCAAGCCGCCCATGCAGGCCACGGACATCAGATAAGGCCAGGCGTTTCGCGAAGGGCCGCTGCTCAGCGGCGCGACCCAGGGCAGGACGAGCAACAGAAACAGGACCGCAGCCGCCGGGCGATGGGCTGGAGGGTTCATGGGCAATCTCGGGGCCCTGGATCAGGGCCCATGCTCAGGGCGCAGCTTGCGCGCCTTACGATGACTTGCAGCTGGCGGGCAGGTATTTGACATCCACGCCGTCGGTGGCGCCCGGCCCGCACGTCCAGCTGATCTGGCCGGTGCTGCTGTTCAAGCTGGCCTTGAGCGCAACCGTCTTGCCGCCGATGCGCGGTTGGCCGGTCTTGATCTTGACGGTGATGATGCCCACCGCCGAGTTGGCGCCATCGACGGCGTAGCTCACCGCATCGACCAGTGCGGAGCTTTGCGCATCGACGCTGAGCGTGCTCGGCATGGCGCTGGCCACCTGCGCCGCTTCGGTCACCGCGGCCTTGGCCGGCGTAGCTGCCAGGATGACCTCGGTCAGTTTGGCACGCAGGGTGTAGTCCTGGTACATGGGCAGGCCCAGCGAGGCCAGCAGGCCGATGATGGCGATCACGATCATCAACTCGATCAGTGTGAAGCCGCGTTCGATGCGATACATGTCGTGCTCCTGGCGTGGACAGGGTGGGCTGCGCGGGGCGCAATCACAAGGTGGGGGGCCGATCGTAAGCCTTGCCGGCCGATTGTGTGTCGGCATGGCCCCAGGGGATCTGCAAAATTTCGCTAACAACGTCGCAAACAAGGCCGGCTGGCGAGCGCGCTGTGCGCTCGTTCGTGACCGGCCTGGTGCTGCGCGCCAAGCGGTTCGGGCTTCAGAGCAGGCCCTTGAGCAGCTTGCCCATCTCAGATGGGTTGCGCGTGACCTTGAAGCCACAGGCCTCCATAATGGCCAGCTTGGCGTCGGCCGTGTCGGCCCCGCCCGAGATCAGCGCACCGGCGTGGCCCATGCGTTTGCCTGGGGGCGCGGTGACGCCGGCGATGAAGCCGACCACCGGTTTTTTCATGTTGGCCTTGCACCACTGCGCCGCTTCGGCCTCGTCGGGCCCGCCGATCTCGCCGATCATGATCACCGCGTCGGTGTCCGGGTCGTCGTTGAAGGCCTTCATCACGTCGATGTGCTTGAGGCCGTTGATCGGGTCGCCCCCGATGCCCACGGCGCTGGACTGGCCCAGGCCGATTTCGGTGAGCTGGGCCACTGCCTCATAGGTCAGCGTGCCCGAGCGCGAGACCACGCCGATACGGCCTTTGCGGTGAATGTGGCCAGGCATGATGCCGATCTTGATTTCCTCGGGGGTGATCAGACCGGGGCAGTTGGGGCCGAGCAGCAAGGTGCGCTTGCCGCCGGCGGCCTCCTTGGCCTTCATCTTGTTGCGCACTTCGAGCATGTCGCGCACCGGAATGCCTTCGGTGATGCAGATGGCCAGGTCCAGGTCGGCTTCGACCGCCTCCCAGATCGCAGCGGCAGCGCCGGCCGGCGGCACGTATATCACCGAGACGGTGGCACCCGTGCTGTGCGCCGCTTCCTTGACCGAGGCGTAGATGGGGATGTTGAAGATCTTCTCGCCGGCCTTCTTGGGGTTGACGCCGGCCACAAAGCAGTTCTTGCCGTTGGCGTATTCCTGGCACTTTTCGGTGTGGAACTGCCCGGTCTTGCCGGTGATGCCCTGGGTGATGACCTTGGTGTCTTTATTGATGTAGATGGACATGAATTTCTCCTGGGCGTTTAGGCGGCGTTCACGGCAGCGACCACCTTCTGGGCGGCTTCGGCCATGGTGTCGGCGCTGATGATGGGCAGGCCCGATTCGGCCAGCATCTTCTTGCCCAGTTCTTCGTTCGTGCCCTTCATGCGCACCACCAGCGGCACCGACAGGTTGACCGCCTTGCAGGCCGTGATCACGCCAGTGGCGATCGTGTCGCACTTCATGATGCCGCCAAAGATGTTGACCAAGATGGCCTTGACCTTGGGGTTCTTGAGCATGATCTTGAAGGCCTCAGTCACCTTCTCGGGGGTGGCGCCGCCGCCGACGTCCAGGAAGTTGGCCGGCTCGGCGCCAAAGAGCTTGATGGTGTCCATGGTGGCCATGGCCAGGCCTGCGCCGTTGACCAGGCAGCCAATATTGCCGTCCAGCGAGATATAGGCCAGGTCAAATTTGGAGGCTTCGATTTCTGCCGGATCTTCCTCGTCCAGGTCGCGCAGCGCCACGATGTCGGGGTGGCGAAACAGGGCGTTGGAGTCGAAGTTGAATTTGGCGTCCAGGGCGATGATATTGCCCTTGCTGTCGCGGTTGAGCGGATTGATCTCCACCAAAGAAGCGTCGGTCTCCATGTAGCACTTGTAGACCTTGGCGCAGACGTCGATGAACTGGGCCACCGAATCGGCCGGCATGCCGATCCCGCGGGCGAGCTCCTGCCCCTGCTCGGCCGTCATGCCCTTGAGGGGATCGACGAACACCTTGACGATTTTCTCGGGGGTGCTGTGGGCCACCTCCTCGATGTCCATGCCGCCCTCGCTGGAGGCAATGAAGGCCACCTTTTGCGAGGCGCGGTCGGTCACCACCGAAAGGTAATACTCTTTTTGGATATCGGCGCCGTCTTCGATGTACAGGCGCCGCACCTTCTGGCCCAGCGGGCCGGTTTGGTGCGTCTTGAGCTGCATGCCCAGGATGTCGCCGGCGCGCGCCTTGACCTCGTCGATCGACTTGGCCACCTTCACGCCGCCGCCTTTGCCGCGGCCGCCCGCATGGATCTGCGCCTTGACCACCCACACCGGGCCACCGAGCTTTTGTGCCGCCTCGACGGCCTCTTGCACCGTGAAAGCCGCAACGCCGCGCGGGACCGGCACGCCAAATTGGCGCAGGATTTCCTTGGCTTGGTATTCGTGAATTTTCATGAAAGAACCTTAGATCGGTAGACACAGTCACGCACCGGCCCAGGCGGGCCTCGCGCTTGGCGCACACCCCCTCCCAGGTGGGCGCGGCCTAGCCTCGTGCGGCTGCGCGGAACTGTATCATGAGGCTCTGTGAAAAAGGTTTCGCCTAACTTACGCGCTTCAGCGGCGCAGCGGGGCGGCTTTTGAGCGCATCGGCCCCAATCGGCCCCAACCGGTCCGACTTTTGACCCCCACCCGTTTGTTTTTGAATTTGACACCGCCCATGGCCAAAATCTTCATCGACGGCGAAGCCGGTACCACCGGCCTGCAGATCCGCGAGCGCCTGGCCTTGATGCCGCAGTTGCAGGTGCTGAGCATCGAGCCGGCGCGGCGCAAGGACCCTCAGGCCAAGCGCGACCTGATGGCGCAGGCCGATCTGGTGGTGCTGTGCCTGCACGACGAGGCGGCGATCGAGTCGGTGGCCATGATCGATGCGCTGCCGGGCCGCAAGCCGCGCATCGTCGATGCCTCCACCGCTCACCGCTGCAAGGACGGCTGGATTTATGGCTTTGCCGAGCTCAGTGCCGGTCAGGCCGACGCGGTGCGGCAGGCCGAGCGCGTGGCCAACCCGGGCTGCTATGCCACCGGTGCGATCGCCCTGATCCGCCCGCTCATCGACGCCGGGCTCGTTCCCAAGGACTTTCCCCTGTGCCTGCCCTCGGTCAGCGGTTATTCGGGCGGTGGCCGGGCCATGATCGAAGACTACGAGGCCGGCCGCGCGCCTGCCTACGAGGTTTATGCGCTCGGGCTCAAGCACAAGCACATCCCGGAGATCATGCGCTACACCGGCCTGAGCTGCCGGCCGCTGTTCGTGCCGGCGGTAGGGAACTTTCGGCAAGGCATGCTGGTGCAGCTGCCCCTGCACCTGGACCAGTTGCCGGGCAAGCCCAAGGCGGCCGATTTGGACCAGGCCCTGCGCGCCCACTACGCGCCCAGCCTGGCCGCCGGCGGCTGGGTCAGTGTCGAGCCGCCCACTGACAACGCCAAGCTTGACGCGCTGGCCCTCAACGACAGCAACAAGCTCGAGCTGCGTGTCTACGCCAATGAAGAGGCGCGCCATGCGGTGTTGCTGGCCCGCCTGGACAACCTGAGCAAGGGCGCATCGGGCGCTGCGGTGCAAAACATTGAGCTGATGCTCGGGCTTTGAGCCCGCGTGGGCACGAGGTGAGCCCGGACAGTGCCGCCGCAGCCCGGCAAGGCTGGGTCAACCGACGATTTTGCGCACCACTTCGGCGGCAAAGCCGCGGCTGATCAAGAAGCGGGTTTGCCGGGCGTGTTCTTTGGGTTCGGTGGCGGCCTGGCCAAATTTGCGATCCCAGACCTCGCGCGCGCGCTCGAGCTCGGTGCTCTTGAGCTGCGCCAGCGCTTGGGCCATGGCTTCGGGCTGCAGGCCCTTGGCCTGCAGCTCCTGCCGAATGCGGGCCGCGCCGAGCTTGCCGGCGCGGCGGTGGACCACCGATTCGATCACCCGCTCTTCGTTGATGAAGCCCCTGGCCTGCAGCTCATCGAGGATGCTTTGCAATTGCCCTTCGCTTTGCTCGTGGGCTGCGAGTTTGCGCTGCAGCTCCGCGCGTGAATGCTCACGCCGAGCCAGCAGTTGCAGCGCGCGCCCCTTGAGCGAGAGCGTGCGGCCCGAGCCGGTCACGCGCGCCGCTGGCGTGGCCGGCTCCATGCTTTAGGCCTCGCGCCAGAGCACGACGCCCAGTTGCCGGGTGGCGCGCCAGCCCAGACGGGCGGTGCGAAAGCCCAGTTGGCCAATGATCCAGAGGGTTTTGATAGCGACCATGTCGTGTTGCTCCTGTGGCCTCAGGCGGCCTTGGTTTTGCGCGGCTTGTCGGCCAGCTCTTCGTTGGCGGCCTCAAGCGGGGCGGCGTCGATGATGAGCGGCACCCCCAGGTGGGCGCGCACCTTGTTTTCGATTTCGGTGGCCAGGCTGGGGTTTTCTCTGAGGAACTCGCGTGAGTTGTCACGCCCCTGGCCGATTTTTTCGCCGTTGTAGGCAAACCAGGCGCCTGACTTTTCAATGATGTTGCTCGCCACGCCCAGGTCGAGCACCTCGCCCAGGCGGCTGATGCCTTCGCCGTAGAGGATGTCGAACTCGGCCGTCTTGAAGGGTGAGGCGACCTTGTTCTTGACCACCTTGACCTTGGTTTCGTTGCCGATCACGTCTTCTCCCTTTTTGATGGAGCCGGTGCGGCGGATGTCCAGGCGCACCGAGGCGTAGAACTTGAGGGCGTTGCCACCGGTGGTGGTTTCGGGGCTGCCGAACATGACGCCGATCTTCATGCGGATCTGGTTGATGAAGATGACCGTGCAGTTGGCCTTCTTGATGGTGGCCGTGAGCTTGCGCAGGGCCTGGCTCATCAGGCGCGCTTGCAGGCCGGGCAGGGAGTCGCCCATTTCGCCCTCGAGTTCGGCCTTGGGCGTGAGCGCGGCCACCGAGTCAACCACGATCAGGTCGACCGCGCCCGAGCGGGTCAGGGAATCGACAATTTCCAGGGCCTGCTCGCCGGTGTCGGGCTGGCTGATGAGCAGGTCGTGCAGGTTGACGCCGAGCTTTTGCGCGTACTGGATGTCCAAGGCATGCTCGGCATCGATAAAAGCGCAGGTGCCGCCCAGTCGCTGCATTTGCGCGATGACCTGCAGCGTCAGCGTGGTTTTGCCCGACGATTCGGGGCCGTAGATTTCGATCACCCGCCCGCGGGGCAGGCCGCCCACGCCCAAGGCGATGTCCAGCCCGAGCGAGCCGGTAGAGACGACCTGGATGTCTTCGGCCGTTTCGCCGGCGCCCAGGCTCATGATGGTGCCTTTGCCGAATTGCTTTTCGATCTGCGCCAGTGCTGCCTGCAGGGCTTTGGCTTTTTCGGTGTTCAGGGCCTTGAGCGGTGCGTCCATGAGAAACTCCTTATAAATCAAAGGTTTGGGCTTAATTTTCAAAATCATCCAGAGGTGTGGATGAAACCACAGGCTGGATGCATGACCAGTACTTTATCAGGCTGATTGTCCGTGTAAATGGTTTTTTTGGTCAGTTTGCCTTACCATAAAGCCATGCCTTCTTTTGCAGCCCACACTGCCGATCACGCCGATCACGCCGATCACGGCTGGCGCCTGACCCACCTCGGGCGCTTGCTGGGCCACAGCCTGCGCCGCTTTGACGCGCGCGTGCTGCAGTTGATGGCCAGCGACCCGCAGGTGCCGCTGGCGCTGTCCAACCTGGCTGCGCGCGAGCAAATTGGTGCGGCCCACATCCACATCACCCGCCACCTGGCGGTGGGGGGCTCGCGTCTGAGCGAGCTGGCGCGCGGCGCGGGCATGAGCAAGCAGGCCATGGGCGATCTGGTCGATCAGTGCGAGGCCTGGGGGCTGGTGGTGCGCCAGAGCGACCCGGTCGACCGCCGCGCCCGTCAGATCGTGTTCACGCCCACCGGCCTGCTTTGGCTGCAGGCCTTTCACCGCGCGGTCACGCGCGCCCAGAGCGAATTTGCGCAGGCGGTCGGTCCACAGGTGGCCACCGTCGTCATGCTCGGCCTGGAGGCCTACGCCGGCGCCTACGAGCCCTGAGGCTTGGGTCCTGTTCATGCCTGCGGTCCCGGCCTAGAATGATCCGAGGCAGTGCGTAAAACCGGCAGAAAAGACCGCGAAGAAGAACGCGAAGAAGGCCGCCAAGGAGACCGCCATGCGAATTTTGATAGCCGAGGACGACCAGGTGCTGGCCGACGGCCTGCTGCGCACCTTACGCGCCTCAGGCGCCGCCGTCGACCATGTGGCCAGCGGCAGCGAGGCCGACGCGGCCTTGATGACCAACACCGAGTTCGATCTGCTCATTCTCGACCTGGGCCTGCCGCGCCTGCATGGCTTGGAGGTGCTCAAGCGTCTGCGCGCGCGCGGCAGCGTGCTGCCGGTGCTCATCTTGACGGCTGCCGACAGCATCGACGAGCGCGTCAAGGGGCTCGACTATGGCGCCGACGACTACATGGCCAAACCGTTCTCTTTGCAAGAACTCGAGGCTCGCGTGCGCGCGCTCGGGCGCCGCGGCATGGGCGGGGCCACCAGCACCATCAAGCACGGCCCCATGGTTTACGACCAGGCCGGCCGCGTGGCCACCATCGATGGGCAGATGGTTGAGCTGTCGGCCCGCGAGCTCGGTCTGCTCGAGGTGCTGCTGCAGCGCGCCGGCCGCCTGGTCAGCAAGGACCAGCTGGTCGAGCGCTTGTGCGAGTGGGGCGAAGAGGTCAGCAACAATGCCATCGAGGTCTACATCCACCGCCTGCGCAAGAAAATCGAAAAGGGCCCGATCCGCATCGCCACCGTGCGCGGCCTGGGTTACTGCCTCGAAAAGATTCCCTGATTTGCAGCGTCACCGAGCGCAGCCGGCTGCCGCCCGCTGCGCTGGCCGGCGCCGCCTTCGCCCATGAAAATCTTCCAGCGCGAAAAGCGCAGCCTGTTTGGCGAGATCCTGGACTGGATGCTCACGCCCCTGCTGCTGCTGTGGCCGATCAGCCTGGCCTTGACCTGGCTGGTGGCGCAAAACATCGCCGGCAAACCCTTCGACCGCGGCCTCGAATACAACGTGCAGGCGCTGGCCAAGCTGGTGACGGTGCGCGAGGGCCGGGCGCAGTTTTCCCTGCCTGCACCGGCGCGCGAAATCTTGCGCACCGACGACAGCGACCAGCTGTACTACCAGGTGCGCCACAGCAACGGCGAATTGCTCGGCGGCGACCGCGACCTGCCGCCGCCGCCGCTGCAAGAGAGCCCACCCATCGACGGCGAGGTTCGGTTGCGCGAGGACGTGATGCTCGGGCAGGAGGTGCGCGTGGCCTACACCTGGACCACGATCGACACGCCCAAGCCGCAGCTGCTGCTGGTGCAGGTGGCCGAGACGCTGGAAAAGCGCAAGACCCTGGCCACCGAAATCGTCAAGGGCGTGATGGTGCCGCAGTTCGTCACTCTGCCCCTGGCGGTGCTGCTGGTCTGGCTGGCCCTGGTGCGCGGCATCCGGCCGCTGGCGCAGCTCGAGCGGCGCATCCGTGCGCGCAAGGCCGATGACATGAGTCCAATCGACGAGACCGTCGTGCCCGAGGAGGTGGTGCCGCTGGTGTCGTCGATCAACGACTTGCTCACCCGCCTGAAGGTCTCGCTGAGCACCCAAAAGCGGTTCCTGGCCGACGCCGCGCACCAGCTCAAGACGCCGCTGGCGGGGCTGCGCATGCAGGCCGATCTGGCGCAGCGCCAGGCCGATGCCGACGAGGTCAAGAAGTCGCTCCAGCAGATTGGCCTGTCGAGCATCCGGGCCACCCACACCGTCAACCAGTTGCTGGCGCTGGCGCGCGCCGAAACAACCGGCCGCAGCCTGGCCAAATCGGCGGTCGATTTGGTCGACATCATCAGCGAGGCCATCCAGGAGTCCTTGCCGCGCGCGCTGGACAAGCAGATCGACCTGGGCTACGAGGGCCCGCAGGCCGATCAGGCGCCCAGCCGGATCGAGGGCAATGGCACGCTGCTCAAGGAGATGGTGCGCAACTTGATCGACAACGCGATCAACTACACCCCAGAAGGCGGTCAGGTCACGGTGCGTTTGCTCGCTGACCGCTTCAGCGGATCGCTGACCTTGTTGGTGGAGGACACCGGTCCGGGCATCCCCCAGGCCGAACGCGAGCTGGTGTTCGAGCCCTTTTACCGGGCGCTGGGGACCAATGTGGACGGCTCCGGCCTGGGCCTGGCGATCGTGGCCGAGATCGCCCAGCAGCACGATGCGCAGGTCAGCATCGACAGCTGCGGCCGCCCCCCGCCCCTGCCCGGCACCCGCGTGATCGTGCGCCTGCGCAGCCCACAGCCGCCGATCTGATCGGCAGGCTGCAGGAGCCATCGCGCCGAGGGCGGCGCTCCCACAGCATCGGGCCAGCGCCGCGCCCTCACCCCGTCATTGCGAGGCGCGCAGCGCCGTGGCAATCCATGCCTTGGTGCGCATGGCCGATGGATGGCTTCTTTTCTCGCAATGGCGCAGGGCAGCGCAGCGCCCCAACCTTGTGGGAGCCGCGCCCTCGCGGCGATCGGACTTCTTTTATCCCAGGTGCTTGCCGATCAGCCCGGCGAGCTCGAACATATTGGCTTGCGGCTTGCCGAAAACGGCCAGCAGCTTGGCGTCGGCATTGACCAGCCGCTTGTCTTTTGCATCTTGCAGACCCTGGGCCTTGATGTAGTCCCAAAGCGCCTTCATCACCTGCGGTCTGGCCAGAGGCGTCTGGCCGATGACGGCGGCCAGCGCCGCGCTGGGCTGCTTGAGCGATGCGGCGCTGGCCTGGCGCGGTGCCTTGGCCTGAGGAGCCGCTCGGGCCGCGGTCTTGGCCGGCGCTGCCTTCTTGGTGGCACTCTTGGCTGCGCTCTTGACCGTGCCTTTGGCCGCGACCCGGCTGCCCGCGGGCGCTGCCTTGGCGCCTGGCGCAGCCGTCTTGCGCGGCGGGTACTTGGACGGTGCGAATTCGAAGTTGACCTTGCCCGCCTCGGCATCCCAGGCCAGCATGGCCTTGAAGGCCCTGCGGGTGCGCGAGGAGACAAACTTGTCGAGCATGTCGGTCTTGCCGGTGGCCAGCAGCTTTTGCATTTGCGCGCGCTCGATGGGCTGCTGCAAGATGATCTGCCCGCTCTTGAAGTCGCAGCTCGGGGTGGGCTGAGCGCTGGTGGGGACCGATTTTTCGCAGACGTAGTTCTTGCCGTGCTCGCGCACGGCAGCGCCGCATTTGGGGCAAGAGCCCAGCGGCTCTCTGGCACTCAGGTCCACCAGCTCACCGGTTTGGGCGGCATCGTCGTCGCCAAAGTCGAACTCGAGCTTGTAGTTCTTGTTCTCCTCGTCGAACTTGATGACCATCTCGGCGGTAAAGGGCCAGCCGGCCTTGGAGCGAAAACCGTCGAGCGGACCGATCCGCCGATCGCGCAGGAACTGCTCGACCTCCTGCAACTCGAAGGTGCGCCCGGCAGGTGTCTTGCCGAAGGAAAAACCGCAACCTTCGCTGCTGCCCTGGGCGCCGGTGCAGGCGTAGCGGCGGTAGTTCTCCTTGATCACGCCACCGCAATTGGGGCACGGCGCCTGCAAGGTGGCGTAGTCGCCGGGGATGGTGTCGCGGTCGTAGCCCTTGGCCTTGGCCACGATCTTTTCGGTCATGGCCTGGATCTCGGCCATGAACTGCTCGCGGCTGAGCTGGCCTTTTTCCATGCGCGCGAGCTTGTACTCCCACTCGCCCGTCAGGTCGGCGCGCGAGAGCTCCTCGGCGCCAAGCCCGCGCAGCAAGGTCATGAGCTGAAAGGCCTTGGCCGTCGGGATGAGTTCGCGGCCCTCGCGCAGCAGGTATTTCTCGTTGATCAAACCTTCGATGATGGCCGCGCGGGTGGCCGGGGTGCCCAGGCCTTTTTCCTGCATCGCCTCGCGCAGCTCGTCGTCTTCGACCAGCTTGCCCGCGCCCTCCATGGCGCCCAGCAGCGTCGCTTCGCTGTAGCGCGCCGGCGGGCGGGTTTTCAGGCCCTTGGCCTGGGCCTCCTCGGTGCGCACCTGCTCGCCGGGCTGGATCGGCACCAGGGGCTGGCCCTTGTCGCCCTCTTTGGCATCGGCCACCTTTTCGGCCGCCTCTTTGCCGTAGATGGCCAGCCAGCCGGGTTTGACCAGCACTTTGCCCTCGGTCTTGAAGTGGTGGCCTTGCACCTCGGAGATGCGGGTGGTCACCAGGTACTCGGCGCTGGGAAAAAAGATGGCCATGAAGCGGCGCACCACCAGGTCGTAGAGTTTTTGCTCGGCGTCGCTGAGCCCCGAGGGCGCTTGCGTGGTCGGGATGATGGCAAAGTGATCCGACACCTTGCTGTTGTCGAACACGCGTTTGCTCGGTTTGATGTAACCCTGGTTGAGCGCGGTCAGCGCGTGCGGGGCCAGGTGGCGCATGCCGCTGTCGGCCAGCATCTCGAAGGTCTCCTTGACCACCGGCAGGTAATCCTCGGGCAGGTGGCGCGAGTCGGTGCGTGGGTAGGTCAGGGCCTTGTGGCGCTCGTACAGGCTTTGCGCCAGGGCCAGCGTGGTTTTGGCAGAAAAGCCAAACTTGCCGTTGGCCTCGCGCTGCAGCGAGGTCAGATCAAACAGCATGCCTGAGGCCTGCGTGCTCGGCTTGGACTCGTCGGTGACACGGGCGGGCTTGCCGCGCACTGCCTGCGCCACGGCCAGCGCCTCGCGCTCGTTCCACAGCCGGTCGGCGCGCTGCTCGGCGTCGGGCTCGGCGCCCTCGGCTGTGGCCGGCTTCTTCCAGGCCGGGTCAAACCACTTGCCGGCGTACTGGCCTTTTTCCGCCTCGAACGTGGCGTGGATCTCCCAATAGTCGCGGCTGACGAATTTGCGGATTTTTTCTTCCCGCTCGACCACCACCGACAGCGTGGGCGTCTGTACCCGCCCGACGGTGGTCAGGAAGAAGCCGCCGTCGCGTGAGTTGAAGGCCGTCATGGCGCGCGTGCCATTGATGCCCACCAGCCAGTCGGCCTCCGAGCGGCAGCGCGCCGCGTCGGCCAGGGGCAGCATTTGCTTGTCGCTGCGCAGCTGGGCAAAGCCATCGCGGATGGCCGCCGGCGTCATGGACTGCAGCCACAGCCGCTTGACCGGGTGCTTGGACTTGGCGTACTGCTCGATCAGGCGAAAGATCAACTCGCCCTCGCGGCCGGCGTCGCAGGCGTTGACCACGGCGCCCACGTCCTTGCGCTTGGCCAGCTTGACGATGGCGCTGAGCCGGCCCTTGGTCTTGTCGATGGGCTTGAGCTCAAAGTAAGGCGGGATCACTGGCAGATGGGCAAAGCTCCATTTGCCGCGCTTGACGTCAAAGGCCTCGGGCGCCTGGATCTCCACCAGGTGGCCGACGGCCGAGGTGACGATCCACTGCTCGTTTTCGAAGTGCTCGTCGTGCTTGTCGAATTTGCCCGTCGTCGGCGTCAGGGCGCGCACGATGTCCTGGGCCACCGAGGGCTTTTCTGCAATCACCAGCGTTTTGCTTGTCATGTTCTGTCTTGTGCAAAGGGCGAGTCTGGGGGTCGGCTCGCCGGTGGGGCTGTCAGTGGGCGCGCGGCTGGCCAGGGGCCCCCTACAATGCCGGCTCGCGCGCACGCAGGCGCGCGCACGCGCCTGCACAAATTAACCATAGCAAAAAATTCATCGTGGCCCAAAACCGGTCTTCCTCCGCCTCTTCCCCCAGCCCGAAAAAACCGGCAGCCGGCGGTCGCCGCATCCAGACGCGCCGATCGGGCGTGCACGGCAACGGGGTGTTTGCGGTGCAGAACCTGGCCGAGGGCGAGGTGCTCATCGAGTACGTCGGCCAGATCATCAGCTGGAAGGAGGCGCTGCGCCGCCATCCCCACGACCCGAGCGATCCCAATCACACCTTTTATTTTCATATCGATGAGACCCGCGTCATCGATGCCAAGTATGGCGGCAATTCCTCGCGCTGGATCAACCACAGCTGCGCGCCCAATTGCGAGGCCGATGAGGACGAGGGCCGGGTGTTCATCAAGGCGCTGCGCAACATCAAGGCCGGGGAAGAGCTGTTTTACGACTACGGGCTGATCATTGATGCGCCCTACACCAAAAAGCTCAAGGCCGAGTACCCCTGCTGGTGCGGCGCGCCCAACTGCCGCGGCACCCTGCTGGCGCCCAAGCGCCGCCGTTGACCGGCGATGGCTGCGCCCCAGTCCGGCTCGCCGCCCTTGCGCTGGCCGGCTGAACAGATCTGGCAGACCGTGGTGCCGTGGCTGCCCGATTTTTCGGTCGAGATCCTGCCCGAGATCGATTCGAGCAACACCGAGCTGATGCGCCGCGCGCGCGCCGGCCGAACCGAGCCGGTGCTGCTCGTGGCCGAGCACCAAAGCGCCGGCCGCGGCCGCATGGGCCGCCAGTGGCACAGCCCGCCGGGATCGAGCCTGACCTTCTCTCTGGGTCTGCCGCTGGCGCCCGCCGATTGGTCGGGTCTTTCGCTGGCCGTCGGCGTGAGCTTGGCCGAAAGCCTGGCCCAGCTCAGCGGCGCTGACGTGCGCATCAAGTGGCCCAACGACCTGTGGCTGGGCTCGGGCAAGCTCGCCGGCATCCTGATCGAGACCGCGGGCACCGGCCCCTCGCGCTTTGCCGTCATTGGCGTGGGCATCAACCTCAACGAGCCAGCCGCTTCATGGCGGCCACCGTCTGGCGCCCAAGGGGCGCTGCCCGCTGCAATGCCCGCCGTGGCCCCGGCCTGGCTGGCCCAGGCCGCGTCGGCTCATGCTCCAGTGGGTGCGCCGCAGGTGCTCGGCGCGGTGGCTGGCGCGCTGGTGCACGATGTGCTGCGCTTTGAGCGCGAGGGCTGGGCCGCTTTTGCGCCGCGCTTTGCGCCGCGCGACGTGCTGCGCGGGCGCACGGTGCAGCTGTCCGATGGTCGCAGCGGCCTGGCCTGCGGGCTCAGCGCGCAGGCGGCCTTGCGCGTGCAGACGCCGCGCGGCATCGAGGAGGTGCACAGTGGCGAGGTCAGCGTGCGGCCGCAAGACTGAGCCGGCCAAGCGCAGCCGGCCGCATGGTGTGCGGGCGGCTTTCACCGAGGTTCAACGCCAAAACGCGTCGTAGGCGGTGCGCAGGATCAGCGCGCTGACCACCAGCACGAAGACCGCCCGCACAAAGCCCGAGCCGTGCTTGAGCGCCAAGCGCGCGCCCAGCAGGCTGCCGATCACATTGGCCAGGGCCAGGGCCAGCGCATAGTGCCACCAGATGTGACCCTTGAAGGCAAACAAGCTCAGCGCGGCCAAGTTACTGCAGCTGTTGAGCAGCTTGGCCGATGCCGAGGCATGGAGAAAGTCGTAGCCCAGCAGGCGCACGAACAAGAACACCAGCAAGCTGCCGGCGCCCGGTCCGAAAAAGCCGTCGTAAAAGCCCAGCAGCAGGCCGATGGCGCTGGCCGCGGCGGCCTCGCGCCAGCCGCTCAGGCGCGGCGCATGTTCGCGCCCAAGCTCTTTTTTGAGCAGCGTGTAGGCCAGCACCGCGAGCAGCACGAAGGGCAGCACCTTGCGCAGGAACTCGGGCGAGACCACGGTGACCAGCCAGGCGCCGGCAAAGGAAGCGGCCAGCGCCACAGCGCCGGCCGGCAAGAGGGTGCGCCAGGGCATGTTGACCCGGCGTGCGTATTGCACCGTGGCCACTGCCGTGCCCCAGAGCGAGGCGCTTTTGTTGACGCCCAGCAGGGTGGCCGGATGGGCGGTGGCAAAGGCGGCAAACAAGGCCGGCACCAGCACCAGGCCGCCGCCGCCGACGATTGAGTCCACGAAGCCGGCCAGCAGCGAGGCGCAGGCGACGAAGAGCAGTTCCATGATTTGATTGTCCCATTGGGGTCAAAGCCAAGCGCACAAAGCAAAAAGCGCCGGGTTTGCCGGCGCTTTTTCAGCCCTGCCTGTTGGGCGGGGCTGTTCATGGGGGCTCAGTGCGAGCGTGGCTCTGCATCGAGAGCGGGTCTGATGGATCAGACGTTTGTTTGTGTCTCCTCGGCTCCTCGGCAGCGGGGCCTGTTTCAGGCGCCTGCCACGATGGCCGCGACTATAAGGCCCAGCCTTGAGGGCCTGGCTCGGGACTTACCCGGGTTGGGCGCCCGGCTCACAGGCCTTGTCGGATCCAGCCGGCGGCCTTTTCGGCCATCATGAGTGTGGGTGCGTTGGTGTTGCCGCTGGTGATGGTGGGCATGGCGCCGGCATCGACCACCCGCAAGCCGCTCACACCGCGCACCTTCAGGTGCGGGTCGAGCACCGCCATCGGGTCGTTGGCGCGGCCCATGCGGGTGGTGCCCACCGGGTGAAAGATGGTGGTGGCGATGTCGCCGGCCAGACGGGCCAGGTCTTCGTCGCTTTGGTACTGCACGCCCGGCTTGAACTCCTCGGGTTGCCAGCGTGCCAGCGCGCTCTGGCCCACGATGCGCCGTGTCACACGCAGCGACTGCGCGGCCACCAGCCGGTCCTCGGGCGTGCTCAGGTAGTTCGGGGCGATCAGGGGCGCATCGGCAAAGTCGCGGCTGCGGATGTGCACCGTACCGCGGCTGGTGGGGTTGAGGTTGCACACGCTGGCGGTGAAGGCATCGAAGGCGTGTAGCGGTTCACCAAAGGCATCGAGCGACAGCGGCTGCACGTGGTACTGGATGTTGGGCCAGGCATGCTCGGGGCTTGAGCGGGTGAAGGCGCCCAGCTGCGAGGGCGCCATGCTCATCGGGCCGCTGCGGCGCAGCGCGTATTCCAGCCCGATCTTGGCGCGCCCCCACAGCGAGGCCGACAAGGTGTTGAGCGTGGCCTGGCCGCCTCGCGGCGGGCGGATCTTGTAGACCGAGCGAATCTGCAGATGGTCTTGCAAATTGGCCCCCACCCCCGGCAGGTGCTGACGCACCGCGATGCCCAGGCTTTGCAGCAGATCGGCCGGCCCGATACCCGACAGTTGCAGGATTTGCGGCGAGCCGATGCTGCCGGCGCTCAGCAGCACCTCGCCCCCGGCGGCCAGTCGTGCGTCGACGCTTTGTGAGCCCGTCCACACGCGCGCGCCGGTGCAGCGCGGCTGTCCATCGGCCTGCGGCTCAAGCAGCAATTGGCTGACTTGGGCATGGGTCCACATCTCGAAGTTGGGCCGCCCGTAGCAGGTCGGGCGCAAAAAGGCCTTGGCGGTGTTCCAGCGCCAGCCTTTGCGCTGGTTGACCTCGAAATAGGCCACGCCCTCGTTGTTGCCGCCATTGAAGTCGTCGGTGGCCGCAATGCCCGCCTGCTGCGCGGCCTGCGAAAAGTCATCGAGGATGTCCCACTGCAGGCGCTGCTTTTCCACGCGCCACTCGCCACCAGCGCCGGGCTGGCTTTTGTGGCCGTGCACCGCGGCAAACGCCGCATTGGCGGTGCCGCCATCGAGCTTGTAGTGGTCTTCGTGGCGCATGAAGTCGGGCAGCACCTGCTGCCAGCGCCAGGCGTCCTCGCCGGTGAGGTCGGCCCAGTGCTCGTAGTCGCGCGACTGGCCGCGCATGTAGATCATGCCGTTGATGCTCGAGCAGCCACCGAGTGCCTTGCCGCGTGGGTAGCGCAGCACCCGGCCATTGAGCCCTTGCGCCGGCTCGGTCTTGTAGAGCCAGTCGGTGCGCGGGTTGCCGATGCAGTACAGATAGCCCACCGGGATGTGGATCCAGTGGTAGTCGTCCTTGCGTCCGGCCTCGATCAGCAGCACCCGTTTCTTGGGGTCTGCGCTGAGCCGGTTGGCCAGCAGGCAGCCGGCGGTGCCGGCGCCGACGATGATGTAGTCAAAAACAGGATCGCTCATGGTCGTGTGCCCGGTCAGATCGATGCGGTGCGCGGGCGTCCCGCGTGAGCCATTGTGTCAAACCCCGC
>JAIXWZ010000006.1 GCA_027491035.1 Comamonadaceae bacterium | reverse complement strand
TTGGTGAGCACCGAGATGGTGGCCTTCGAATGGCTGCGCACGGCCAGCCACCCGGTGTTCAAGGCGGTGCAGGCGCTGGTCAAGTAGGGCAGGTTTGGCGCTGCGCTACGCCTTGCGTTGTCTGCTCGTTATGCTCGGCCGATGGACAGGTAAGTCCAACCGTCGGCGCGCAGCTTGTCGGGCGTATACAGGTTGCGGCCGTCGACGATCAGGCGCTGCGCCATGCGACCGGCCATCTCTTCGAAGTCCGGTGCGCGAAACTGCTGCCATTCGGTGCAGATGAGCAGCGCCTGCGCCCCTTGCAGGGCCGCGTACTTGTCGCTTGTCAGCACCAGGTCGGGGCGCTGGCCGTAGATCTGCGCGGCTTCCTTCATGGCCACCGGGTCGAAGGCCTGCACCCGCGCGCCAGCCCGCCACAGCAACTCCATCAGCACGCGGCTGGGGGCCTCGCGCATGTCATCGGTGTTGGGCTTGAACGCCAGGCCCCAAAGGGCCACGGTTTGGCCGCGCAGGGCTTGCTCGCCACCGAGCTGTGCGACAAGCTTGTCAAACAGTCGCTGCTTTTGGCGCTGGTTGACCGCCTCGATCGAGGCGAGCAGCTGCGCCTCGTAGCCCACCTCGTGCGCCAGCCGCTCGAGGGCGCGCACGTCTTTGGGAAAGCAGCTGCCGCCGTAGCCGCAGCCGGGATAAATGAACTGGTAGCCGATACGCGGGTCGGCGCCCATGCCTTTGCGCACCTCTTCGATGTTGGCGCCCAGCCGTTCGGCCATATTGGCCACCTCGTTCATGAAGCTGATGCGTGCGGCCAGCATGGCGTTGCTGGCGTACTTGGTCAGCTCGGCGCTGCGCACATCCATGAACAGCGTTCTTTGGTGGTTGCGGTTAAACGGCTCATAAAGCTCGGTCATCAGATCCCGCGCGTGCGGCGATTCAGTGCCCACGATGATCCGGTCGGGCTTTTGGAAGTCGGCCACGGCCGAGCCTTCCTTGAGAAACTCGGGGTTGGAGACCACGTCAAAAGGTAAATCAAGCCCGCGCTCGGCGAGGATGGCGCTGACTTGCTGGCTGATCTTGTCGGCTGTGCCCACCGGCACTGTGGACTTGCTCACGATGAGCTGATAGCTCTGCATGTGCTGCGCGATGCTCTGCGCCACCGCCAACACATACTGCAGGTCGGCCGAACCGTCTTCACCTGGCGGCGTGCCCACCGCCACGAAGACGACAGCGCCGTGCGCAGCCGCATCGGCCGCTTCGGTCGAAAACAGCAGACGGCCTTCGTCGACGTTGCGCTTGACGATGGCTTCCAGACCGGGCTCCCAGATCGGAATGCGCCCCTGGCGCAGTTGCTCAATCTTGGTGGTGTTCAAGTCGATGCACAGCACCTTGTGGCCTACGTCGGCCAGGCAGGCACCGGTGACCAGGCCCACATAGCCGGCGCCGAAGATGGAAATGTTCATGAGAGTCTAAGTTCTGAAGGAAATCGCACCATGGGCCAGATGCAGCGCCGTGAGCGGTGTGATGCGCTCGGGTGCTGACGGGAAAGGAGCGGCGCAGGTGCACGGTCGCGCCGCTCCTTGGATGGCTTCGTTCCTCGCAATGACAGGGCGGGAGCGCAATGACAGGTCGAGGGCGAAATGACTGGGCAGGGGCGAAATGACGGGGCGGGGCACCAATGACGCCCCTGCGTCATTGCGAGGCGCGCAGCGCCGTGGCAATCCATGGCTTGATCGATGGCTCAAGGCGGTTTCCAAAGCGGCCTCAGCGGTCACCCCATGGGCTGTAACGGACGGCTCAAAGGCAAGGCGCAGCCCTCAGGTGCCGGTGGTGACCACGGGCTGCGGTGCTACGTCCGGCCTGCGCGCTGGCACCAGGTGGGCCTCGAAGCGCGAGGCGGCATGAACCCATTCGAAGGCTGTGGCGCGCTCGCGGGCGCTCGCCCGAGGCAACTCAAGAGCTTGCAGGCAGGCGCGCTGCAGGTCTTCATGCAGCACGCCGCCTTGCCCCTCCCGGCCCACCACTTCGAGTGGTCCGTCAACCGGGTAGGCGGCCACCGGCGTGCCGCAGGCCATGGCCTCGAGCATGACCAGGCCGAAGGTTTCGTGGCGACTGGGAAAGACGAAGACATCGGCCGCTGCATAGACCTCGGCCAGCTTGGGTCTGGGCAGCACGCCCAGCCAGCGCACCTGTGGGTAGCGTGCGCGCAGACCCTCCTCGAGCGGCCCGACACCGCACACCACCTTGGTGCCCGGCAGGGTCAGATCCAGAAAGGCCTGGATGTTCTTCTCATACGAGATGCGGCCCACGTACAGAAACACGGGCTCGCTGAGCCGGCCCAGCAAATCGCACGGCTGAGTCTGCGCCCGATAGGGAAACAGCGAGAGATCGACGCCGTGCGTCCAGGGCAGCAGCCGCTCGAAGCGGCGCGCCTTGAGCAGATGGAGCATGCCCTCGGTGGGCACCATCACCCCGGCCGATGCGCGGTGGAAGTGACGAAACAAGGCATAGCCCCAGCTCAGCGGGATGCGCAGGGCGGCCTGAAGAATCTCGGGAAAGCGGGTGTGAAAGGCGGTGGTAAAGCGCAGCCCCTTCTTGCGGCAGTAGGCGCGCGCGGCCCAGCCTATTGGGCCTTCGGTGGCCAGATGAATGCAATCGGGTGCGAAATCTTCCAGCAGGCCCGGCAGGCTGCGACCGGGCTGGACTGCCAGGTCGATGCCGGCATAGCCGGGGCAGGGGCGGGTCTTGAACAGGCCGGGGTGGATCACCAGCACCTCGTGGCCGCGCTGGCGCATCTCCCGCACCAGCTCCACCAGCGTGGTCACCACGCCATTGACTTGCGGCTGCCACGCATCGGTGAGCAAGGCCAGCTTCATCGCAGCGCTTCGCTGGCCTGCGGCGCAGCTTGTAGGTGGGGGGCGAGCGTGGCCATCACGACTTGCGGGTCGGTGTGCAGCACTCCGGTGTCATCCGGGTGCGTCTCGGGGTTGGCCCCGGGCATCCAGGCCACGATCTCTAGGCGTCCGTCGAAGTGCTCGACCAGGGCGGTGCGGCTTTCGACCCAATCGCCGTCGTTGCAGTACACCACGCCGTTGATCTCGCGCATCTCGGCGCGGTGGATGTGCCCACACACCACCCCATCGTGGCCTCGGCGCTTGGCCTCGGCCGCGACCGCTTCTTCGAAGGCGGTGATGAAATTGAGCGCCTTCTTGACCTTGTGCTTGAGGTATTGCGACAGCGACCAGTAAGGCATGCCCAGGCGCGCGCGCAGGGAGTTGAGGTGGCGGTTGGCCCGCAGCGACAGGTCGTAGAGCGAATCGCCCAGATAAGCCAGCCACTTGGCGCACTGCACCACCGCATCAAAGTAGTCGCCGTGAATCACCCACAGGCGCCGGCCATCGGCCGTGACATGCACCGCTTCTTCCATGACTTCGATGCCGCCGAAATGGTGCCCCAGAAAGTTGCGGGCAAACTCGTCATGATTGCCCGGTACATAGACCACGCGGCAGCCCTTGCGCACCCGCTTGAGCAGTTTTTGCACCACATCGTTGTGCGCCTGCGGCCAATACCAGCGGCGGCGCAGCTGCCAGCCGTCGATGATGTCGCCGACCAGGTAGAGCGAGTCGCTCTCGTGGTGCTTGAGAAAGTCCAGCAGCGCGACGGCCTGACAGCCGGGGGTGCCCAGGTGGATGTCGGAGATGAAGACGGCGCGGTAGCGGCGTTTGGGGCAGTGAGCGGCACTGTCCGAAGCGTCGCCCATGAAGTCGGGCCCTTCGGCATCAAAGTGCCGACGCATCTTGTGAACCTTGTTGTGCCATGTTCTTCGCCCCTTTTTTCGATTGCGGCTTGGAGTGTGGTGCGAGCTCGTTTACGCGATGCCATGAAGTTTGTCGACGCGATGTGACGCAGTCGTGTCAGTTCGGTGGCATGTGTGTGTCTGTGGCGCCAGGCAAACGCTGGGCGCGCGCCGCCTGGCGTCACGGCCTTGACATGTCCGGCTTCGACACTGACAGGTCCATGCCGTCAGGTTTCATGCTGTTGATCGGTGCGCAATTTGTGTCGGCCTTGGCCGACAACGCCCTGCTCATCTTGACGATCGCTGCGCTCGACGCGCTGCAGTTCGCCCCTTGGTGGGCGCCTGTGCTCAAGTGGGTGTTCATTGCGTTTTACGTCGTGCTCGCGCCCTTCGTTGGCCCCCTGGCCGACGCCGTGCCCAAGGCCAGGCTGATGGCCTGGATGAATCTGATCAAGTTTCTGGGCGCGGCCCTGCTGCTGTTGGGGATCAATCCGGTGCTGTCCTATGCGCTGGTGGGTCTGGGCGCGGCCGCCTATGCGCCGGCCAAATACGGTTTGGTGACCGAGTTGGTGGCCCCTGAGCTGCTGGTGCGTGCCAACGCCTGGATCGAGGTCAGCGTGGTCAGCGCCGCCTTGTTCGGTGTGGTCCTCGGCGGGGTGCTGGTCAGTGCGGGGTTGACGCAATCGGTGCTCGCGACGAGTTTGGGGCAGGGCCTGCCCACGGCCGGCACAGCCCTGGCCCACCTGGGGCTGCCCCTGGTGTTGCTGCTCGGGCTCTACATCCTCGCGGGCCTGCTCAATCTGGGCGTGCCGCGCAGCACTGCCGTCTACCCGCGCAGTGGCAGCCATCCGGTGGCCCTGTGCCGAGCCTTCTGGCGCGACAACCGGACCTTGTGGCGAGACCGGCTCGGCGGCTTGTCGCTGGCCGTCACCGCCCTGTTTTGGAGTGTGGGCGCCTGCCTGCAGTTTTTGGTGTTGCGCTGGGCCCAGCACGCTTTGGGCCTGCCCCTGAGTCAGGCGGCTTACCTGCAGGCGGCGATCGCGGTGGGCGTGGTCATCGGCGCTTGCGCCGCCAGCCGCTGGGTCACGCTGCAGGGTGCCCGGGCCACCTTGCCCATGGGCTTGGCCCTGGGCCTGATGATGCCGCTGCTGGCCCTGTGCCACAGCGTCTGGCTGGCCGTGCCGGTGCTGGTGGTGGCCGGCGCGCTGGGCGGCTGGATGGTGGTGCCCTTGAACGCGCTGCTGCAGCATCGAGGCGCAGCGGTGTTGACCGCTGGGCGATCGATCGCGGTGCAAGGCTTCAATGAAAACTCGGGCGTCTTGCTGGGCTTGAGCCTCTACGCGGCCCTGGTGCACTTGGACGTGCCGGCGCCGGCCTTGCTGTGGGGCTTTGGCCTGGCCATCAGTGCGTTGCTGTGGCTGCTGATGCGCTGGCGTCCGGCCGCCCAGGCGACTTGATACCGCCGTACAGGTGAGCCGCGACGGTGCCGCGCAGCAGGGCTTCAAAACGGGTCACGATGCTCTCCCAACTGCGGCCCAGGGCGATCTGGCGAGCTTGTTGGCTCAGCAGCAGGCGCCGCGCCGGGTCACTGCACAGGGCACCGGCCTGCGCCATGAAGTGCTCTTCCTGGCCCACAGCAATGGCCACGCCGCCTTGGCCGTCGCGCAGCAGTTCAGTGGCGGCTGCATGGTCATAGGCCAGCACCGGCAAGCCGCTGGCCATGGCTTCGATGGTGACGTTGCCAAAGGTCTCGGACAGGCTCGGGAACACGAAGAGATCGGCCGAGGCGTACTGGCGAGCGAGCTCGACGCCGGTTTGCATACCCGCAAAGTGCGCTTGCGGGCAGGCTGCGGCCAGCGACGCCCGCTCGGGCCCGTCGCCCACAATGACCAGGCGCATGCGCGGCTCGCTTTGGCGCATCACGGCGTAGGCGCGAGCCAGCAGGCCGAGGTTCTTCTCCGAGGCCAGGCGACCGACGTACAGGGCCACCGGATCGCCCGGCTCCACACCCCAGGCGGCGCGCAAGTCGGCGCTGCGGTGCTCGGGGCAAAAGCGCTGGGTGTCGACGCCGCGCGCCACCACGCTCAAACGCTCAAAGCCCCAGGACTGCAGCTCGGTGGCCAGCGCTTGCGTTGGCACCGTGGTGCACGAGGCGCTGTTGTGAAACTTGCGCAGGTAGCGCAAGATGGTCCGATGCAGCCAGCCGGCGCCGTAGTGGCCGCTGTAGGCATGAAAGTTGGTCCGAAAGTCGGTGCTCACCGGCAGCTTGAGCGCGCGCGCTGCATTGAGCGCCGACCAGCCCAGCGGACCCTCGGTGGCAATGTGCACGATGTCCGGACGCTGCACCGACCAATGCCGCACCAGCAGCTTTTTCGATGGCATGCCCATGCGCAGGCCAGGGTAGCGCGGAATGGGCAGTCCCGCGGTGAGGATTTCGTCGGCGTCGGCGCTGCGCTGCTTGTCAAAGAAGGGCTGGACCGGCCGGATCAGCTGCAAGCTGTGGTTGCGCTCGCGCAGGCCCTCCACCACTTTGGCCAGCGTGACCGCCACGCCATTGATTTCGGGCGGATAAGTTTCAGTGACCACCGCGATGCGCAGGCTGGGGCTGGCGCCACGCAACTCTTCAATCTGAAAGCTGGCGCCTGACGGAGCGACTCGGTTTTGCATGACCCCTATGGTGACAGGCCTTTGTATCGGTTCTGTGACAAACCACCGCACAAGGCCCGCCCGTGCGTCGCACGGTGGTTTGCGTGGCGATCGGGCCACACTGTCACGAGAGCTTCATGCAAGTGCGCCACCATAGACGCTCAAGGCCGAAAGGCGGCCCCTTTTTGCAGGAGCAGACGTGAGACACATCTTTGAGGAACTGGCCGTTCAGCGTTGGGACGATCACCGCTACTACCACCACAGCCGCATCAACCAGAGCCTGCACTTGCTCAGTGCCATCAGCTTTGTGATTGCTTACGGCCTGCTCTTCATCGACCCGGCCTGGGCAGCAATTGTGGCCTGGTGCATCTCTATGGTCAGCCGTCAGGCCGGCCACTTCTTTTTTGAGCCGCGTGGCTATGACGAGGTCAATCAGGCCACCGACGCCCACAAGGAAGAGATCAAGATCGGTTACAACATTCGCCGCAAGATTGTGCTCATGGGCGCCTGGATCCTCATCCCCGGGGTGCTCTGGTTCGAGCCTTCGGTGTTTGGCCTGATTGAGCCGGCCGTGGGCCTTCACGCTTACCTGCACGATGTGGGCATTGCCTGGCTTGCGCTGGGGGTGGCGGGCCTGGTGTTTCGCGTGGGCCAGCTGTGGTGGCAAAAGAACCTGGTCACTGGCTTGGCCTGGGCTTTCAAGATCATCACCGATCCCTTCCACGACATCGCGCTGTACTACAAAGCCCCGTGGTATTTGCTGCGCGGCCAGCTCATCGACCCGATGGAGCACGTCACCCGCCATTGATGGCATGCGGCGGGTGCCCGCCAAGGGCCACCCGCCGCATGAAGCCCAGGTGGGCTCCAGGCCTTCAGCGCCTGGCGAGCATTTCCCTGAAGATGGAGCGCTTGATGGAGCGGTTGCTCAATTGCGGATCGCCATGCCACCAACCGGCTTCGCGCATCGCGGTGGCGGCAGCCACAAACCTCTGCGTCACGGCCTCGAAGTGCTCATCGTCATAGTTCAGGCTGAAGATCAGCCGGCCGCTGCCCACCCAGCTCAGAGCCAGACCCTGCTCGCGCAAGTAGAACTGGAACATCCAGTTGTAGCGCGAAGGCTCGGTGTAGGTCACGGTCCAGATCGTCGACATCGCCTCCACGCGCACGGGAAGCTGTGCCTGCTCCAGCCGCGCATTGAGGCTTTGCGCGCGGGCATTCCAGCGCTCATCCAGGCCTTCGTACAGGGCTGCGACCTCGGGCGAGTCGAGCCGGTCCAAGAAGGCGCGCATCGCGCCCATGACATAGGGGTGGGCGTTGAAGGTGCCGCGGGCAAAGCAGATGTCGGCCGGCCGGTCTTCGCGAAAGCGCTTCATCCAGCGGCTCGTGCCGCACACCACGCCCACCGGCAGGCCGCCGCCCAGCGTTTTGCCATAGGTCACCATGTCGGCTTGCACGCCAAAATACTCTTGCGCGCCGCCCGGTGCGAGACGAAAGCCCACGAAGACCTCGTCAAAAATCAGCGCAATGCCGCGCTCGCTGCAGACTTGGCGCAACTGGGCCAGCCACTGCGCGTAGGCCTGGCGATCGAAATGCGCCTTGCGGCTGCTGTCGACCAAGGAGGAGTCGCCCGGCGCGCTGCTGTTGGGGTGCAGCGCCTGCAAGGGGTTGATGAGCACACAGGCAATGTCGCGCCGGCTGCGCAGCACCTGCAAGCTGCGCTCGCTCATGTCGGCCAGGGTGTAGGTCTGGCGCGGTGGCAACGGGTTGCCAGGGCCGGGCTGCACGTCTTCCCACCAGCCATGGTAGGCGCCGGCAAAGCGCACCAGGTGCGAGCGGCCGGTGTGGTAGCGCGCCAGCCGCACGGCCTGCATCACCGCTTCGGTGCCCGACATGTGGAAGGTCACCTCCTCCAGGCCCGAGATGCGCTGCAGCGATTTCACGTTTTCGAGCACACAGGGGTGGTAAGCGCCCAGGACCGGACCGAGCTCTTGCACGAGAGCGGCGCCCTCGGCGATGCAGCGCTTGTAGAAGTCGTAGCCCAGCAGGTTGACGCCGTAAGAGCCGGTCAGGTCGTAAAACGCATTGCCGTCCAGGTCGTGCACAAAGACATCGTGAGAGGCGCTCAGAAAGCTGCCCAAGGTCAGGTGCTTGCGCAGATAGGTGCTGTACTGGTAGGGCACCCGGTAGCTGCCGGTAAATTGCAGATCGGGCAGGCCGCTGCGCGCCTGCGCCGTCATGGCTGCGGTCTTGGGGTAGCGGCTGGCAAATTGCGCGCACAGCTGGGCAAAGGCGGCGCGTCGGCGCGCCACCCAGGTCGGCGAGGCGCCATCGGAGGCAAAGAACTCGTCCTCGCTGTAGGCATAACCCGGAATCATCGACGCCACCCGCTTGGCCATGCGCGAGTGCCCGGCCAGCGACCGGTGTTTGGCGCGCGAGAGCTCCAGGCGCCGCTTGGCCTTGGGCAGCAGCCACATCAGCAAGCCCAGGGCGGTGACGGGCAAAACCAGTTGTTCGTTCATCTCGCGATCTCCATCAGTGAGTCACCGCTTTGTAACGTTGGAATTTGAAACCTTGATGAAAGCCTCCCCCATGATGAAAAGCTCCCCATTGCGCCGCGCTCTGGCCCAGGACGATTTGAACTTTCTGCTGACCAACCGGGTGCCGCGCAAGCTGCTGACCCACTTCATGGGCTGGTTCAGCCGCATCGAGAGCCCCTGGCTGACGCGCTTGTCGATCGGTGTGTGGCGACTGTTCACCGACCTTGACCTGAGCGAGGCGCGCCAGCAGCAGTTCAAGAGCCTGCACGCGTGCTTTACCCGAGAGCTGCGCCCAGGTGCCCGCCCGGTTGACGCCGACCCAGCGGTGCTCAGCAGCCCGAGCGAGGGCATCGTTGGGGCCTGCGGCCGCATCGATGGCGCGCTGCTGCTGCAAGCCAAGGGCTTGAGCTACACCTTGCAGGAGCTGTGTGGGCCCAGCCAGGACATCGAGCGCTTTCGCGGCGGCACCTACGTGACCTTGCGCCTGACCTCGGCCATGTACCACCGCTTTCATGCGCCGCACGACGCGCAGGTGGACCATGTCACCTACATCAGCGGCGACACCTGGAACGTCAATCCGGTGGCGCTGGCCCGGGTGGAAAAGCTGTTTTGCCGCAACGAGCGCGCGGTGATCCGCATGCGTCTGCGCAACGGCGGCCATCCGATTGCCCTGGTGCCCGTGGCAGCCATCTTGGTGGCCAGCATCCGTCTGCATTTTCTCGATGTCAGGCTGCACCTGCGCTACCGTGGCGCCAACGAAATGCCGTGCTCGGCCAGTTGCGAAAAAGGCGAGGAGCTGGGCTGGTTCGAGCATGGCTCGACCATCATCGTGCTCGCACCAGCCGGCTTTGAGCTGGCCGCGGGCATCACAAACGGCCGCACGATCCGCATGGGAGAGCCCTTGATGCGGCTGCCGGGCTGAGCGTCAAGTCTTCGAGGGCGAGGGCGCTCTGGCGGGAGCGCTGTGACCACGGTGACCCCCGCGAAGGGGTCACCGTGGTCAAGCTGGGCTCAGATGCCGAACAGGCTGTTGTTGGTCAACGCGAAGGCCGTCGTGTCGTTGAGCGTCCAATTGGCCGGGTTGTTGATCAGGGCGGTCAAGGCCGCAATGTCAGTGGCGCTGGTCGCGCCCGTGAACTTGGCATTGTCGGCATTGAAGCTCTGGGATGCAGCGGCGATGCTGGCGGGCACGTCACCTGCCGCAGCGCCACCGACGTTGATGCTGGCAAGCAGCCGGTCGATGGTGAGCGCTCCCGCGGCGCCGCTACCCAGCCCCGCAATGCTTCCTTGGAAGGCATAGATCGTTTCACCCGAGGTTGACAGGCCGCCGCCTGCCCCCTGTACCGTGCCCTTGTCGGCAATCGGATTGGCTCCGCTGGCTGCATCGGGCTGCAAGGTCACGATGGTGCCTGCTGCGTAGTTGCGATCAGCGGTCCACAAGTAGGCTGCCTCTCCGGTTGCGGGCATGCCTGTGGTTTCCGAGAAATTGCGGTCAGTAAAGCCAACCTGGGTGCCAGTGAGCACAGGCTTGAGAAGAATGAACGACAGCGCGTCGGTCGGATCCGCGTTAGCGGCAATCAAGCGCAGGTCGCCCACGCTGAGCTGGGTGGTCAATACCACTTCACTGCGTGCATTGAGGTTCTGGATGCGGGTGTCCTGCGCTTCCGGAGTCTCTGCCAGGCTGTAGGCTTTGGCCTGGGTGTTGTGGAAGGCCTTCATGTAGATCTCGAGGGTCGTTTGTTCGCCCAGCAGGGGGTTGCTTCCCCTGGCCCCGTCAATGGTTGAGGTGGCACCATAGTCCAGAGCCTCGTCAACGGCGGCGGTGAGCGCGAAGCTGTTGCCGGGCGCGCTGACCAGGTAGCGGAAGTTCTCGCCGTTGGCCTTCATGGGGTAGTTGTCCCCGCCGTTGGCCAGGAAG
Source organism: Comamonadaceae bacterium (assembly GCA_027491035.1). Lineage (GTDB taxonomy): Bacteria > Pseudomonadota > Gammaproteobacteria > Burkholderiales > Burkholderiaceae_C > Polaromonas. Next base: position 3,179 of record JAIXWZ010000006.1, on the reverse strand, counting down.
TTGAGTGTGACCACCGTGATCTTGGCCGGGGCGCCGCTGACCAGCGAGCCATCGTTGTAGAGGTTGACCCGGTAGCCCTCGCCCACGAGCGCGATGTCATTGACGCGCGAGCCGGCGGCAAAGTCCGGGTCGTAGGAAAAGGCCACGCCGCCCAGCTGGGGGAAGCGACCCTGGCTGCCCAAGACGGCCACGCCGTGCTCCAAGATGGCCTTGAGTCCCGCCGGGGTCGTGTCAAAGGCCATGAGCTTGTTATCAAATCGCAGTGAGTTCTCCACGTCAAGCTGGGAAACGCCTCCGTCGGGCGGCAGCTTGTCGACCGAGCCATCGGCCTTGGGTGCCGAGAGGGTGCCGATCTGTGCGCGGATGCCGCCGCCGTTTTTGATCGAGACAATGTAGGTCTGCGCCGCCGCCTGACTTCCCAGCGCCTGCTTGAGCGCATGGCCATTGGCGTCGGCGCTCAGATTGCCCAGATTGGTCTCTTGGTTGCGCACCGCGATGCGCTCACCCTCCAGGTAGACATTGGAATAGCCGTAGACGTTACCGTCCTTGCTGGTGATCACCGACTGCACTGCGTCGGTCACGGTCTTGACCTGGGCGCCTCGGGCGCCAGTGGCATAGGCCTGCGCCGCATTCGATCCCCAGGCGAGGTTGACGTTGGCGTCCGTGGCCGCGTAGGCCCCGTTGATCGCATTGTTGGCCGCTAAGCTGTCGAGCCGAACATTGCCGGCGTTGTCAAAGTCAACCACCAGTCGGCCCAGGTAGGTGAACTCGTTGTCGGTGTTGACCACCAGGGTGTTGCCACCGGTCTTGTCTTTGATGACGAGCGGATAAATGTCGGCAAAGTTGGCGCTGTGGCCGGGGAAGGCAACGGCCGTGTCGTTGGCATCGCCCAGGCGGGTGTTGGAGCCGGCGGCCAAAATGATGTCGACGCCCGACAGCTTGGTGGCCAGCAACCTCTCATTGGCCAGCACTTGCAGATGCGACATCACGATGATCTTGTTGACGCCCTGTGCGATCAAATCATCAATGACCGGCTGCAACTGCGTGGCCAGCAGGTCCATGTTGTCGATCTCTCCGTTGGCACCGGGCCCGGTCGGAAAGCCGCGCACCTCGGTTCCGGACGGGGAGGCAATCGCCTCAAGCAACTGTGTGGTCGCACCCACAACCCCGATCTTTTGGCCGCCTTCATCGAGCACGGCAGACGGCACGATCCGCCCTTTGAGTGCGCTGGCCAGCTCCAGCCCCGCTGTGGCACTTGTGTTGGTGTACCGGCTGGACAAGTCGGTATCGCCGCTGAAATCAAGGTTGGCCGACAGATAGGGAAACTGCGCGCCGACATAGCCGCTGCCGGCGATAAAGGAATCTCGGAACACGCGCGATCCCAGATCAAACTCGTGGTTGCCAATGGTCGAAGCTTCGACACCCATGAGGTTGTGGATCACGATGTCGGCAGCGGCGATCGGCACCGTCGCGGTGGAGGCCAGGGTTGAGCCACTGACCGCATTGAGCACCGAGATCATCGAGCTGTCGGTGCCGGCGGCCAGGAAGGGCCCCGGAATGAAATTGTCGCCACCGGCCAAGGTGATGCTGTTGGCGTACGCGTCTTCGAACTTGTCTACCAACGCGGCCAGCTTGGGGGCTGTGCTTGAAGCCAGCATGCCCGCCTCGGCATCGGCAAAGTGCAGCAACTGCAGGGTGTAGGGAGTGTCTTTGAACACCGTCACACTGTTGGAGACTTCGTTGGTCACGAACAGCGCATCGCGGCCGCTGGGGCTGTCTTTGGCGGCGACAAAGGTCAGGCCTTCCGGGCTGACATCGGCGGGATTGCGCAGGTACTGCACAAAGCTGACCTGACCGGGGTGGGTGACGTCGTACACCATCACACCGCCGCCGCCACGCTCTAGGCCCACAAAGGCCAAGGTTTTATCGCCCACCTGCCCAATGGCCACGCCTTCTGTCTCGGGACCCTTGTTGTCCGAGCGGCTGTCGTCGAACAGGCCGCTGGTCGCTGGGCTGCTCGAGTTGAAGGTGCCGCCGGCCGCAAAGAACTGTTCGATGTGCGATCCGCTGTCAAAGACGATGACACCCTGGCTATTGAGGATGGAGAACGACCGTGCGCCGTAGGACAGGATGCGGTCGATATCGCCATCGCCATCGGTGTCGCCCTTGTTGCCCGGCGCGTTGGAGACGGTCAGGCGACCGATTTCGCCGTTGGCCTTCAAGGCTGCAGCATTGGGGAAGGCCGTGGCATCGAGGTTCAGAGCCGAGACGGTGGTGGTCTCGGTCGGCTTGATGAAGTCGTTGCGATCGTCGCCCTCGTTGGCAATGGCGTAGTAGGTGCGTCCGTCGGCGCCGCGGAAGGATGCGATCGCGTCGGGCATGTACTGACCGAAGACGGGCTGATCGGTTTGCAGATTGACCGCGTTGCTGTAGCTGTTGCTGCCGCTGGGCGGACCGTCTCGGTCGCTGCCGTCAAAGGGCAGACCCATAAAGCTCTTGAGGCCCAGCGGCACGATGTCGGTGAATTTGCCGGAGGCGATGTCCAAAATGGCGATTGCATTGTTTTCCTGCAACGTCACAAAGGCGGTCTTGCCATCGGGCGCGATCGCGATGTACTCGGGCTCCAGGTCCTGTGCCACAGTGACGTTCGTAAAGCCCGCCTCACCGGCCATCAGCCGCACGCCCTTGGCCTTGAGTTCGGCCGCTTTGCTGTTGAAAGTGGAGAACGATGCGGTGGTCACGGTGGCGCTGGCGGCACCAGCGCTCAGATTGATGATGCTGACCGAGCCTTCCGGGTTGGCCACCGTGGCCATGGCCGCTTCGTTGGCGGCTGTGGCCTGTTCGGCTTCGTTGGCCACCAGCACCATCTTGCCGTCGGCCGTGAAGGTCAGCATATCGGGCAACGCGCCGACATTGACCTTGCCTTGCACCAGGCCCGTCTGAGCGATCACGCTGCTCGCGCCTGTGCCGGTGATGCTCAGCTGGGCGCCGGCATTGAGGAAGTAGACCTCGCCCGGTTGGGTTTTGTCTGTGGCTGCCACTGCCACCGCCACCATGCCATTTTTGACGGCCACACTGTTGATGTCGTTGCTGCCCAGACTGACCGTGCCCAGCAGCGTCATCTTGAGCTCGGCATCGACCGAGACCACCTGCAGTCCGGCACTCGATGTGACAAACAG
>JAIXWZ010000234.1 GCA_027491035.1 Comamonadaceae bacterium | reverse complement strand
TGTTTTCTGCCCAGTTGGCGCTGACGGCGCTGGTGATCGCCGGGGCGTCATTGACATCGGTCACTGGAACCGTCACCGCTTGCGTGGTGGTGTTCAGGCCATCGCTGGCAATCACATCAAAGCTGTAGCTGGGCTTGGCCTCGAAGTCGGCCGAGGCCAGCAAGGTGACTTCGCCCGTGCTGGCGTTGATGGCCAGCAACGCGCTGTCAGTGCCACTGAGCGAGTAGCTGCGAGCGGCCAGGTTGTCGGCGTCGGTGGTGGCCGCGGTGTAAATGACCGTGCTGGTGGCCGCATTTTCAAGCACCGCGCCGTTGCTGCCTGAGGTGAACACCGGAGCGATGTCGTTGGCATTGCTGACCGTGATGGCCACACCGAGCGCGCTGGAGGTTCTGCTGCCATCGCTGGCGGTGACTGTGATGTTGTAGACATTGTCAGCACCCGCATCGCTGGGGCTTTCGAAGTTGGGAGACACCTTGAAAGTCACCCGGCCGCTGCTGGCCTCGAAGTTAAACAGCGCAGCGTCGGTTCCGCTTAGCGCGTAAGTCAGTGACGCTGGCAAGTCGGCGTCGTAGGCGGTGGCGGTGTAGGCCGCTGTGCTGGTGCTGAGGTTTTCAGCCACTGTGACGGCAGCCGCGCTGTTGATGACGGGCGTTGCATTGTTGATGGCGATCACTTCAATAGCGACATGCAATGGCGCGTTCCCCCCGTCAAAGCCTACCCAGCCGCCGGCCAATTGAAATTCGAACGAACCGGCACCGCTTTCGGCCGACCAGTACATATAACCATAATTTGCGCTTGTGCCGCCTGCTTTGTACCAACCGTTGGGCTCACCACGCCCTCCCGTGCCCGTTCCCTGTCCGTTGAAGGCATCCCAAATGGCAGCCAAATCATCGTAGACCGGGTTCACATCAGTGCTGCCGGTGTAGGGCGTCCCGGTCGTATTGGAGGCCACCGCGTTGCCCACTGCTGTACCCGGAATTTGTGTATACCGGCCCACCGTGGATGTACCGTTGGTGGGCAAAGCCAGACCCATGGTGGGATTGCTGCCATTGAATTCGCTGCCATTCCAGGTGGCGTAGCGCGAGGTGCCGGTGGTGTGGCTGGCGCTTTCTTGAACGCCACCGGACAAGTAGGTGGTGTATCCGCTTCTGACGGTGGAGAAGTCGCTGGCGTACTTGAAGATGGCATTGAGGACCTGGTGATTCGCTGTGTCAGCACCGCCGGTGACCCCTTGCGCATCAGCACTGCCATCGCCATTTCTGTCCCAGTAATAGAAATAGTGATCGCCATCGACCTGAACAGGGTGGATCAATTTGCCAAAGCTGCCCAGATCAAGGGTGGCGGCGCCCGGCTGTGGGCCTAAAGTCAAGCCGATGCTTGCGTTGGCGCGGGCATCAGTGGTGGCTGCGTTGAAGGCTTTGTCGCGCAAAAAGCCCGCGGTCACGTCCACCGTGTCCACGTTGACAGGCGTCGATCCACTGAGGGCCGATCCAAAGCCACTGGTCTGCTCCAGCGCGGCAGCTTTGGTGCTGCCCAGAACAATGGTCAGCGTGGTGTTGCTCGTGGCCTTGGCCGAGGTGATGTCAGCCACCGTGAAGCCCACATTGGCCGTGACTGCATCGTCGCCATCGATGTCCCAGCTCAGGCGGCTCCAGTCGAGGTTGCTCTTGATGTCGCTCGACGCATTCTCCGTGCCGGTGAGCAGGGTGTTGAAGTTGGTGCCGGTGATGACCAGGGTGTTGGTCATGGCGTCGTAGGCAAAACTGCTGACCGTAGCGGTGGGCCTGGTGGTATCGACCAGCACGGCCAAGGCCGTGCCAGCAGTGCCCGGGTTGCCCGCGGTATCGATCAAGCGGACGGCCAAATTGTGCGTTCCATCGCTCAGCGATGCGGTCAGGGGAATCTCCAACGTCGTTCGGTTCCAATTCCCAGACGTCAGGTCGGTGCCAAGCACGGTGTAGCTGCCCACCACGGCATTGGCATTGCTGGTGTCGACAAGTTGGACTTGGTCGCCCAGCAGCATGAGGGGATAGGTCAAGGTACTAATGGTGAGCCCTGGCAGGGCGACGTTTGTGATGTCGTCGCCGTCGCTCAGACCGCTGTCACTGACCGCTTTCAGATCGAGCGTCCAGCCCGACAAGCTGGACGGCGCCAACATGTCAACGGCTTGTACCGACTGGATTGCAACGGTGTTGTTGTTGCCCGCAAGATCAGTGGCCCTGCCCGCCGCCACGTCCACCGTGACGTTGCCGGTAAAACCTGCCGTAGGTGTCACGGCCAGGGTGTAGACCGATGTACTGGTCGCTGTGACAGTGCCTTTGGCGCCATTGGCCACCGTGACATCGCTGGCATCAAATCCCGTCACGGGTTCGCTGAAGGTGAAGGTGTAGACGATGTTGCCGCCAGCGATGTTGCCGGTGCCGTTCTCGTCGTCCGTGATCGACAGCGTGGGGGCCACGGTGTCAACCTTGAACGCGGCGTTGTCTGCCACTGCGCTGTGCGTGATGCTGGCATTGCCGGAAGCTTCATACAGCAGGGCGCCATTGAGCTCCAGACTGTCGGCGTCGATGCTGATGCCGTTGGCGTCGTTCTGGCCTGCGAGGATGGTGTAGTTGAAGGTGAGAACCTTGGTGCCAGCGCCAGAGGCGTAGGTGGCATACACCGTGCTGCCGTCGATGTTCAATTTCAAGCAGGGACTGCCGCTTGTCAAGTCGATGCTGATGTTTTCGGTAAAGGTCACCGCAGCACTGAGCACATCGCCTGCGCTGAGCGTGTTGTTGGAGATGCCCGTGGCCGAAGACAGTGCCACGGTGCTCACTTGCGGCAACACGTTGCCGACGGTGATGGCGACAGCGGTCGCTGCAGACGATCGGAAACCGTCAAAGGCCTTGACTTGAATGTCATAGACGTTATTGGCGCCGGCGTCCGTGGGGCTCTCAAAGTTGGGGCTGCTCACAAAGGACACTGCACCCGTGCTGGCGTTGATGCTGAACTTGGCGGCATCTGGCCCAGCCAGGGTGTAGACAAAGGCGCCCCTGGACACGTCGGC
>JAIXWZ010000013.1 GCA_027491035.1 Comamonadaceae bacterium | reverse complement strand
GCCATGCTGCGCTACATGCGCCGCCTGTCGGACAAAGACCTCGCGCTCGACCGCAGCATGATCCCGCTGGGCAGCTGCACCATGAAGCTCAACGCCACGAGCGAAATGATCCCCATCACCTGGCCCGAGTTCGCGCACATCCACCCCTTTGCCCCGAGCGATCAGCTGCACGGCTATGCCCAGCTCGAGCGGCAGCTGCGCCAGTGGCTGTGCGAGGCCACCGGCTACAGCGGCATCAGCCTGCAGCCCAACGCCGGCAGCCAGGGCGAATACGCCGGCCTGCTCGTGATCAAGGCCTACCACGAGGCCCAGGGTCAGGGCCATCGCAACATCTGCCTCATCCCCTCGAGCGCCCACGGCACCAACCCGGCCAGCGCGCAGATGGTGGGCATGCAGGTGGTGGTGACCGCTTGTGACGAGCGCGGCAATGTGGACATGGCCGACCTCCAGGCCAAGTGCGAGCAGCACAGCGCCAACCTGGCGGCGGTGATGATCACCTACCCGAGCACGCACGGCGTGTTTGAAACCCAGGTCAAGCAGCTGTGCGAGTTGGTGCACCAGCACGGCGGGCGGGTGTATGTGGACGGCGCCAACATGAACGCCCTGGTGGGTGTCGCCGCCCCTGGCGAGTTCGGCGGCGATGTCAGCCATCTGAACCTGCACAAAACCTTTTGCATTCCGCACGGGGGCGGCGGGCCCGGGGTCGGTCCGGTCTGCGTGGTCGAAGACCTGGTGCCCTTCCTGCCCGGCCACGCCACCGGCGGCGTGCCGGTCCATGGCGTGGGCGCGGTGTCGGCCGCGCCACTGGGCAATGCGGCGGTGCTGCCGATCAGCTGGATGTACTGCCGCATGATGGGCGCCGAGGGCCTCAAGCACGCCACCGAGGCAGCGATCTTGGCGGCCAACTACATCAGCCGGCGCTTGGCGCCGCACTACCCGACGCTCTACGCCAGCGAGCAAGGCCATGTGGCCCATGAGTGCATCTTGGACCTGCGCCACTTCAAGGACAGCTGCGGCGTGATGGCCGAAGACGTGGCCAAGCGCCTGATGGACTACGGCTTTCATGCGCCCACCCTGTCGTTTCCGGTGGCCAACACGCTCATGGTCGAGCCCACCGAGAGCGAGACGCTGCAGGAGATCGACCGCTTCATCGACGCCATGATCGCGATCCGCCAGGAGATCGCCCAAATTGAAAACGGCCACTGGCCGCGCGAGGACAACCCACTGAAGAACGCGCCGCACACCGCCGCCAGCGTGCTCGCCGAGCCCTGGGCCCACCCCTACAGCCGCGAGCAGGCCGCCTTTGCGGTGCCCGCGCTCAAGCAGGGCAAATACTGGCCACCGGTCGGACGGGTGGACAATGTCTGGGGCGATCGCAACCTGTTTTGCAGCTGCGTGCCCGTCTCTGAACTTGACTGACACCCCACCATGAAAACTCTTTTTGTTGCAGCCGCAGGCCTTGCACTGATCGGCCTGACGGCCAGGGCACAGACCCCCACCGAAACCCTGCCCTCGGGCGTGACCATCGTTCACACCACTGCCGGCACCGGCGCTGCGCCTCTGGCCAGCAACACCGTGCGGGTGCACTACCGCGGCACCCTGGCCAACGGCCAGGAATTTGACAGCTCCTACAAGCGCAACGCGCCGGCGAGCTTTCCGCTGGGCCGGGTCATCCCGTGCTGGACCGAAGGCCTGCAAAAAATGAAAGTCGGCGGCAAAGCCACGCTGACCTGCCCGCCAGCGACCGCCTACGGCGACCGCGGCGCCGGTGGCGTGGTGCCGCCCAAGGCCACCTTGACCTTCGAAGTCGAACTGCTGGCCATCGAGCGCTAAACCATGGACAGCGCGCTGGCGTGGACGGCGCTGCTGGTGCTGGCCTACTTCGGCCTGCTCACCTGGAGCCTCAAACACCGCGGGCAGACCCTGCAAGGGCCCTGGTTTTTTTTCCTGCGCGCGTTTTTCCCCAACTGGAAATTCTTTCATGCCGTCGGGCGCGCGCCCCGGCTGTATGTGCGCTGGCAAGGCGAGGGCGGCCCATGGAGCGACTGGCAGCCGGTCTACCCGCGGCTGCGCCGGCACTTGAGCCACCTGCTGGACAACAGCGCCGTCAACCTGGCCTTGACGCAGCAAAACCTCGTTGACCATCTGGCGCAGGACATCAACGACCTGCCCGAGGGCCAATCTATCGGCGAGCGCGTGAGCTTTCAGCTGGTCAGCCGGCTGGCCCATGAGGCCGTCATGGGCGGGGCCTGGGGCGATCAAGCCATGCTGGCGCAGCCGGCGGCGCAAGCGAGCGCCTGGCAGTTCGAGCTGCGCATGGAGCGGCCCGAGTTGCCCGGACAAAGCGCCGACAGCGTGCTCATGCTGCGCTCGGCGCAAATGCCCGTCATGCCCAAGGCCCCATGATGGAGCTGGCGGTCAGGGCGTTCGAGGTGCTGCTGGGCTGGAGCCTGCTGCTGCAAACCCTCGAATACCTGCGGCTGATTGGGCTCGATCGGGTGAGCCATTGGCCGGCGCAGCGCAGCGAGTTGCCCACGCGCCCGGCCTGGCTGCGTCCGCTGCTCGATGCGCTGATGCGCCCCGGACCCTACCGCGCCATGCTGCTGGTGCGCCTGCTGCTGTCGCTGCTGTTGATGGCCGGCCTGCTGCCGCTGATCGGCGCGCTGCTGCTTTTTCTGATCGCGCTGGCCCTGCTGCTGCGCTGGCGCGGCGCCTTCAATGGCGGCAGCGACTTCATGACGCTGGTGGGCCTGACCGGTCTGCTGATCGCCCATGGGGTCGGCGCTTTGACCACCCCCGAGCTGGGCTGGCGCGCCGGGCTTTGGTATGTGGCGCTGCATTCGGTGACCTCTTACTTCGTCTCGGGCTGGGTCAAATTGCTGCGCCCGGAATGGCGCAACGGCTCGGCCCTGCCGGCCTTTCTGGACAGCGGCGTCTACGGCCCGCTGCCCGAGCACAGCGTGTTTCGCAAACCGGCCGTTGCACGCGCGCTCAGCTGGGGCTTTACCGTCTGGGAAGGCTGCTTTCCCCTGGCCCTGCTCGATGTGCGCCTGGCCCTGGGACTGTGCGCCAGCGCCGTGGTGTTTCACTTTCTGGTCTTCTGGTACTTCGGCCTGAACCGCTTCTTTTGGTCCTGGCTGGCCACCTTCCCGGCCGTGATCGGGTGCGCGCTGGCTTAGGGCAGACTGCTCCGGCGCTCGGGGCAGGACGATAGGAGCGCCGCTCTCGGTGCGATGCAGCCTTGCCTCTTCTGTAGGAACGCCGCCCTCGGCGCGATCGGGTCACACCTCAGACGCTAGACTTGCAGCCATGACCTCCCTGCTCACTCTTGCCCTGCAGCGCCACCTGACCTCAATGCGCAGACTCAGTCTATCGGCCCTTGCCGCTCTGGTTCTGGGCGTGCTGGGTCTGCTGAGCCTGCCCGCTCAAGCCCAGGCGCCCTATCCCAACAAACCGATCAAGTGGATCGTGCCCTTTGCCCCGGGCGGCTCGGGCGACCTGATTGCGCGGCTGCTGGCCGAGCGCATGACCCAAGCCCTGGGGCAGGCGGTGATCATCGACAACCGCGGTGGCAACGGCTCGGTGCTGGGCACCGACTTGGCCGCGCGCGCACCGGCCGATGGCTACACCTGGGTGCTGAGCAACGGCGCGGCCATCACCACCGGCCCGCTCATGGGCCAAAACATCGGCTACCAGCCGCTCGAAGACTTTGTGCATGTGCAGCTCATCGGCAGTTTTGCCAATGCGCTGATCGTGCGCCACGACCATCCGGCCAAGACGGTGCAGGACCTGCTGGCCCTGGCCCGCGACAAGCCCGGCAAGCTCAGCTACGGCTCGGCCGGCGTGGGCTCGGCCGGCAACCTGACCGGCGAGCTGCTCAAGCAGCTGACCAAGATCCAGATGGTCCATGTGCCCTACAAAGGCTCGGGCCCCGCGCTCAACGACCTGCTGGGCGGGCAGATCGACCTGATGTTCAACGCCCTCATCGCCTCGGCGCCGCACATTCGCGCCGGCCGGGTGCGCGCCCTGGCCCTGACCGGCAGCCAGCGCGACCGCGACTTCCCCCAGGTGCCCACGCTGGCCGAGACGGTGCCCGGTGCCGTCGGCGACGCCTGGTTTGGCCTGTCGGTGCCGGCGCGCACGCCGCCGGCGGTGGTCGAGCGGCTGCGCAGCGAGATGTCGCGCGTGCTCAACGCGCCCGAAACCCGCAACAAGCTCGCCGAGATGGGCATGCAAACCCTCAACCTCGGCCCGCGCGAGTTCCAAGACTTTGTGCAGCAAGAAATCCGCAAGTGGGGGCCGGTGATCAAGGCGGCGCAGATCAAGGCCGAATAAGGCGGCGCACGCTGCCAGCTCAGGACCCCATGAAGATTTTGCTCACCGGCGCCGCCGGCTTCATCGGCATGCACACCGCCCACCGGCTGCTGGCCGACGGGTATCAGGTGGTCGGCCTGGACAACGTCAACGACTACTATGACGTGCGCCTCAAGCGCGCCCGGCTGGCCAATCTGGCCACCCACCCCCGCTTTTCGTTTGAAGAATTCGGCATCGAAGACACGGCGCGCCTGCTGGCGCTGTTTGAGCGCGAGCGGCCTGAGCGGGTGGTGCACCTGGCGGCGCAGGCCGGCGTGCGTTATTCACTGAGCCACCCGCAGGCCTACGCGGCCTCGAACCTGCAGGGCTTCATGAACATGCTCGAGGGCTGTCGCCACCATGGCGTGCAGCACCTGGTCTATGCCAGCAGCTCGAGCGTTTACGGTGGCAACACCGCCCTGCCTTTTGCCGAGGGCCAGGCGGTCGACCACCCCATCAGCTTGTACGCGGCGACCAAGAAGGCCAACGAGCTGATGGCCCATGCCTACAGCCATCTGTATGGCTTGCCGACCACCGGCGTGCGCCTGTTCACGGTCTATGGCCCCTGGGGCCGGCCCGACATGGCGCCCTACAAGTTCGCGCAGGCCATCTGCGCAGGCGAGGCGATCGAGGTCTACAACCAAGGCCAAAGCCTGCGCGACTTCACCTACATTGACGACGCGGTCGAGTCCATCGTGCGTCTGCTGCACAAGCTGCCCACGCCCGGCAGCGGGCCGGGCCTGGGCAGTGCCAACGCGCCCTACCGGGTCTTCAATGTCGGCAATGGGCAGCCGGTGGTGCTGCTCGACTTCATCGCGGCGCTCGAGCGCAGCCTAGGCCGCAGCGTCCGCAAGATCATGCGGCCAGCCCAAGACGGCGACATGCACGCCACCGCCTGCGACAGCACACAGCTTGAGGCCTGGATCGGTTTTCGGCCGGCCACGCCG
>JAIXWZ010000014.1 GCA_027491035.1 Comamonadaceae bacterium | reverse complement strand
TACTCCACGTTGTTGGCAGCGATCCCCACGCCAACCGTGCCCGACCAATCGACCACCTCGGGCAGCTGCGCGCTCAGGTGGTCGAGGATGTCCTGGGCATGCGCCGCGTAGTGGTCGGTGATGTAAATCAGCCCCAGATTGGGCGCGCCGGCATGGTCGGGCTTGGCCATGGCCGCGCGCAGCTGCGCCAACACCAGCGCAGCGGCCATCGGCCACTGCGGATGGGTGGCGTGCCCGTAAGCAAAGAGCTTGCTCACAGCGCCTTGCGGGGCTTGGCCGCTTGCCCTTTGCGGGCCGGCTTGGGCGCTGGCGAGGCAGCGCCCGTCTGCGCTGGTGCATCGGTGCTTTTGCGGCTTTGCGCGTCGGCCACCGCCGCTTGCGCGATCTGCTGGAACTGCTGGGTCAGCGCGCCCCACCACTGCATCGGATCGACCGGGCCGGGGGCTGCGGCCGCCGCATTGGCGGGCGATGCAGCGCGCGCCTTTGCGGCCCGTCGGCGCGGCTTGGCCGGTGGTTCAGCCGCTGGGGGCTCGACGGGGGTCTGAGCTGGAGCAGAGGCGGTAGCGCCAGCAGAAGGGGCAGCCGGGGCCTTAACACTGAAGGCCTGGGCCATGTCCTGCAAACTGACGTTCATGCCCTTGAGGGCAACGAGCGTCATCTTCTGCACCTCCAACGCCTGGATCGTGGCCTTGAGCGCGGTGCCGTTTTGCTCGAGCCAGAACAAAACCGCCTTGAGCTCGGCGATGCGCTTGTCCAGGTCCTCGACGCTCAAGGTCGGTGCCACCCAGCCACCCAGGGCCGGCGCAGCGCCGGCCGAGGCCTGTGCCGGCTGGGCCAGGCTCTGCAGGAAGTCAAACCCTGGCACCCACTTGCCAAAGTCACCAAAACCGGCCGCACTGCTTTGCCCCATGATCACACCCCCATTCGTAAGCCTGGACCCGGCGGCTCGCGCGCCGCCGCAGGTCTTCCATTGTGCAATGGCCGGGCGAGACGGTGCGCTGTTTTCATGTGCCATTACGCGAAAACATGCGCTGGCTTTGCTAAGCTGGCTGTCCCTCAAAGGCCAGTGCAGATCTTTGCGGCCTCACGTTCGCACGCCTACCCGCCCACCATGGAACACAGCTTTGCCTCGGCCACCATCTTGCTCCTGCTGATCACCGACCCATTGGGCAATATCCCGATCTTCGTGAACAGCCTCAAGGCCGTGCCGGCCCAGCGGCGCAGCCGGGTCATCGTGCGCGAGGTACTGATCGCTTTTGCCGTGCTGCTGGCCTTCATGTTCGCTGGACAGGCTTTTCTGCGGGCAATGAGCCTATCGGAGGAGTCGCTGCAAATCGGTGGCGCCCTCGTGCTGTTCCTCATTGCGGTGCGCATGGTTTTCCCACCGCCGCCACAAGACAGCCCGGTGCCCGAAACCGAACCGCTGATCGTGCCTCTGGCCATCCCGGCCCTGGCCGGTCCCTCGGCTCTGGCCACCGTGCTGCTGCTGGTCAGTCAGGCGCCCGAGCGTCGGCTTGAATGGGTGGCTGCCCTGAGCGTGACCATGACCGTCTGCGCGGCGGTGCTGCTGATGGCCGAGCGCCTGCAAAGGGTGGTGGGCCTGAGGGTGATCGCGGCTTTCGAACGGCTCATGGGGCTGATCCTGGTCAGCATTTCGGTGGAGATGCTGATCCGCGGCATGAAGTCACTGGCCCGGACCTGGCCGACCTGAGCCGAGGGCAAGCCTGCACAAGGCGCTCAGCGCCAAGGCCCCATCAAGCCGATGCGGCAGAAAGTCCTCCCAGGCCGATTTGAACTCGAAGGGATGGCCCCGCATGGCAAAGACAAGGGCTTGGGCGCCCACCCGCCGCGCCTGCTCAAACGTGCACTCGATCCAGGCGATATTGGCCCGATCACGCTCGAAGAATTCAGCCACAGCGTGCGGGTCTCGGACTTCGACATTGTTGTTGCTCCCCACCACGGGCACCGTGGCGAACGGCCAGCCGGAAAGCACTTGGCAGTGGCGCCATCCTCGCTCGCCCAGGCGCAACCCCCACTGCCCCAAAGGCTTTCTGGCCGAAGGTGTCACGAATTTTTCACGGGAGATTCATACAGTTGACCAAGCAGTATGCGACTGGGACCACGGCGATCAGTGCCCGGCCATCCGAGCGCTCTCACACGGACTCCCATGTTCATCCGTTTGTCAAAATCTATTGCTGGTCTGGTCCTCCTGGTGATCTTCGGCGGGCTCAGCGGATGCAGCCCGCGCCTGATGCTGATCAATCAAGCGGCTGACGTCTGGGCCACGCAGTCGCAAGAACAGGAAGAAGATCTCGGCCTGGCCCGCGAAGCCAGCGCTTTCTACCTCAAGGCTTCCGAATCTTTGCTGCGCCAAACGCCCGCTCACCTGCCGCTGGCGCAGTCGGTGGCTTCGGGCCTGACACAGTATGCCTATGCCTTTGTGGCCTTCGAGGCCGATCGGCTGCATGGGGCCGACCCCAAGGCAGCCCGTCAGCTCAATGAGCGGGCGCGGCGACTTTACTGGCGCGCACACCGCCATGCCATGACTGCACTGTCCCGTGCAAACCCCGATTTGCTCGCGATCTTGAAGCAGCCCCGACCCAATCAGAAAGTCAGTCTGAGCACTGAGCAGGTGGGGCTGGCGTATTGGGCCGCCGCGTCCTGGGGCGCCTTCATTGCCCTGTCCAAGGACGGCCCCGAAGCGGTGGCTGATCTGCCTGTGGCAGTGCGGTTGGCAGAACTGGCCTGGCAGACCTCGCCCCGGTTCGGCAATGGTGCGCTGGCCAGTCTGATGGGGCAGTTCGAAGCGGCGCGCCCCGGTGGACTCAAGGCCAAAGCCAGACAGTACTTTGATCAGGCCATCGAAATGGGGGCGGGCGCCCAGGCTGGGCCCTATGTGGCCAAGGCCGAGGCCATTGCCCTGGCCGACGGAGACCGCCCCGCCTTTGAGACCCTGCTCAGACAAGCCCTGGCGGCCAGCGACAAACGCACGGACCTGGACAACCAGATCATGCGTCAGCGCGCCCAGTGGCTGCTGGACAGCGCCGATGAGCTGTTTTAAACCCACTTCTCATGGATGACATGCAATCTTCACCTTGGCAAAAATGGCTGGCCCCGATCTTGTTGATCGGGACGATGCTGCTCACCTCAGGCGTTCAGGCCAACGAGAAGACCCTGCGCATCGGCTCTTTGGTCCCCAAGAATTCTCTCTACCACCGCCAGCTGATTGACATCGCCGACAGCTGGCGCACCGCCCAAGGCGGAAAGGCCCGTTATGTGGTCTTTCCTGATGGCAGTCAAGGCGGCGAGGCCGAGATGGTGCGCCGCATGCGCATCGGCCAATTGCAAGGGGCGCTCTTGTCGGTGGTGGGCTTGCGCGAAATCGAGCCGTCGATCGCCGCCTTGCAGTCCATGCCTTTGCTGTTTCGCAACTGGGAAGAAGTGGACCATGTGCGCGAGAAGATGCGACCGGCCGTTGAACAAAAATTTCTGGATAAAGGTTTCGTGATCCTGGCGTGGGGCGACGCTGGCTGGGTGCGTTTTTTCTCAAAAGAACCAGCCAAGCGCCCAGACGATTACAAGCGCATGAAGTTTTTCGCCTGGGGCTCCGAGCCCGACCAACAGGCGATCATGAAGAATCTGGGCTACACCCCGGTGCCCCTGGAGCCCACTGACATCTTGCCGGCCATTCAGACCGGCATGATCAGCGTGGTGCCTTCGACACCCTACTTCGCGCTGGCGACCCAGATTTATCAAACGGCGCCGCACATGCTGGACATCAACTGGGCGCCCATCGTGGGCGCGCTGGTCATCACCCGCAAGACCTGGGACGAGATGTCGGCACAGACTCAGTCGGTCGTGCGCACGAGCAGCGAGAAAGCCGGTGTGCAGCTTCGCGCCCATGCCCGCCAAGAGGTCCAAGAAGCGGTCGAGGCCATGAAAAAACGCGGCCTGATCGTGCACACCCCCAGTGCCGAGCAAATGAGGGAGTGGAACGAGCTGGCCGACAAGCTCTATCCGCGCATTCGCGGCACGATGGTTCCCAGTCAGACCTTCGATGAGGTCATGGGGCACATCAAGGCTTACCGCTCCGGCAAGTCCAAGTGAGGCCACCTGCGCCTGCCCAAAGGTCGGGCCGACTACCCGCGCTCGATGAGGCGCTGTCGTCAGCCGCACTGGCTTTGATGGCGCTGATTCCCGCGGTTGAAATCCTGGTGCGACCCTGGATGGGCGGCGGGGTTGAAAACGCCGCGTCCGTGGTTCAGCACTTGGGCTTGGTGCTGGCCATGTGGGGCGCGCTGGCGGCGGCCCGCCAGGGCCAACTCAGCACGCTCGGCCGCATACGGTCCGATGAGGGGCAGCAGGGCTTAGGCGCCATCGGCATGCTCGCTCATGGCACGGCGGCGCTGGTGTGCGGCATGCTCGCCATGAGCAGTGGGCTGCTGGTGGCCAGCGAGCGCCAAGCTGCGCAGGTCCTGGCCTACGGCGTGCCCGTCTGGTGGATTCAGGCCAGCATGCCGGTGGGCTTTGCGCTGTTGGGCGTCCAGTTGGGCGCGGGCTGCCTGCCCACCGGGGCGCTGCGATGGTGGACTGGCCTGGGCTTGACGGTCTGCGGCGCTGGGCTTGTGGGCCTTTACGACGGCACCGCCTTGACGATCTGGCCGGCCATCGCCCTGTTGCTGACGGCCCTGCTGTCAGGAGCGCCGATTTTCGCGGTACTGGGCGGGCTGGCACTGGCCCTGTTTTGGCAGGAAGGCACGCCGCTGGCTGCCGTCGCCCTGTCGCACTATCAGATCACGGTCAACCCCTCCCTGCCGGCGCTGCCCTTGTTCACGCTGGCGGGACTGGTTTTTGCACGCACGGGGGCAGCGCAAAGGCTGGGGCAACTGTTCGTCGCCCTGTTCGGCCAGGGCCCAAGCGGCACGGTGGTGGCCGCGGCAGTGCTGTGCTCTTGTTTCACGGCACTGACCGGTGGCAGCGGCGTGACCATTTTGGCGCTGGGCGGCTTACTGCTGCCCCTGCTGGTTCAGTCGGGCTACCCCGAGCGCCGCGGCATCAGCCTGGTGACCAGCGCCAGCGCCCTGGGCGTCTTGCTGGCGCCGTCGGTGCCGCTGATCATGTATGCGGTCATCGCACGGGTGCCCATCAACACCATGTTTCTGGCCGG
Source organism: Comamonadaceae bacterium (assembly GCA_027491035.1). Taxonomy (GTDB): domain Bacteria; phylum Pseudomonadota; class Gammaproteobacteria; order Burkholderiales; family Burkholderiaceae_C; genus Polaromonas. The sequence goes on along the minus strand of JAIXWZ010000014.1, from coordinate 2,584 downwards.
GCTGCTGCCAGCGGCGGTGATGATCACCTTCTTATTGATCTTTGGCGGCTACTTGCACCCATCGAAGTCAGCGGCAAGCACCCCCGCCGCGACGGCTACCCTGAATCGACCCTCGATTCGTCAAGCGGCTTGGCAGGCCAAGTGGGAGCTTTTTGCGCCTGTGGTCGCCATTGGCTCCTTGGTGGGCGGGCTGGCCACGCCCACCGAGAGCGCAGCCGTGACCGCTCTTTACGCCATCGCCACCCAGGCCTGGGCACACCGCGAGCTCAATGCGCGCCTGCTGGCCCGCTGCCTGAGCGAGTCGGCGCAACTGATTGGCGGCATCTTGCTGATTCTGGGCATGGCGATGGCACTGACCAACTACCTGATTGACGCGGGCATCCCTGATGCGGCGATCGAGGCGGTGCAAAGCGCCATACCGAACAAGGAAGTCTTTCTGCTGGCCTTGACCGCGTTCTTGCTGCTGGCTGGCGCCCTGATGGAAATTTATGCGGCCATCGTGGTTCTGGTGCCGCTGCTGCTGCCGGTGGCAATGAGCTATGGCGTTGACCCAGTGCACTTTGGGATTATCTTTTTGGCCGCTATGGAAATGGGGTTCCTGTGTCCCCCGGCTGGCATGAACATCTACTTTTCTGCCGCGATGTTCGGCAAATCGGTGCGCGAAGTGGCCCTGGCCGTGCTACCGGCTGTGTTGGCCATATTTCTGGGTGTCTTGCTGATCGCCTACTGGCCCTGGCTGTCCACTGGGCTGCCGAAGTGGGTCCAATCCTGACACCCAAGGCGCGATCGGCCCTGCCTCAATCGGCGCGCAGCGGTGCCACACGCTGATCGATGGCGCCAAACACGCTATGCCCATCGCGACCCTTCATCTCGATGCGGATGGTGTCGCCGAACTTCATGAAAGCCGTGCTTGGCTGGCCGTCAACGATGGTTTCGATCGCGCGCTTTTCGGCAATGCAGCTGTAGCCCTTGGGCCAGCTCTTGCGGCCGTTTTCCTCGACGCCGCGGTTGCTGACCGTGCCACTGCCAATGATGCTGCCCGCGCGCACATTGCGCGTCTTGCACAGGTGGGCGATCAGCTGGCCGAAATCAAAGGTCATGTCGGAGCCCGCATCGCACAGGCCAACCTTGCGGCCGTTCCAGATCGACTGCAGCGTCAGGTGAACCCGCCCGCCCTGCCAGGCCTCGCCCAGCTCGTCTGGAGTGACGGCCACCGGGCTGAAGGCGGTGGCCGGCTTGCTCTGCAAAAAGCCAAATCCCTTGGCCAGCTCGTCGGGGATGAGGTTGCGCAGCGAGACGTCGTTGACCAGCATGAGCAGGCGCACCCCGTCAAGCGCACGCTCGGCACTGCTGCCCATGGGCACATCGCCAGTGACAACGGCCAGCTCGGCCTCAAAGTCGATGCCAAAGGCCTCGTCAGGGCAGACCACCGGGTCGCACGGCCCCAGGAAGTCGTCGCTGCCACCCTGGTACATCAGGGGGTCGGTGTAAAACGTCGCTGGCACCTGGCTGCCGCGCGCCGCGCGCACCAGCTCCACATGGTTGATGTAAGCCGACCCATCGGCCCACTGGTAGGCCCGCGGCAACGGTGCCATGCAGCGCTGCGGCTCAAACGCAAAAGCATGGCGGGCCTTGCCCAGGTTGAGCGTCTGGTAAAGATCCTGCAGTTGGGGCGAGAGAAAATTCCAGTCGTCCAGCACCTGCTGAAGAGTCAGCGCGATGTCGGTCGCATAATGGGCCGTCGAAAGATCGCGCGAGACCACCACCAGCTGGCCATCGCGCGATCCGTCCTTGTAGCTTGCAAGTTTCATGGTTGATCAGGGCCCAGGGCCCGCCGAGTCAAAGCGACCACCTTCATGATCGGGGCCAAAAACCTCAAGCTTAACGCCTCGGCAGGCCGCACCGGCGCGCCGCCATGGCCGACGGCCCTGGCGCTGACGGGCTTGGTCGGCGCGCTGCACCTTTGGCTGCTGCTGGCCGCGCCGATAGGGATGCGCATGGACAGCGCTTGGGACGCCCAGGAGGCCCCGGCGCTGAGCACCCGGGTCATCGAGCCGGCGGCAGGCGCCGGGCCGGCTCAAGCTGGGCCGGCTCTAGCTGGGCCTGCGACGGCGGCTGCGGCCACGCGGCCCACGCCCAGCCCGGCGCTGGCCGCGCCAGAACCGACCCTTGCCCCAGCGGCTCAGCCGACCAGCCTGCCCACGTTGACCGCAGCCCTGACGCCATCGCCAGCCACACCGGAGTTGGCGAGCCAGGCCACGGCCGCAGCGCAAGTCGCTGAGATCGTGACGGTGCCGGCTCCCCCTGAACCGGCGCCACCCGCACCAGCTCCAGCTCCAGCTCCAGCTCCAGCTCCAGCTCCAGCACCGCCACCGCCACCGCCACCGCCACCACCACCACCACCGCCACCGCCGCCACCGCCGCCGCCGCCACCGCCACCGCCACCGCCACCGCCGCCGCCACCGCCACCGCCACCGCCTCCCGTACCCGTACCCGTACCCGTACCCGTACCCGTACCCGTACCCGTACCCGTACCCGTACCCGTACCCGTACCCGTACCAGCCCCTGCTCCTGCTCCTGCTCC
>JAIXWZ010000020.1 GCA_027491035.1 Comamonadaceae bacterium | reverse complement strand
GTTCACCTTTCTTGGGCACGCAAACTCTGCAGGCCGCCCATATAGGGGCGCAGCACCTCGGGGATGGTCACCGAGCCGTCGGCCTGTTGGTAATTTTCGAGCACCGCCACCAGGGTGCGGCCCACGGCCAGGCCCGAACCGTTGAGCGTGTGCACCCATTCGTTCTTGCCTTGCGCGTTCTTGAAACGCGCCTGCATGCGCCGCGCCTGAAACGCCTCGCAGTTGGACACCGAGCTGATCTCGCGGTAGGTGCCCTGCGCGGGCAGCCACACTTCGAGGTCGTAGGTCTTGGCCGCGCCAAAGCCCATGTCGCCGGTGCACAGCAGCATGACGCGGTAGGGCAGCCCCAGGGCCTGCAAGATGGCCTCGGCATGGCCGGTCATCTCTTCGAGCGCCTCGTCGCTGCGCTCGGGGTGCACGATCTGCACCATCTCGACCTTGTCAAACTGGTGCTGGCGAATCATGCCGCGGGTGTCACGGCCGTAGCTGCCGGCCTCGGAGCGAAAGCAGGGTGTGTGGGCGGTCAGCTTGATCGGTAGATCGCCCTGCGCCAGCACCTGGTCGCGCACAAAGTTGGTCAGCGGCACTTCGGACGTGGGAATGAGGTAGAGCGGCACGCTCTCGGCCTCGCCCCCGCCCTGCCCGCCCTTGTTGGCAGCAAACAGGTCTTCTTCAAACTTGGGCAGCTGACCGGTGCCGCGCAGCGACTGGTCGCTGACGATGTAGGGCACATAGCACTCGGTGTAGCCGTGCTGCTGGGTCTGCACATCGAGCATGAAAGCCGCCAGTGCCCGGTGCAGGCGGGCCAGTTGACCCTTCATGACGGTAAAGCGCGAGCCGGCCAGCTTGGTGCCCAGCTCAAAGTCAAGTCCGAGCGGCTCGCCCACGTCCACATGGTCGCGCACCTCAAAAGGCGCTTGTGGTGCGCGCGCACCGTAGCCCGCGCCTGGGGCCCAGCAACGCACTTCGACGTTGCCGCTCTCGCCTGCGCCGCGTGGCACATCGGCCTGCGGCAAATTGGGCACGGCCAGCAACAGCGCTTGCAGCTCCTGCTGAATTTGATCGAGCCGCTGAGCCGACTGCTCGAGCTCGGTCTTGAAGTCGGCCACCTGGGCCATGAGGACGCTGGCGTCCTGCCCCTTGGACTTGAGCTGCCCGATTTGCTTGGACAGCTGGTTGCGCTGGTTTTGCAGCTCTTCGGTGCGGATCTGCAGACGCTTGCGCTCGGCCTCAAGCGACTCGAAGGCCGCCACGTTCAAAAAGGGCTGGGGGCTTTTGCGGCTTTCCAGGCCGGCAAGAGCCGCGGCGAGGTCCTTGCGGAGCAGTTGGATGTCAAGCATCGCGCGATTTTAGTGGCCACGCCTGAGGGCGATGGCTTCAGGACGGAGCGGTGGGCTCTTCGAGCTTGAGGCCCTTGGGCAGGGGAAACTTCAGCGTCTCGGTGATGCCGTCCATTTTTTGCACCGAAATCGCGCCCAGCAAGCGAATGCGCTGAATGACCGCCTGCACCAGCACCTCGGGGGCCGACGCGCCAGCGGTGAGCCCCACGCGCCCCTTGCCCTCGAACCAGGCTGACTTGACGTCGGCCGGGCCATCGACCATGTAGGCCTCGGTGCCCAGGCGGTTGGCCAACTCGGCCAGGCGGTTGCTGTTGGAGCTGCTGGGGCTGCCGACCACGATGAGGATATCGACCTGCGGGCTGAGCAGCTTGACCGCGTCCTGGCGGTTTTGCGTGGCGTAGCAGATGTCTTGCTGCTTGGGCCGGCGCACCTGCGGAAAGCGCGCCTGCACCGCGGCGGTGATCTCGGCCGCATCGTCCACACTGAGCGTGGTCTGGGTGACCACGGCCAGGCGCTCGCTCTGGCGTGGCTGCACCTTGGCCACATCCTCCACGTCTTCGACCAGGTAGATACCGTCGACCAACTGGCCCATGGTGCCTTCGACCTCCGGATGGCCCTTGTGGCCGATCATGATGAATTCATAGCCTTCGCGGTGCAGCTTGGCCACCTCCACATGCACCTTGGTCACCAGCGGGCAGGTGGCATCAAAAATCCGAAAGCCGCGCGCCTGCGCCTCGTCTTGCACCGCCTTGCTCACCCCATGGGCACTAAAGACCAAGGTGGCACCGGGCGGCACGTCGCTGAGCTCTTCAATAAAGATGGCGCCGCGCGACTTGAGGTTTTGCACCACATGGGTGTTGTGCACGATTTCGTGGCGCACATAAATCGGCGCGCCAAACTTGAGCAAGGCGCGCTCGACGATGTCGATGGCACGGTCGACGCCGGCGCAAAAACCGCGCGGCTCGGCCAGGATGATGTCGCGCACCGGTTGGGAGAGGGGGGGATTCATAGCACTCCTATCAACTGCACCTCGAACACCACCGCCTGGCCGGCCAGGGGGTGGTTGAAGTCAAATTGCACCGCGCCATCGGCGCCCACCTGAACCACTGCGCCGGCGTACCGGCCTGTGCCATCGGGCGTGGGGAACTGCACCACATCACCCGGGCTGTAGCGCTCTTGCGGGTCGCCCAACTGCTCGAGCAGTTTGCGCGCCACCCACTGCACCAGATCACCGTTGCGCGGGCCAAAGGCCTCGCCGGCAGGCAGCTCAAACCGGCAGCGGCTGCCCTCGGCCAGGCCCAACAGACACGCCTCAAGGGCAGGCGAGAGCTCACCGGCGCCCAGGCTCAGAGTGGCTGGCTTGTCGGCAAAGGTGTCGATGATGGCCGCACCCTCCCCGGCCGGGCCGAGCGCAGCCAGGCGGTAGTGCAGGGTCAAAAAAGAATCGGCCTGAACGGCGGCGGGAGCGGTCATGGGCAGCGCGATTGTAGGCAGGCGCAGTGTCGATGCGGGTGAAATGCGGATGGGACGCGGATGGGACGCGGGTGGGATGGGCAGGCTCGGGTTGCAAGGGTCTTGGAAGATGCCGGCCTGACCGGTATGCTTGCCTTGTGAGTATTAAAGCATTACCCCCAGATGCCCGCCCGCGTGAAAAGCTGCTCACGCGTGGCGCGGGCGCGCTCAGCGACGCCGAGCTGCTGGCGCTGCTGCTGCGCAGCGGCCTGCGGGGCAAGGGGGTGCTGAGCCTGGCGCAAGAGGTGCTCGATGCCTTCGGTGGGCTGGCCGGTCTGCTGCACACCCAAGCGCCGGCGCTGCAAAGCATCAAGGGCCTGGGGCCGGCCAAGCGGGCCGAGTTGCTGGCGGTGCTTGAAATCTCACGCCGGGCCTTGAGCCAGCAGCTGCAAAGCCGGCCCCTGTTCGACAGCCCGCACAGCGTGCGCCAGTACCTGCAGCTGCAACTGGGCGCCAAGGCCCACGAGGTGTTTGCGGTGATGTTTCTCGACAGCCAGCACCGGCTCATCGCCTTCGAAGAAATGTTTCGCGGCACGGTCTCGCAAACCAGTGTCTACCCGCGCGAGGTGGTGGTGCGCGCGCTGAGCCTGCATGCGGTGGCCGTGGTGCTGGCGCACAACCACCCCGGCGGATCGGCCCAGCCCTCGCGCGCCGACGAGGTGCTGACGCAAAGCCTCAAAAGCGCGCTGGCACTGGTCGATGTGAGGGTGCTCGATCACTTTGTGGTGACGGCGCAGCAGGCCTGCTCGATGGCCGAAATGGGTCTTGTTTAGCCGCCATGCCCGACCCGCAGCACAGGCTGCTCGCCTGACTTACAGTGCCGCCTATGAAAGCGGCGCCCATCAAGAACCTCAGTGAGCTCAAGCGGCTCAAGCAGGAGATCGAGCGTCAGGCCCAGGTGCAGGCCGAGCAGGAAGCGGCGCGGCTGCAGGCCCAGCGACTTGCGCAGGCGCAGCAGCAACTGTTTGCCCGCAGCGTGGGGCCGGTGCGGCCGCTGGCCAGCAAGCACCGGCAAAGCAGGCCCGTCGCGGCAGCGCCGCCCCAACCCGTGCCAGTGCAGCACAGGCTGGACGAAGAGGCGGTGATGCGCGAGGCCTTATCCGATGAGTTCGACGTCGAAACCCTGCTCGAAACCGATGAAGCCCTGAGCTTTCGCCGCCCCGGGCTCGGGCCCGATGTCGTGCGCAAGCTCAGGCGCGGCGGCTGGCGACTGCAAGGCCAGTTCGACCTGCATGGCTTTCGGCGCGAAGACGCCCGGCAAGCCCTGGCCGATTTCATCCGAGAGGCGCACAAGAACGGCTGGCGCTGCGTGCGCGTGGTGCACGGCAAAGGCCTGGGCTCGCCCGGCAAGACCCCGGTGCTCAAGGGCCGGGTGCAAAGCTGGCTGGTGCAGAAAAAAGAAGTGCTGGCCTTTGTGCAAGCCAGACCAGCCGAAGGCGGCGCCGGCGCCTTGGTGGTGCTGCTCGCCCCGGTAGGAGCGCCGCCCTCGGCGCGATCGGGCTTCTAATCAAACACCGGCGCCCCCAAGCAAGCCCCATCGCCGCGAGGGCGCGGCTCCCACAAGCCAAGCTCCGAACGGGCCCGCCTCCCCTGTAGGAGCGCCGCCCTCGGCGCGATCAGGCCTTGAAATCCCCCCGACTACTGCGGCTGGCCGCGGTTGCGCATCCAGTCGGCGGTCTGGAAGAACGAGCTGTTCAGGCGCCGACGCAGCCGGTCGTCCACACCCGTTTCCTGCATCGCCTGGTCCATGCAGGCCAGCCACTGATCGCGCTCGGCAAGCCCGATCGAAAAAGGCATGTGGCGCATGCGCAGCCGCGGATGGCCAAAGCGCTCGGTGTAGTGCTCGGGCCCGCCCATCCAGCCGCACAGAAACCAGGACAGGCGCTGACGGGCCTGATTGAGATCGCTGCCGTGCGCCGCGCGCAGCGCCGCATAGTCGGGCTCTAGGTCCATCAGGTCGTAAAAGCGCTCGACCAGCGCTGCAATGCGCGCCTCACCGCCGATCCATTCGAACGGTGTCTCAAAGGGCGGATCGCCCGGGGGAAGTTCGTCGGTCTGCATGGCGGCATTGTCGCGCCAGGCAGACCGCCGCAGATCGCCTCAGGGCTGCGCCCGACGCAAGGTCTGCACCACCGGCGTGGTCAGCACCGAGCGCAGGCCCCACCAGCCGGCCACCAAGGCCAGCGCGGCACCGGCAGCGCTGCCAGCCAGCAGCACCAGGGGCGAGGCAGTCCATTCGAAGTCGAAGACGAAATGCGCCAGCGCCCAGCCCACGGCCGATGCGACGGCCGAGGCCAGAAAGCCGGCCAGCAGGCCCACGCCGGCGAGCTCGGCGCGCTGCACCTGGCGCAGCAAAGAGGCTCGCCCGCCCAGGGCCAGCATGATGGCAAATTCGCGTGTGCGCTCCTCGCGGGTGGCCGTGACTGCGGCAAACAGCACCACCAGGCCGGCGGCCAGCGTGAAGGCAAACAAAAACTCCACCGCCCGGATCACCTGGCCCAGCACCCGCTGAACTTGGGAAATGGTGGCCGTCATGTCGACATTGGTGATATTGGGAAAGCGGCGCACCAACTGGTTGTCAAAGCTCAGGCGCCGGCCTTCTTGCTCGATGCGGGCGGCCGCCTCGGGCGCGCGGAAGGCCGAGATGTAAGTCAGCGGCACATCGGTCATTTGCGAGACCGGGAAGATCACGAAAAAGTTCACGCGCATCGAGCCCCAGTCGACCTTGCGCAAGCTGGTGATGCGGGCGCTGCGAACCTGCCCGGCGATGTCAAAGCTCAAGGTGTCGCCCAACTTCAGGCCCAGCGTGCGCGCCAGGCCATCTTCGACGCTCAGGCCCTGGCTTTCTTCGGCGCTCCAGCGGCCGGCCACCACCTGGTTGTGGGCGGGCAGATCGGCACTGTGCGAGAGATTGAATTCGCGCTCGACCAGGCGCTGGGCCCTGTCGTCGCCATACGCCTGCGGCGACACCGGCTTGTCATTGACTGCCACCAGGCGCCCGCGGATCATGGGGAACCAATCGAAGCGCTGCACACCGGCATCGCGCAGCGCCTGCTGAAAGTCCTGGCTCTGCTCGGGCTGCACGTTGATGATGAAGCGGTTGGGCGCATCCGGCGGCGTGGCCTGTTGCCAACTGCGAATGAGATCGGTGCGCAAAAGAACCAAGAGCACCAGCGCCAGCAGGCCCACCGCCAACGCGCTGACCTGCACCACCGCATAGCCAGGACGCGCCGCGACCTGGCGCGTGGCCAACATCAGCCAGCGCGGCGCGCTGGCCTCGTTGACCAGCGCCCTGAGCAGGCGCACAGCCAGCCAGCTCACCAGCGCAAAAAGCAACACCGCAGCGGCAAAGCCGCCCACCGCAATCAGGCCCAGCTTGAGATCGCTGCTGACCGCAAGCAAGAGCCCGGCAAAGCCGGCCACGCCCAGCAGCAGAACCGCCAGCGAAACCGGCCGCAGGTTGCCGACCTCGCGCCGCATGACGCGCAGCGGCGGCACCTGAGCCAGTTGCAGCACCGGCGGCAGGCCAAAGGCCAGCATCAAGGTCAGCCCCATGCCCAGGCCCAGGCCGACGGGCGCCAAGCCCGGCTGGGGCAGCTGCGACTCCACCAATCCGGCCAGCAGCATCACAAAGACGTGGTGCACCGCGTAACCGAGCACCAGGCCGAGCAGGCTGGCCAGCAGGCCCACCAGCAGAAATTCAAGGGTGTAGGCCAGGGCGATGCTGCGCTGACTTTGCCCCAGCACGCGCAGCATGGCGCAGGCATCGAGGTGATTGGCCGCAAAACCGCGCGCCACGATGGCCACCGCAACGGCGCTCAGCAGCGCGGCAAGCAAAGCCACCAGGCTGAGAAACTTGCCAGCGCGGTCGAGGGTCTGGCGCATTTCCGGCCGCCCGCCCTCAAGCGATTCGATGCGCAGGCCGCGCAAATTGCCGCCCTCAATCTGCGCCTGCACCCAGGCCGTGTAGTCGCGCACCTGCGCATCGCTGCCCGCCACCACCAGCCGGTAATTGGTGCGGCTGGCCGGCTGGATCAGGCCAGTGGCCGGCACGTCGAGCTGATTGACCATGACACGCGGCGAAAAACTCATGAAGCCGCCGCCCCGGTCGGGCTCCTGGATGATGAGCTTGTCGATGCGCAAGCTCTTGTCGCCCAGCAGCAGGCTCTGGCCGACCTCCAGGCCCAGGGCGTCGAGCAAGGAGGGGTCGACCCAAACCTGACCGGAGGCCGGAACCTCGCGGGTGACCTCTTCGGCCTGCTGCGGGCCGCTGGCCACGCGCAGCTTGCCGCGCAGCGGGTATCCGGGCTCGACCGCCTTGAACGCAACCAGCTTGCTCTGGCCGCCGTCTTGCTCGAGCGCACGCGCCATGGTCGGAAAGCTCACCAGCTGCACCAGCGTCAAGCCACTGCGCCTGGCCTGCTCGACAAAGGCCGCAGGGGTGGGGCGGTCGCTGCTGATGACCACATCGCCACCGAGCAGCTGGCGGGCGTCGCGCTCGAGTCCGCCTTGCAGGCGATCGGCAAAAAAACCCACCGCCGTCAGGGCCGCGACGGCCAGCGACACCGCCAGCACAAGCAGGCGCAATTGCCC
>JAIXWZ010000079.1 GCA_027491035.1 Comamonadaceae bacterium | reverse complement strand
CCATCTTGCTTTGACCCCAGAAGGGAATATCAAAACCTGCTGTGGTGGTGTAGGCGTCGCTGTAGAGCGAGACCACATCGGCAGCCTGGGCGGTCGGTGCGGTGGGAGCGCTGGTGGGCCCAGATGGCGCCGACGCGCCCTGATACACCCTCACATAATCCACCGCCATCTCGTACGTGAAATTCCCGCTGGGCACGGTGCCGCCCAGGGTGCCGCCGATGGCCATGTTCAGGATGATGTCCATCGGGTTGTCAAACGGCCACTTGGTCGATGGGGCGCCGCTGGGCTTTTTGTATTCGTAGTAGGCGTTGTCGTTGTTGCTGTCCACCCCGAAGCGAATGTAGTCCTGCGTCCACCACACTTGGTAGGTGTGGAAGTCGGTGATGGGGCTGCTCAGCGCGTTGCTTTTCTTGAACTGCGTGTCGCCATAAGACTCCTTGAAGTGCAGCGCGGCCTGGACTTCAGAGGGGTTGAAGTATTTTTGCGTCCACTCCATCACATCGATCTCGCCGGTGTCGGGCCATGTGTCCTGACCCAGCAGCCAGATGGCCGGCCATGCGCCGGGTAGGTAGGTTTCTGTGTTGGAGGCGGTCAGTGGCGTGGAGGTATCGAAAAATTTCGCTTTGACCTCCATGTAGCCATAGGGCTGCAGGTCAACGGCTGATTTCAGTCGGGCCGACGTGACGCTGTCCCCCGTTTTGTTAGCAACGATATGCAACGCCCCGTTTTGAACATAGGCGTTGTTCAGTGAGTTGGTGTAGGTCTGGGATTCGCCATTGCCCCAACCGTCGTTGTTGGGGCCTTTGCCGGTTTCCAGGGCCCATTTGGTGGTGTCGACGGCGGTCTTTGCGCCACTGCCCGAGGTGGCGATGTCGCCGCCAAATTCATCGCCAAAAGCCAGCGTGTAGCCCTGCGGGATCGCCGCAGCGGTGCTCAGTTCATAGGCCGCGGGCGCAGCGCCCGGGTCGCTCTTGGCATAGCCCAGGCCCTCGAACTGGTATTTTTGACTGGTGAGCTTGCTGTCACCGAGGTCAAAGAACAGGTTGAGCATGTCATAGGTGACGCCGCTCTTGAGGGCCGTTGCTGCCGGAATCGCCTTGTTGGGGTCGGTGCTGCCGTTGGCAACGTAGCGCGTAGCGGGTTTGGCGAAGTCGAAGGTCAGGTATTCCCAGCCTGCTTGGGTGGTGACTGCCTCGGCCGCCACAAAGTTGCCGTCATTGGGCCAGCCACCTTTGACGGAGTCACCGATCTCCAGGGTGACGCGGGTTCCTTTTCTGGCCGAGTTGACCCACATGCCCAGCTGGGTCTCGGTGCTGGCACTCAGGCCCAAGGGCGCGATGGTTCCAAGAGCGCCCGACTTCCCGGTGGCCAAGTTGACCCCGGCGGCGCTGGCTGCATCGCCTGCGGCCTTGGTGAATTCGATCACGGTGTTGCCCGAGAGGTCTTTGGTGGCAACACTGGCCCCGTTGAACGCCGACAAGGTGATTTTGTCGGCCGTCTCAAAGCCCAGGGTGTTGAATTTCAGAATCGGCGGCACAGTCACGGTTGCGGCCGACGTTTCCACATTGACTTGTGTGAGGGTGCTCAGGGCAGCTGAGCCGGTGGCCACCGTTTTGACCTTGTCGGCCACCTCGGACTGCACCACTTTCTCGATTTTTGCCATGTCAAGCAGGGCGGCTTCTGCGTTGGCTGCGCCACTTTGGGCTTTGTCCTTGAGCAAGGTGTTGGCGCTCGACAGCTGGCTGGCCGCCGCGGAGACCAGATTGCTCACTGACGTCGAGTTGCCCACTGCCGAGGCGGTGGCGGCCTGGGTCAGGATGCTGCTGACCGTGCTGCTGCTGCCCAGATTCAGGGCACTTGGGCTGGTTTGAATGGCGTTGACCAGGCTGTTGACGACAGCGCCCGAAAAATCGTTGCTCGCGTTGGCATCGCCGCTTTTGGCGCCCTGGATCAGGCTGTTGCCCACGTCCATCAGGTTGGAGACCATCACGCTGGCGGCCTTGATTTGAAGGGCCACGCCCGCCTCGGTGCTGTCGCCCGTCATCGCCGCTTTGACGGGGTCAAAATCGAGCAGCTTGGTGCCAGCGGCAATGCCAAAAGCGGCTTTGATTTGGGTTTCGGTGAGCCCCGACTTGGCACCGGCTTCAATCAGGGTGGACAGCGGGGAGATCACGGTGGCGTTGGCCGGTGCCTTAAAGACATTGGTGACCCGCTCGCCAGTGGACACGTCCACGGTTTCTTCGGTCGACAGGGTGACCAGCGGCCCGCCAGCAGGATCGGCGCCCACCAGATTGAACTGGCCGTCGGCTCCGGTGGTGGTGAAGGGCTCGCCGGCGTCTTTGACGCCGTCCCCGTCGTTGTCCTGAAAAACAATGGCCTTGTTGATGTAGCCATTGACCAGGCGACCTGCGATGGCACCGGCCTCGTTGTTGTTCGTGGTGTTCAACGGGACCGTCGCGCCCGCAGATTTGCTGCCGCCGCCGCCACCGGCTGCCAGGCCCACCGCGGCTGCCCCACCGAAGAGACCTCCCAATCCACCAAAGGACGATGTGGACACGGCCGCCGAGCTTGCGGCCGCACCCGCGCCCGAGGAGGGAAGTGCCGGCAGTTCGAGCTGCGCCAACTCAATGCCACCGGCGCGGCCGCTGGCCCAGTCGCTGGCTGCCGCACTCAGTGGCGCTGCCGTGTCTGCGCCTTCTGCCGCTTGGGCTGCGTCTTGGAGGTCGCCGGCTTGCGCTTGGGCGGCCAACTCTTCTTGATCGGTCAGGCGCTTGCCCTTCTTCAAAAGGTCCGGCTGCTGTGTGAGGTGCTCGCCCTTGCCCGGTGCTTGCAGGGGCGCTGTGCTTGAGCGTGATGCCGGGACCTGAAGGCTCCATGGGGGAGGGGGCAGATGGGGCCGTGCTGCAGACGGGGATGCCGCCGCTGCGACGTCGAGCGCAGCTGGGTTTTGCAGATCGGGCAGCTTGTTCTGAGCCATGGTCTTCCTTGTGACAGATGTATCGGCCGAGTCCGGCTCGCATGCACGTGCGATGCCCCACTCGAGCCATGAAAGCGATTTCAGATTCGAGACGATAGTAGTGATTTATAGCCCCTTCCATTGGCGTTTTCCCTAGAACTCTGTCCCTCTTCGGGTAGATCCAAAGGCCATTGCGATCGGCGGTCACGGGTCATTCAACGACCGTCCCTGGCCAGGCAATTGGTGTCAGCAGTTGGTCATTCGTCAGCTTTCTCCCAATAAAAAGACTGTTTCTTTGCGTCTTCTGCCCGATTGGCGAGCAAGGGTTTTCTCTAGGCGATGCCTTTCGATTGCCGATTGACGGCCGAGTTTGAGCGTAGGAAACTACGACTTGAAAGGGCTTTCATAAATTGAAGCCAATTTGCCGATATTCCCGCTCTGCTCTCGTCCTTCGGACTGCCAACCCCTTCATTCGCGTCGACGCCCATGACCTCACTTCAACCTAAAGCCCTGGCGCTTGTTTTGGCTGCTCCCGTGTCTTTGCTGGCCGCCACGTTTGACGGCCCGGATGGCAACAAGTTCGACATCACAGGCTTTACCAAGCACGAGTGGAGCCGCAGCGCCAACGGCGCTCGCATCGTGCCCGACGCCCTCTCGAACTACACCTACGACAACCGCAACGTCGAGACCCGGCCAGCCCTTGCGCAAACCCGGCGGGCCGACCGAAATTCCGAGCTGAGCATGCAGCAGTTGTCTCTGGGCTGGAGCAAAGAAACCGCAGGCGCCGTGGGCTTGGAGGCCAGGGCGACCTATCGCTGGCGCTCGGACGAGGCTGTGCGTTTTTTCAAGGGCCCCGATGTTGACTACCGGCCCGCCAACTCCGACCTCTGGGAGCGGGACTACACCGAGCGCTTTGTGGGCATCAGCCGACCTGATTTGGGCGCGCTCAAAGTGGGCACCCAACTCTCGCGCTCATGGTCGCGCTCGGATGCGTTTTCCTTCCCGATCGGGCTTTCGGGCGTTTGGGCCGACTCGGGCGCGGGCTATGGCATCTTGCCCACCGCCGTGCGGATCACTTCGCCCATGATGGAAGATGGATCGGGCAAGCTCACGGTTGAGCTGACGGCCGCAAGCCATGAGCGCAACACGCGCATGGTCGACCCAGCCCTGACCGCGGCCGGTACGGGTCCCGCCAAGCCCAACGCGGTTGAGCTGTTTTTGCAGTACTCCAACGCCAAGAATCTGATCGAGCTCACGGTGCAGTCGGCCCGGGGTGCCAAGCAGACTGCTTTTGGCAAATCGGCCCTGATTGGCTGGATCGGTGATCCCGATACGTTTGGCGGTACCCCGCGCAAGGCCGCTGCACCGAGCCAGAGTGTGGTGATCTTGCAGGGCAACCATTGGCCCGACACCCGCAACATGTTCACCTGGGGTGTGCGCCGCAGCCAGTGGTCGGGCTCGGCTGCCACGTGCAACTACAGCGCCGCGACGGCGAACTGTATTTTTGGCTTGGACCCTGGCTTTAACTACGGCGCCGAATCGAAAGGCTCCCTGGGCTATCAGGCCAGCACCTTCGACGCCATGCTGGGCTGGAGTCGCTACCAAGGCCTCTACACCTACACCATCGGCGGCGTGTATTTCGGCCGGGCTTCCTCCAAGAACCCGATCGAGTGGGGGCAGAGCAATTCAGCCCTGCACATCAACATCGGGGTGGCGCGCAAGGTGCCCGAGGTTGACAAGGGTCTGACGGTCACGGCCGGGGTGGCACGGGCGCAGTACCAAAAACTCGGACCGGCTCCCGTGAGCATGCCCAACAACAATTTCCTGGGCGCCAATTCGCTCTATGACCGCTCGGCCGTCAGCGGCACGGTCGGGCTGACCTGGACCTTCTAAGCGGCGGCCGGTTCATCATGAGGCGTCCTGTTTTGGCCGGGCTGCTGGTCTTGGCCCAAGCTGCGCTGCTCGCGCCGTGCGGGGCGCAGTCTTCGCAAGCTGCCCAGGTGGGTGCTGGCGCCATCTGGCTGGCGCCCAAGCCCAGCGAGTCGGTGCGTCCCAAGCCGGCGCCCTTTCGCGCCGGTGACATGCTCAAGCGGGCGGTGACCACCAACACCTGGTATTCCTCGGTGGTCTACGGCACCAGGTCGGATGTGCTGCATGCCCATCCCTTGACCTTCAAGGCCACCGCCCAAGGCATGGAGATGGGGCTGCCGCAAGCGCGCACCGGTCCGATCTCGGCCCTCAAGAACTGGGCCCAGGGCAGCACGGGCACCACGGCGGTGACCTATGCGCACCAGGCTGACTTCACCGTGGCCGCCGCCGCCTTCGAGCCGCAAGATGCGCGATTGCTCTACGCGGGTGACTGGAACATCACGGTCGAGATGCGGCGCGAGCAGGCGTATTTGCGCAGCCACATCCTCCATGGCAGCCCGTTTGGCTACTTTGAAATCAGCACCGGTGCGGTTGAACTCAAGCTTGGGCCATCGGTGCAGCCAGCAGATCTGCCGGTGCAAAAGCAGGGCGGCAAACAGGTTCATTACTTCAAATCGCGCGGCCATCTGTACGGGCTGTATTTGCCGGCCAGTGCGCGGCTTGCCAGCGCGTCACCGGGCCGGGTGAGCGTGCAGTTCGAGGAGCAGGCCCGCTACTTTTCGATCGGCATCTTGCCGCAGTCCGACGAGGCGACGCTCAAGGCCTATGCCGACGCGGCCTTTGTGTTTGTCGACGACACCCAAGTGCAGTGGGCCTATGACGAGGCCAAAAGTCTGGTCACCACCGACTACCTCATGAAGACCCGGCCGATGGACGGCGTCGCTGCCGAGCCCTTGATGGGCTTGTACCTGCACCACCGGCGCGCTCAGGTCAATCCGGCGCCCGTGCTGGGCCAGTTGCCCTCGGTGCGCGGGCCGATTGCAATTGCCAGTGGTCACACGTTTCGCACCGAACTCAGGGTCAACGGGCTGATGCCTATGTGGCCCGGGCTGCTGAACAAGGAGCCCGCCCAGACCCTGAGCGAGTTGCTGGTGGGCGATCGGCGCAGAGCCAACAGCCTGTTTGGCAAGATGGGCAATGGCACTTACTGGACCGGCAAGGCGCTCGGTGCGGTGGCTCAGTTGATGGCCATTGCCGAGCAGCAGGGCGATGAGTCGACCGCCGCCGAACTTGAGAAGGTGCTCAAGCAGCGCCTGGAGTCTTGGTTCTCCGGCAAAGCCATCAGCTATTTCGCCCACGATGCGGGCATCGGCACGGTGCTCGGTTATCCGGAGGAGTACTTCAGCGTCTCAGCGATGAACGACCACCACTTCCACTACGGCTACTGGATCATGGCGGCGGCCCATCTGGCCCGGCGCGATCCGCAGTGGGCATCGGCCCAGCAGTGGGGCGGCATGGTCAACCTGCTGGTCAGGGACATTGCCACCGCGCAGAGAAAGCGCGCCGATTTCCCCTTCTTGAGGAACTTCGACGTGTACGAGGGCCATTCTTGGGCGCGCGGCAACAGCGAGTTTTTTGGCCATGGCAATGACCAGGAGTCCTCTTCGGAGGCCATCCACGCCTGGGCTGCGGTGGCCCAGTGGGGCCAGATCACTGGGCAGCCGGCGCTCAAGGCTTTGGGCATGTACTTGTACGCAACCGAGGTCTCTTCGGTGCTGCATTACTGGTTTGACGCGCATCGAAATGTCTTTCATCCCGACTACCGCCAGCCCGTGGCCAGTATGGTGTTTGGGGGCGGCTATGGCTTTAGCACCTGGTGGACCGAGGAGCCCAGGCAGATCATGGGCATCAATTTGCTGCCGATCACGCCGGCGTCGGCCTACCTGGCCCAGCTGCCCACCGACCATGTCGAGCGTTTCGTGGTGCAGGCCGAGGAGGCGCGCAAAGCCTACGACCGCTCAGGGCAGTCTGACGGAACGACCAAGGACATCTGGCAAGACATCTACGCGTCTTTGCTGGCCCTGAAAAACCCCGATATGGCCTTGCGCAGCTGGAATCCAAGGGGCTCGGTGGAACTGGGCGAGACCCGATCGCACACCTATTTTTGGCTGCACGCTTTGGCGCAGATGGGCCCGCCGGACACCTCGGTGTGGGCCGACATCATGTCCCACGCGGTGTTTCGCCACCCGTCGACCGGCAAGCGCAGCTATGTGGCCTTCAATCCATCGGACAAAGCGATCGATGTGCGCTTCTCCAACGGTGTGGTGCTGCGGGTCGAACCCAGGAAGGTGGCCCGCTATTCGGAGCCCTGATCCGCGGCGCAGGATTGAGGCTCGCGGATAATTGCCCAGCCGTCGAATTTGTCGATGCACAACCATGCCCAAGCTCAGTAAGTCCCCCGCGCGTCAGCCTCGCAAAGCGACCACGCCCGGCGCCACTCGCACCACGCTGACCATGGTGGCCGAGCGCGCCGGTGTCTCGCCGAGCACGGTTTCGCGCATCCTCAATGGCACGGCGCAGGTCAGTGTGCACAAGCAGCAGTTGGTGCGCTCGGTCATCGAGGAGCTCAACTTCCGGCCCGACCCGGCCGCGCGCAGCTTGGCCGGCGGGCGCGCGATGAGCATCGGCGTGCTCACCCAGTTCATCGACAGCCCCTACTACGGCGAGGCCCTGCGCGGCATTGAAGATGTGGTCCAGCAGGCCAACTACTCGCCGCTGTTTGTCAGCGGCCACTGGAACGAGAGCGAGGAGAAAGACCGCATCTACATGCTGCTCGAGCGCAAGGTCGACGGCATCATCGTGCTCACCGGCAAGCTCACCGACGAGACCCTGCTCGATGTGGCGGCCTCGATTCCGGTGGTGGTCACCGGCCGGCACCTGTTGGCGCCCAATTTGTTTGGCATCGACTTCGACAATGTCGAGGGGGCCTGCTTGGCGGTGCGTCACCTCTATGCCCTGGGCCACCAGCGCGTGGCCTTCATTTCGGGGCCGCTCGACCATTCCGATGCGGTGCAGCGCGTGGCTGGCTTTCGATCGGAGCTGCAGCGCAAGAACATGCCCTTTGAAGAGGCCTTGATCGTCACCAGTGACTTTCAGGAATCGGGCGGTTTTCGGGCCATGAACCAGTTGCTTGAAACACACCAGTCTTTTACCGCGGTGATCGCGGCCAACGACCAAATGGCCTACGGGGCCCGGCTGGCGCTGTACCGTGCAGGGATTCGGGTGCCCGAAGATGTGTCTATCGTCGGCTTTGACGATCTGCCGCATTCGGCCTTCACCTTGCCGCCTCTGACCACGGTGCGCCAGTCCATTTATGAGGTGGGCTCCAGCGCCGCACGCGCCCTGTTTGAGCTCATCGAGGGCAGGACGCCGGCACCGATCCAGATCCCGGCCGAGCTGGTGGTGCGCGAGTCCACCCGCATCTACCGGCGCTAGGCCATGCGCGCGGCGATCCTCTTGGTTTCTCGTGGTCTGCTGCGGGCCCTCAGGCGCGGGAGCGTTTGAACATGTTGCAGGCCCTTGCACCGACGCGCCGCCCGGGACCCCTGTTCCCGCGCCTGCTCGGTGACGTGGGGGGCACCCACGCGCGCTTTGCCTGGCAGTCGCACGAAGGGGCCGCCATCGAGCACGTCGAGGTCTTGCCTTGCGCGCAATACCCGAGCCTGGCCGATGCTGTGCAGGCCTATTTGCGGCTTCATTCGCAGCTCAATTCGCAGGGTCGCCCAGCGTGCGCAGCCCTTGGCATTGCCACGCCGGTGCTCGGTGACTGGCTGGCCATGACCAACCACCCGTGGGCGTTTTCAGCCCGTGCTTTGCGCGCCGAGCTCGGGCTCGAGCGCTTGCTGGTGCTCAACGACTTCACCGCGCTGGCCTTGGCTTTGCCTGAGTTGGACGAGCAGGCCAAGCGACAAATCGGTGGGGGCTCGCCCGTCTCGGGCGCCAATATCGCTTTGCTCGGTCCCGGCACGGGCTTGGGCGTTTCGGGTCTTGTCCGGGACGCATCGGCGGGTTTATTCGTCCCGATTACGGGGGAGGGCGGGCATGTCACGCTGGCTGCGGGCAACGCTTTGGAGTTTGCCGTCATCGAGATGTTGCAAGCGCGCTACGGACATGTGTCGGCCGAGCGGGTGCTCTCTGGGGCAGGGCTGGTCAACCTTTATGGTGCGCTGGCGCAGATCCGGGGTCTGGCTCTCGAGCCCCTGACGCCGGCGCAGATCATGCAGCGGGCCATGGAGCCGGATGCATCGGCTGGCGGCGCAGGGGCTGCAGCCGGCGGCCATTGCGATGCGGTGGCGCTCGAGACGCTCGATCTGTTTTGTGGCTTTCTCGGTCAGGTGGCCGGCGATCTGGCCCTGACTTTGGGTGCGCGCGGGGGCGTTTACATTGGGGGCGGCATCGTGCCGCGCATGGGCCGGCGTTTTGAGCAGTCGCCGTTTCGCCCGCGCTTTGAGGCCAAGGGCCGTTACTCGGCCTACCTGCAGTCCATCCCGGTGTGGCTGATCGACAGCCCCATGCCGGTGGCCCTGCTTGGCGCTGCGCAGGCGCTGTCTTTGCCAGAGTCCATGCTGACCACGGTCTGAGGCGGCCCTGCCCGCCCCAAGTTGGTGCGCCGTCCTGGTCGCCCGGTTGGGCCTCGCTCAAGCCGTATTACTTTCATGACGAAACTGTCATCAACTGTATTTCGTTTTTCAACTAGCCTCGATTGATCTTTGTCGATCGTGAAGGTGGCCGCAGGGTCGGGGCGGCGTTGAAGCATGAACAAAATACATCGGGTGTTGTGGAGCCGCAGAACAGGCCAGTACGTGGTGGTGGCCGAGACCGCCAAAACGCGTGGCAAGGGTTCGACTCTGTCCGACGGTTCGGCAGGGCGGTCTGGCTTTCTTGATGGCGCCCTGTTGCGCCCCATCTATGCCGCCTTGCTTGCAGCCGGGCTCTTGACCCCACTTTGGCCGATGCAGGCGCAGGCGCAAGCGCCGGCGGTCTCGCAGTTGCCTGTGGGCGGCCATTTGGCGGCGGGCCAGGCGAGTATTGCCCAGTCGGGCTCAAGCATGGCCATCACCCAGGGCAGCAGCCGGGCGGTGATCAACTGGCAAAGCTTTGATGTGGGCGCGCAAGCCAGGGTCAACATCAGCCAGCCCTCGGCCAGCAGCATCTTGCTCAATCGCATCCAGGGCGATCGGGCCAGCCAGATTTTTGGTCAGATCAACGCCAACGGCCAGGTGGTGCTGAGCAACCCGGCTGGCGTGTATTTTTCGCCGACCGCGCGGGTCGATGTGGGCTCTCTGGTGGCCACCACGCACAGCATTGCCGACGCCGACTTCATGGCCGGCGCCATGAAGTTCAGCCGTAACGGCGCCACTGGCAAGGTGGTCAACGAGGGCACGATCACCGCCGCGCTCGGCGGCTATGTCGCCCTGCTCGCCCCGGAGGTGCGCAACAGCGGCTTGGTTGTTGCCCGCATGGGCACGGTGGCCTTGGCCGCCGGCGAAGCCTTTGAGATGCAGTTCAATGGCCAGGGCGGCCTGGCCAATGTGATTGTGACCCCGGCCACCATCGAGGCGCTGGTGGAAAACGGCCGTGCGGTGCAGGCGCCGGGCGGGCTGATCATTTTGTCGGCGCAGGCGGCCAACCAGATTCTGGGCGGCGTGGTGCGCAACACCGGCAGCTTGCAGGCCGACGGCATCACCGACAAGGGCGGCGTGATCCGCCTGAGCGCCAGCCGCAGCATCAGCCACAGCGGCAGCATCAGCGCTGATGCGGCGCCTGGCAGCGCCGGCAAGGGCGGCGAGGTCACGCTGATTGCCGATCTGAACAACCCTCAAAGCAGCACCGAGGTCAGCGGCAGCATCAGCGCCACGGGGGGTGAGTTCGGGGGCGACGGCGGCTTTGTGGACACCTCGGGCTCCAGACTGGCGATCACTCAGACGGCAAGGGTCTCCACAGCGGCACGCAGGGGCCGGGCCGGCACCTGGCTGCTCGACCCCTACGACATCATCATCAGTGACACCGCCACGCCAAGCGGTGACCCCTACAGCGACAGCTACACAGCCAACAGCAACAGCAGTGTGATTGGCGCCAGCAGCATCGTGGCGGCCTTGGATGCGGGCAGCAACGTGACCATCAGCACTGGTGCGCCGGGCAGTGCCGGCGGCCAAGCCGGCAACATCGATGTCCAGAGCAACATCATCAAGTCCACCAGCACGGCGGCCACCACGCTCACCTTGACAGCGGCCAACCAGATTCAAGTCGATGCCGGGGTGACCATAGGCAGCACCGGCAGCGCTCTGCATCTGGACCTCCACACCAGCGGCTCCAGCGGCTCGCGCAAGTTTGAGGGGGTGTTCAGCGGCTCGGGCAGCCTGACCAAGAGCGGCTCGGGCCATTTGGTCATGAGCGGCGCCAACACCTACACCGGCGGCACCACGGTCAGCGCGGGCACGCTCAAAGCCGGCAGTGCCACCGCCTTTGGCACGGGGGCGATCTCGGTGACTTCGGGCGCGGCCCTGGACCTCGGGGGTCAGACCCTGACCAGCACCGGGGCACTGACCTTGAACGGCACGGGTTTGAGCAGCGGCGGTGCCTTGCTCAACAGCAGCTCCGCAGCGGCGACCTATGCAGGCTTGGTGGCCTTGGGCTCGAGCAGCTCCATGGTGGGCGGCAGCGGCCTCATCTACTTGACCCACACCGGCACCATCACGGGCTCGGGTTTTGACTTGACACTGGGCGGGGCGCAAGGCGGGCGGCTGGCCGGCGTGATCGGCACGGGCGCCGGTTCATTGATCAAGCAGGACTCGGGCTCTTGGGAGTTTTCGAAAGTCAGCACCTACAGCGGTGGCACCACGATCAACGGCGGCAGCTTGCGCATCGTCCTGGTGGATCAGTTGGTCAACCCGTTTGGCAGTGGAACCATTACCGTCAACTCTGGCGCGACGCTGTTTGGTTACCGGACATCGATGAGCAACCCCATGGTCATCTCGGGGGGAACACTCAATGACGACAACGGCTTTGGCGGCACTTACTCGGGAACCGTGTCCTTGGTGGGCAATTTGTTGGTCAATGGGTATTTCAATTTGAGTCTTACCGGGGTGGTCAGCGGGTCGGGCGGAATCATCAAAAACGGCAGCGGTGAACTCAGGCTCACCGGTAGCAACACCTACAGTGGCGGCACCACGGTTAACGCCGGGACACTGCAAATTGGCACGGGCGGCACCACGGGCAGCATCACAGGGGATGTGAGCAACAGCGGCACCCTGGCTTTCAATCGGTCAAACAGTTACTCGTTTGGGGGCGTGATCAGTGGCAGCGGTGCTGTTACCAAGGCGGGCTCCGGCAACCTGACACTGACCGGCGCCAACACCTATTCCGGCGGCACCACCATCTCTGCCGGCACCTTGACCGCTGGCGGCGTCAACGCCTTGGGCGGCTCCAGCGGTGCGCTGACCCTCAACGGCGGCACGCTCAATTTGGGCAGCTACAGCCCGACGGTCGGTGCGGTGAGCATAGGCTCTAGCGGCGGCACGATCACCGCTTCCAGCGGCGCGCTCAGCGCAAGCAGCGTGACGCAGGTCAGCTCCAGCACCTTGAACCTGGGCGCAGACATCAGCACCAGCGGCGCGCAAAGCTATGGCAATCTGGTGCTGACCCATGCGGATGTGGGTCTCACATCGACCGCAGCGGGCATCACCATTACCGGTGGTGTGAGCCTGAGCTCAGCCTTGAACGTCCAGCAGATCGTCCAGTATCTGGACGGCGGCGCCTACCGCATCAGCAGCGACGGTGGCGCCAACTACACCAGCGGCACCCTGACCAGTTCGCCGACCACCATTAATGGTGGCACGCTCTCATTTGCGAGCAATGCCTACTCATTTACGCCCAGCTATTCGGGCTCGGTGACCTATTTGATCGTCGCCGGCGGCGGCGGCGCTGGCAATAACTATGCCGGTGGCGGTGGCGCCGGCGGCTTGCTCACCGGCTCGACCACCATCGCGTCGGGCACCAGTTATGCCATCACCGTGGGAGCTGGCGGTTTGGGCGCAACCAGTGGTGCTGGTACATCGGGTGAGAACTCGACCGCCTTTGGCTTGACCGCCATTGGCGGCGGCACCGGCATGTACAACGGCCTCAATGGTGCGGGCGGTTCCACAGGCGGATCCGGTGGCGGTGCCAGCGCCAACGGGGAAAACAACAGCGCGTTGCGTCCTGGTTTGGCCGGCACGGCTGGTCAAGGTAATGCCGGCGGCGACGGTGGTGGCAGAAACGGCAGCGCTGGCGGAGGCGGTGGTGCCGGCGCGGCCGGCGGGGACGGCCTTTTGGGCAGTGGTACTAATAATCCCACACTCAAAGGCGGCGACGGCGGCGCGGGCTTGCAGTCAAGCATCACCGGTACGGCCACGTATTACGCCGGCGGCGGCGGCGGTGGCGCCTCGGGCAGTGGCCAAGGCGGGGCGGGCGGCCTTGGCGGCGGGGGCCGAGGAGGTGATGGCGGCGGCGGTCACGGCAGCGCTGGCACCGCCAACACCGGTGGTGGCGGTGGCGGTGGTGGGCGCAACAGCGGCGACGGCGGGGCTGGCGGCTCGGGCATTGTGGTCACCAATGCCAGCGTGGCGGGCAGCGGCAAGCTGACCCTGACCAGCGCGACGGCCAGCAGCATTTCTGGCGCGGTGTCAGGCGGTATTGAGCTGGCCAAAGCGGGCGCCAGCACATTGACCCTGTCGGGCAGCAACACTTACACCGGCGGCACCACCGTCAGCGCAGGAACCTTGGCGCTGAGCAGCGCATCTGCCATGCCCTCCGGTGGCAACCTGACGATTCGCGGTGGCGCTACTGTGAATGCAGCCTGGACGTCCAGCGCCTTCGCGACGCTGGGGAACCTGACTTTGGGCGGGGCGGGCGCAGCTGGCGGCACCCTGGCCGGTAGCGGGGTGGCGCATGGTGATCGCGGTCACTTCGCGCTAACGGGCAACGCGAGTGTGCTGGGCACCAGCACGTCCACGATTTCGGCCGATGTGCGAATTGGCCTCGGTTCCACCAAAACATTTGACATCGCCAGCACCAGCGATGCGTCTGGCAATGACCTGTTGATTTCGGGCAAGCTGGGTCACTACAACGGCACCACCTGGGGCTCCATGACCAAGGAAGGCGCCGGCACCCTCAGGATCACCGGCACGCTGGAGTTGCTCGGCGTCACAGTGTCAGCCGGAAAGCTGGCCCTGGAGGGGGTCAACGCCGCCGGATGGTTCTCCAGGACCGAACCGACTTTGACCAACAATGCTGCCGTCGAGATCAAGGTCGCTGGCTCCGATACGGCCACCCTGCTCTACGCCATCCAAGGCAGCGGCACCCTCACCAAGCTAGGCACAGGCACGGCGGTGCTGGCGGCCAGCAACAGCTACAGCGGCGCCACGGTCGTGAGCGAAGGCACGCTGGCTCTGAGCCATGCTTCGGGTCTGGGTTCCACCGCGGCTGGGGTGAGTGTGGCCAGTGGCGCCACATTGGACTTGCGCGGCGTGGCCGTGGGCGCCGAGGCGCTCACCTTGCAAGGCGGCACCCTGGCCACATCGACCGGCAGCAGCAGCCTGTCCGGCGCCATGAGTTTGACCGCCAGCAGCACCGTCAGCGTGGCAGGCACGGCCTTGACGCTGTCTGGGGCGGTCTCGGGTGTGGGCTTCGGTTTGAATAAATCCGGATCAGGCACGCTCACGCTCAGCGGCAGCAACACCTACAGCGGTGGCACCACCCTGAGCGCAGGCACGCTCGCACTGGGCTCGGCGGGTGCTTTGGGCAGCAGTGGCAGCATCAGCTTTGCCGGCGGCACCTTGCAGCACAGCGCCGGCAACACCGCAGACTATTCCGCCCGCTTCGCCAACACGGCAGGCCAGTCCTATGCCATCGACACCAATGGCCGGAACATCACCTTGGCCAGCGCCTTGACCAGCAGCGGCGGCACCCTCACCAAACTGGGTACGGGCACACTCACGCTGACCGGCGGCAACACCTACAGCGGAGCCACCACCATCAGCGCAGGCACCTTGCAGGTGGGCGCTGGCGGCGGCAGCGGCAGCATGGCCGGTGATGTGCTCAACAACGCGGCGCTGGTCATTGACCGCACGGGTGCCATCACTTTGGCTGGGGACATCAGCGGCAGCGGCTCGCTGACCAAGCTGGGCGCAGGCATCTTGACTTTGACCGGCAGCAACACCTATTCAGGCGGCACCACCCTCAGTGTCGGCACGCTGGAAGTCGGCGCCGGTGGTGCTTCTGGCAGCATCGTCGGCGATGTGCTGAACAATGCCGCGCTGAGCATCAACCGCTCTGGCGCGATCAGTCTGGGCGGCGTTATCAGTGGCACTGGCTCGCTGAACAAGTCGGGCGCAGGCACCCTCACCCTGTCGGGCATCAACACCTACAGCGGCGGCACCACGCTCGCGGGCGGCACCCTGGCCTTGGACTCGGCAGACGCCATCGGCAGCACGGGCAGCATCAGCTTTGCTGGCGGCACGCTGCAGCACAGCGCCAACAACACCAGCGACTATTCCGCGCGTTTCAGCACGGCGGCGGGCCAGGTCTATTCGATTGATACCAACGGCCAGAGTCTGACCCTGGCCACGGCCCTGAGCAGCGTGGGCGGCAGCTTGACCAAGCTGGGCGCAGGCACACTCACGCTCAGCGGCACCAATACCTACAGCGGCACCACCGAAGTGGCTGCAGGCTCCTTGGTTCTCTCCAGTGCCACTGCCCTGCCCAGCACCGCCGCGGTGAACTTGAGTGCCGCTGGCGCCGACCTCAGTCTGGGCGCGTCCATCACCCTGGGTTCACTCACAGGCGTGGCAGGCAGCAGCGTCAGCCTGGGCAGCAACACCCTGAGTGTGGGCGGCGCTGGCAGCAGCAGCTATGCGGGTGACATAGGCGGCACGGGCGGCTTGACCAAGGCCGGCAGCGGTACCCTGACGCTTTCGGGCACCAACACCTACTCGGGCAGCACCACTTTGAGCGCAGGCACTTTGGCTTTGGGCTCGGTGGACGCGCTTGGCAACACGGGGGCCATAGCCTTTGCCGGCGGTACCCTGCAGCACAGCAGCGCCAATGCCGTCGACTATTCCGGCCGTTTCAGCACCGCAGCCGGCCAGGCCTATTCGATCGACACCAACGGTCGGAACGTCACCCTGGCTACCGCCTTGAGCAGCGCGGGCGGCACGCTCACCAAGCTGGGTACCGGCACGCTCACGCTCACCGGTGACAACACTTACGACGGCGGCACCACCATTAGCGCGGGCAGCTTGCAGCTGGGCGCGGGCGGCAGCAGCGGCAGCATCGCCGGCAACGTGGTCAACAACGCGGCTCTGGTGGTCAACCGCACGGGCGCCATCACCCTGAGCGGTGACATCAGCGGCAGCGGCAGCTTGACTCAGGCGGGCAGCGGCACCCTGACGCTCGGCGGCACCAACACCTACAGCGGCGGCACCACTCTGGGCGCCGGCACACTGGCCTTGGGCTCGGCCGGGGCCATCGGCAGCAGTGGCGTCATCAGTTTTGCCGGCGGCACCTTGCAGCATTCGGCGAGCAACACTGCCGACTATTCAGGTCGTTTCAGCAGCGCAAGTGGCCAGGCCTATGCGATCGACACCAACGGCCGCAGCGTCACCCTGGCGACCGCCTTGAGCAGCGTGGGCGGCACGCTCACCAAGCTGGGCACCGGCACGCTGACCTTGACCGGCAGCAACACCTACGACGGCGCCACCACCGTCAGCGCCGGCACGCTCAAGGTCGGCAGCGGCGGGACCACCGGCACGCTGGGCAGCGGCAACGTGGCCCTGAGCAGTGGCACCACGCTTCAGATCAACCGCAGCGATGCGGTGGGCCTGACCCAAACCGTCAGTGGCGCGGGCGGCTTGAGCCAAACCGGCTCGGGCACCACGACCTTGGCTGCCGCCCAGACCTACACCGGCGCCACCACCGTCAGCGCGGGTACCCTGGCCCTGAGTGCCGCCGATCAGCT